>CAYPFC010000246.1:0-4385 GCA_964409815.1 uncultured Pseudobdellovibrionaceae bacterium
AACGTGGCTTCTCTCGGTGGAATCGCGCATTTGGTTGCGGTCGTGGGCGAGGACGGTACGGCGGCGGAGCTACGTAAAAAGCTTAAGGGCGCCGAAGTTAGCCCCGATCATTTGATTGTCGATTCGGCTCGTCCGACCACGCGCAAGCTGCGTGTGATGTCGGGTCCCCACCACATCGTGCGCGTCGACTATGAAAAAAAGCAGTACCTCTCGTCGGCGGTTGAGCAACAGTTAGTGGCGAAAGTGACGTCGCTTCTCGGTCAGGCCGACGGCGTGATTATCGAGGACTACGCGAAGGGTGTGCTCAGCGAGAGCGCCCTGCAGTCCATTATTAAGGAGTCGCACGCAAAGGGTAAGAAGGTTTTCGTCGATCCGAATCGCTCCACACCGGCTAAATTTTATAATGGCGCCGACGTCATTACTCCGAATCGGGACGAGGCGGTCGAGCTCTCGGGTCTTGATTACGACGATCTGAAATTGAGCCCGAACTTTATTATTGAAGTCGGCGAGAGCCTCCGCTCCCGGATGCAGGCCGAAAACATCGTCATCACCCGCGGAAAGGAAGGCATGAGCCTGATTTCGCGCGGAGAAGCCGTTCACATGACGACGTTCGCGCGGCAAGTGTTCGACGTCACTGGGGCCGGAGATACAGTGATCGCGGCGCTCGCGATGGCGCACGTCGCGGGCTTTACGTTGCCCGAGGCGTGCGTGTTCGGCAACGTGGCCGCCGGCGTGGTGGTCGGAAAAATCGGATGCGTGCCCTGCACCCGCGCAGACATGTTGGAATATTTGAATGTCCTTATGGAGAATTAGTCTTTTCATTTTGGTTTCGGCGATGTTTGCCGGATGCGCGATTGGCCCGCTCTCGCGACCGCTCACGAAAGAGACCTGCGTGGACGGCGAGTGGCAGGAGGTCGGTCTTCGCGACGGTCGTAACGGTACACCTGAGTCGCGCGATTACCAGCGTTTCGTGAAAGAGTGCGCACAGTTTAGCTCCGATCTGTCGGGCGAGAAGGCGGCGTACCGGCGCGGACTCGAGGAAGGTTTCGTCGTTTATTGTCATGTTAAAAACGCCGAGCGCATCGGCGAGGCTGGCCAGCGTTTTCACGAGATGAACTGCCCGGCCGGGGAGCGGCAGGCACTTATGCAGGCTTATCGCCGCGGGCAGATTCGCGGAGACGAGCGCGGTAAGTCCGCCGCGTTTAAGTAGGCCTTGTCCGGCGGTCGGACGCCGAGATCGTTAGAAATTGTATTATTTGAGGTTCGCTTTGGCCTTCCATCTTGCAGAGAGGGGTGGAGGCTTAACGAATGCAATTGGATCAGCTTTCAGATCGAAAACTATTAGAGGAAACAGATCGGCTCGCGCGAAGTGAGCGCGAGGTCTTAACCAAGTTGTTGCATCATCTTTGGGAGATCGATCGGAGGCGTCTCTATTGTACGCTTCAATGCGGGTCGCTCCTCGAATATTGCATGACTCATCTTAAATATTCAGAAGATCAGGGGTGCCGCCGGATATCTGCGATGCGGTTACTTCGAGACCTTGAACCCTCGCGCCGGGAAGAGATTGTTAAGAACATTGAATCGGGTGCCCTGACTCTTACCAATATCGGGCTCGCGCAGTCGTTGTTCAATCACGAGAAGGTCATGGGCCGGCCAATGGATGACGACCGCAAATATGAAGTTCTGGGAAGCTTCTTGGGCAAGAGCACCCGCGAAGCGAAGAACCTGGCACAGGGATACTCTCCGGATTTCAAAATTTCCAAAGACCTTACCTTCGACTCGATTTCGGATCCGCGTTTGAGGGAGAAGCTCCTTCAGGTGCAAGGAAGGTACGCGCATCGATTTCCCGGGATGACGTTGGTGGATCTCTTACACCTCCTTTGTGATAACGAGCTATCCGCGGCGCCGCGGATAGGAGTTCGAAGAAAGGTTTGGGCCCGTGACCAAGCCAGGTGCTCGAATTGTTCTTCGACTTACGGCCTTGAGGTCGATCACCGCGTTCCCAAGAGCGTAGGCGGTACGGATGACCTTAAGAATCTCAGGTTACTATGTCGAAAATGCAATCAAAGGGCGGCGATAGAATTCTTCGGACAGCAGAAAATGGCGCCGTATTTAGAGCGAAGGGAAAAGGCATGAAAAAGAAAACCGACGACACGACTTCACCGCTCACCTTCACCGCGATGGTGGAAGTCTATTCGCTGACAAAAGACCCGGAAATTGTGGACCTTCAGGATTTTGATTCGGAAAAGATTTACCGGGGCATATATTTAAATGGCTTCTTCAATCGGCCGGTTAGAGTCGGAGACTGCTATTTGGTCGATCTAACCTTCGACGGCGTTTCTAGCCTGATCACCGAATGCGGCCCCCAATACGAAACCTGGAAGTGGGTCGAGGGGGAGGATGAAGAGGACGAGGATTCTTTAGCCCGTGATCGTGCGGCCTTGCCAATTCTACGGAAAATGCTTGATGATAAAGCCTAAGAGCCACTGGAGGGCTCGGCCAAGATGTCTGGGTCAGGGAAGAGCCCGTGCGTATCTTGTGGGGCCTGTTGCGCGCACTTTCGCGTGCAGTTCTATTGGCGCGAGGCCAATCCCGGTGAATCGGCTCATCCCGTTCCTCAGCATTTGTTCGAAGAGCTCACCCCTCAGCACCGCTGCATGAAGGGCACGAACGACAAGCATCATCCGAAGTGCAAAGGCCTTCAGGGTCGGATTGGCGTCAACGCATCGTGCTCGATCTATTCATTGAGGCCAACTCCGTGTCGCGCGTTCAAGGCGAGTTTCGAGGATGGTGTGAGGCACGAGCGTTGCGATGAAGCGCGAAGGCGACATGGCCTGCGCGCGTTGACGCTGGAGGATTGGCTTTAACGTTTGCCCGCGTTCGGGCGACGAATCATCTGGACTTGATAATCGTTTTCGGCAACTTTACGGCCGCGGCCTTTGTAAACAAGACGTGTTGATGTTTTTCCGGGAATGGCGTTGTCGATCCGGCGGGCGAGCTCTTTGATCGCGCCCTCGAGCGCTATTTGAGTGGCGTGGCCGTCAGCGGCGCTGGTCGCATTCGCGGTGCTCGAGAAAACGTGCGTGAGGGTACCCTTGCTATCGATAATTTGTAAATCCAGTACGATCTCGGCCTTCTGTCCGAGCTTGCCGTTCGGGCGCGGGCAGACTTCCAGCGTGCGCAGCGTTCCCGCGAGGCGATGCTTTGGAGAGACGGGGCGTACTTCGCGCTCCTGAATCTCGTAGCGCTCGAGCTGTTGCATTGCCGCGATCAGGCGCTCCTGCAGATTGAAATCGATATCGTGTTTTGCGAGCGCGGAGCCGGGACAGCGGCTCGCGCCGGATTTGTCCTGGAACTTTGCGACCGAGACGTTCACCTTCGCGTATGAAGGAAAAGCGATTAGGAACAAGAGAAAAAGACAACCTTGTCTCATTTTGATACACCCCTCAAAGCTATCCAATTGCGAAGTGTCTACTTCACGATTCGGGCCCGGCTTCCGCCAGAGAATGCGAATTGAGTGGCTATACTCTGAACATTGATGATCGAATGCTCACGCATTCTCTCGACGATACGCTCGCTAAGAAACGCGCATTAGCTCCGAATCGTAAGCGCAACGGGACAGTGATCCGAGCCGAGTACCTTCGTTTGGTGCTCGGCGGCCTTCAGCCGCTTCTTCGAGTCTTGATCCAAAAGGAAATAATCCAAACGCCAACCGATGTTTCGCTCGCGGATTCCGGGGCGATAGCTCCACCAGGTGTAGTGGCCGGGGCCGGGTTCGAAGTGTCGGAAGCCGTCGACATATCCGGATTTTAAAAATTTCTCCATCCACGCGCGCTCCTCAGGTAGGAAGCCGGCATTCTTCTGGTTGGCCTTCGCGTTTTTCAAATCGATCTCGGTCGGCGCGATATTCCAGTCTCCAACCATGATGACGGTCTTCCCGCGCTCACGTTCACGTGCGACGTGGTTCTCGAACGCTTTACAGAATTTGAGTTTGTACGGGAGGCGAGCATGATCGCGCTGCGAATTCGGAAAGTAGCAGCTCATGATCGAGTAGTTCTTGAATTCGACAGTGAGCACGCGCCCCTCGCGGTCGAACTCGGGGACCCCCATCCCGTAGCGAACGTCGACCGGTTTCTTACGCGTGTAGATCGCATTACCGCTGTAACCGGGCTTCTCGGCCGGATGCCAGAACGAGTGATACTTCCCCGGGTTGATCATCTCGGCCGGCAATTGCTCGGGCTTCACCTTGATTTCTTGCAGACAAACGACGTCGGCGTCTTCGGACGCGAACCACTTTGAAAACCCGTTCTTCTCGCAGGCCCGGAGGCCATTCACGTTCCAACTCACCAGTTTTTCAGCCATGAGTGAGATCTACCCCATCCTCA
>CAYPFC010000247.1:0-4331 GCA_964409815.1 uncultured Pseudobdellovibrionaceae bacterium
CATCGACGAATCATAAATCACGATGTAACCGAGCGAGGGCCTGAAGGCCGCCGACACCGGAGTACCCACGAATGCGAGCGGCGGGTTCACGCCCTTCCCGTCCGCGTTGAAGATCGTGATATTCTTCGTGGTCAGGTCGATGATGAAATCCGAAGTCTGGTGATAAAGAACCGTGTGCTCGCCCGTGGGGTCTTGAACGCGGACACTTCGTACGTGCGTGGTCTGCTCGACTCCGGTGTCGCTATGAAGCGAGGACACGTCCTTAAGGGCGTCGCCGATGATGTTCTCGTCTTTCTCGGTCAGCGGACCGGGATCGCACGCGCTCAGTAAAAAGATGCTGCCTACAAGAACGAGTATTTTAGAAACCATACGACACTCCCAAATAGCTTGAAGTCGATCCACCTTTATATTTCACGTTCACCGAATCGTAGCTGTACGGGCGCCATTCGTAGGCGGCGCCGCCGAATCCCCAGAATCCCCACATGATGGGCAAGAAGTACTCGACGCGCGCGTGGCCGCCGAAAACCTTCGCTTCATCCTCGCTCGAGGTAAAGGGATCTTTCAACTCCTGTTTGGCCATGTAGTAGTCCGCGCCCGCGCTCAAAATCATGTGCGATTGTCCCCAGAAGGTCATCGGATCGCGGAAGAAAAAGAACCGGTAGCCGAGGCTTAAGCTCGCGACGTCGATCGTTTCGCTCACGTCGATCGTGGTCAGCGCCTTGAAGTCGTTCTGGTAGCGGCGGTACGCGACCCCGAGGACGAAGTTTCCGAGCGTGTAGCGAAGGCCGATGCTCGAACGATTGAACTTGTCGGCCACGAACGTTCCGTCGGAGCCGCCGCTCGGCTCGCTCGAGCCTCCGCTCACGTCGATCCAACGCGACTTCCACGATTGCGAGCGGCGAAGCTTGGCGTTGTACGACCGCACTTCGCCCGGTAGATCGAAGTGCGTGACCGCGGCCGCGGCGCCCATCGCGTTCAGCAGCCGGCGACCGCCCTCGTCTCCCGTGAACGGTCCGACGGCGGCGTTGTCGTCGAGCGGCTTGCCCTCGAACTTCGCGAGGTGCAGGTACTCGTGCGTGAGCAAAAAGACGCGCTCGAAAGGCTTCAACGTCAGGAAGCGCTCCAGGTTGACCGTGATCATTCGTTTCGCGGGATCCGTGACGGCGTCCACCGCGCGACGGCGATCGCCGATCATCACCTCGATCGGATCGCGGGTCCATTCGATGCGCACATTAGGATCGTCGACCAGAGCGAGCATCGCGCCCGACTGCGTGACCATTTGCTTCGAGCAGTATTTCGCCTGCGCGGGCTCAAGGCCGTTCAGCGCGCCGCAGACCGAGCGGTGCCGGTAGCTCTCCTTGCACGTGCACCAGTCGAGGTCGTCGTCTTTGCGCCTCTCGACCGCCGCGAATGTCTCGCGAATCTGAGTTTTCGTCACCGCGAGCTCGACGTCGCCCGCCCCTCCACCGTTGCCCACGAACGTCGATGCGTTCGCGTGCGAAACGGTCAGCAGTATTCCTATGAGTAGCCGTTTCATTCGAGTTTCCCTCCCACTGGACTCAAATTGACAATCAATTGGTAAAGTCGGTTGCCCTCTTCGGGGTTGCGCGCGGCGAAGTCCTTGAGCTTTTCCGAGAACTCCTGAATGAGTCCCTGAAGCTCTTCGTATCTCTTGTCGTCGAGCGGGATGATCAGCGTGTTCGCGAAGCGCTCGCTCACGGGAAAAAGATCGAGCGCGAGTTTCGCCATCGACAGCGCGCCCTTATGAAATTGACGAATCTTGCGGCTCGGAACGTTCGGGTCCGCGACCGCGAGGCGGGAGTCCAGAACCAAACCGCCGTCGAGCGTGCGGCGCAGGTAGCCTTCCTTAATCAAGAACGCGATCGACTTCTGAATGCGCTTCGGGGGCGCGACCGGAAGGAGTTGTTTCTCGACGAGCGAGGGATCTTTTTGTACGGCGGGGATCTGGAAAAGATCTTTCACGTACACGTTGATCCAGTCGCTCAAGATGCTGGTCGAAACGTTTTTGCGCGCGCCCGCGGGGGCGGCGGGAGTGTTTTCGATGAAGTTGTGGCCCTCGAGTTGGCCGATCCAGTTGCGGAAGAAAATCTTTTCGGTGGTATTGAGACCGAGCAGCTTCGCGAACTCGTCGGCGCGATCGAGGGTCAGTGTGCGCTTGCCTTGAGCGACGAGCGAGACGAGCGACGGAGAAACTTTGCGAAGTCCCCGAGTCGCGCCGAGGACGCTGAAACTCGCGTCGGTCTCTTTGCGAAAGCGGATCATGTCTTTGATGAACTCCGCAGGGTTTTGATATTCGCTAATCGTTGGTCGTTGCACTGTTACCTCAGCAATATGATCGACAATCTAAGCGAAAAGGTTAGAAATACCAATAGGTTATGTAGTAATTACTTTTACTTTGTAAAAATCCAGAGGAGCCCGTGAGAGATCAATGAGTTAGGCCTTCACCGCCCCACCCGAGACGGGAGCGGAGGCTGTCGTGCTAATTTTTATGAGATTTGGCGCCCGACTAAGGTGTCGAGCACGTGGACAGCGCGTGCGGATTCCTAGTTGGCGATGTCGAGGGCCGACATACTTTTGAGTTTTTTGATCTCTTTTTTGAAGTCGGCTTCCTGCATGAGGCGGTCGCAGATGTCTTGGGCGAGTTTTTGTCCGGCTTCGACGTCGCTCGGGTGATGAACGCCGACGATGACTCTCAGGTCGCCCAGTTCCCGTCCGTACTCGATGAGGGCGCCCGCGCGATCCGGGTAAATCTCGGCGAGCATGCAGGCGCCGGCGGCGGCTTCGGTGGCGTGAGAGCTGGGGTACGCTTTCGAGCCCTCGGGTTTATCGACGCAGGGTTTGATCTTTTTGTCGACGCTGTACGGGCGCTCGCGATTGTACTGCTTTTTGAAATAGACCGAAATGCGCTCGGAGAATTTGAGGACTTTCTTGCCGAGCGCTTCGGCGCGGTCGGTTTCTTCCTGGGTGAGGATGCCGTTGTTCTTGAAGAAGATCTGGTAGCCCGGAAATTTCTGGCGGCGGGCGAGCGCGCATTGAGCTTCGCTGCGGGCGTCTTGCTCCTCAAGGAGGATGCGGAAGTCGCGCTCAAAGAGATCCGTGCCCTCGGCGGGAGGAGGCCCGAGCTCAAACTCGCTCGATGGGATTTGGGTCCAATCGGCGGCGGCGTTGAGGGAGAGGGTCGCGGATATAATAAGGACGAGTGTTTTCATAGGGGAAGTTGTCCCAGGGGCAGCGGGAGGAGGTCAAATTAAGGTCTTTTCCTGAAAAACTTCCTCCGCGGAATTCTGGCGCAGTTTGCGCTGCGGCAACACCGTGTTGAAGGGTGGAATCCCTTGCCTTGTTCGCGAAATTATTGGAAATCTTCATGGTCATTCTACCTGTGTTGGGGTGTCGGCAAGTTGGTAAGCCTTCAGATTTTGATTCTGACATTCGCAGGTTCGAGTCCTGCCACCCCATCCAATTTTCCTGCTCAGTTTTCAGCATCCAAAAAAAGTTAAGGAACCACCGCTAGGTGGCTTATTTCATTTAAAAAAGCGATCCGCGATAACATTTCGGAGAATTTCGATTTATTTCCAAGTTTGGTAGCACAGTGGTAGCACGCTGGTAGCATCAAAAATCGGCCAACCTCGGTAGACCCCATCGGCATTTTTCTAAGACCTGACAGCCTGTTCCTAGAACAACAGCCCTATTTCAATAACCATAACCACTAGGCTTCTTAAGCCTACCGAGGAGGTCCCTATGATCCCGAATAAACTGATTCAAGCAGCCGTTGCAGCAGCCGTTATTGCAGCCGCCACTGGCCAGCTACCCAAATTCGTTAAGGCCGTGCAGATTGCACAGTTCAAACTTCTAAAAGAATCCCAGGCATCGAAGTGGGGCAAGCCCATGCTCCTACCCGTCAAAAACTAAGATGCGCCGCTATCGGATTTCGATACCCGTAAGCTTTGCCAAAGGTACGCCAATCGTAATCGCAATCAAGGCCAGCGTAGAAATCTTGGGTTCTACGCTGCCGCTTTCGATCTTACTCAAGGCCCCACGAGACAATCCGGCCTCTAAGCAAACACGGTCCTGCGAATAGCCCTTGGATTTTCGCACTTTGGCGATATGCGCGCCTAACTCTTTTAAAAACCTACTTTTGTTGAAGTCTTCTACGTCCATAAGAAGACTTTAAGGAACTTATAAACTTGCATGATGCCTGGTAAGCAGGTATTCTTCAGGAAGGCACACCACAGGCAGGCAAAGATAGAGACATTATCCGTAGACCTTAAAAAGATCGCGAAGGCGCTTCAAATTGAAAGGCGCTACGGTTC
>CAYPFC010000248.1:0-2652 GCA_964409815.1 uncultured Pseudobdellovibrionaceae bacterium
TGATCGATTGGTTGAGCTTTTGTAGCGAGCGGTTTTTCTCTTCGAGGGCCTCGAGCTCCTTTTGCTTATGGCTCCAGAGGGCCTGCAGCGACTCGACCTGCTCGGTCAGGTTCTCGCGCACCTGCTTCAGGTGAGGAACCTCCGTGCTCAGGCGCTCGATCTCGATGCGCTGGGCCTCGTTCGTCACCAGCGTTTCTTTGAGCTGCGCGCGGATCGAGGCGTTTTCCGAGGCAAGTCGCTCGATGGTCGACAAGTTCTCGGCATCGCGCTGGGCGTTTTGTCTTTGCTCATACACGAGCTGGTTTTCGAGTTTCAGCCTGGCTTCGAAAATCTGATCGCGTTCCTGGACCTTGGCGCGCATGCCTTCGATCTCGAAGCGAACGCCAGTGAGCTTCGCCTCGTAGCTTTGAATCGCATGCTGGTTTGCGAGGATCGAGTGATCGAGCTCTTTCTTGAGCTGATCGCTCGCCTTGGCCCTCTTTTGCAGGCTCTGAGCGGCTTTGCGCAGGCGGGTTTGGTTGCGTTCACTGCGCTGAAGGCGCTTTTGAAACGCTTGCGCCTGCAGATAAAGATCCGCGTAGAGCTTTTCGAGCTTCTCGGTCTGCTTTTTGTACGTGACAGCGTCGTCGTGAAGCTCGGCGAGGCGGCTGGTGCTGACCTTATCCTTTTCGGACAAAATCATGTACTGCTCTCTTAGAGTCTCGAAGCGGGTGCGAAAGCCTGAGTTTTCCGCTTCGAGAAGTTCGATTTTTTCCTCGAACTCTCCTCCGCGCCGGAGGGCGACGCTCAGTCGCGCCATCAGGTCCTCATTCTGTCCGATCAAGCTCTCGAGGGCGGACGACTTCAGGCTCCCTTGCGGCAGCTCGGAAAAATCGAGACCTTTCGGCAGCTGATTGGGAAGAGGAACGTGTTTCACGAACTCTTCCATGGACTGAGGTTGAGACGAATGACCGCTGAGCGCGGAGGTGTGGAAAGATCCTTTTTCCATCATGGGCTCCCCTATGAAGGCCGACCTTGGCCTACAAATAGTGTCTCAACAAAGGACACTCTTTGTCAAAAATGCGGGTTAATCGGGCAAAGGTATGTAGCGCAAGGCATAATTCCTCCAGACCTTCGTAAGATCTGCCGAAAGGCTGGGTATGGAAGGCAATGCGATCTCGGCCGTGTCTTTGGTCGAGCACAACCACCTCACGGAGATGCATGCTTCGCTCCGGCGCAAGCTGCTCGAAGCCCATCGCAAAGACCAAGCGCGGATGGACAGTGTCCGCACGTCCGTCTTACGCGCGGTCGTTGACGAGAATTACGAAGCCGCGAAGAACGAGCTCAAAGACTACGTCGAGATCAAAACCAATTTTCCAGGATTCCAAGTTCGCGCCGATCGCTACGTCGATCACTGCTGCGAGCTGATTCACGCCATCCAGACGAAGCGCAATTTCCCCGGCCTCGCATCGCTCTCGCTCGCGAAGCAGCAGGAAGTTCACGAAAAGGTTCTCGCGCACTTCGAAGAGCTTAAGCAAAACTTGAAACTGATCGAGCGCGTGGAGCGCGAGCACAAGCTCACCGATATGCGCTCGACCGTCTGGGTGGTGCGCACGGCGACTCAAGTGGCCGCGATGATTCTGATCGTCGCGTTCGTCATCGACGTAAACGCGGGAATGTTCACCTCGGCCGTGAAGGTCATCGACTCGATCGTCGACGACGCCAGCACTTGGGTCGTCAACCTATTCGGAATTTAAGCTTATAAATTGCGGCTGTCTTTCGCGCGGGCGTGCACGCTCTGGAGCACCGGCACGAGTTGGCCGCGGCTCAAGAGCTTGCCGTTCGCGAAAAGGGTCGGCGTGCCCATGACGGCATCCATGGTTTCGGGCTGATCGAGGCAGCGCTGAAGCGATTCCCAATTCAGGCCGAGCGGCGCGATGCTCTTGCTTAATGTGACGTCCAGTTCCTGTGTGGTCCCGACGCTCATGAATTCTTCCTGCTTTTCAAAGAGCAGGTCGTGCATCTCCCAGCCCTTGCCTTCGCGGTCCGAGCAGTGGACGGCGGCGGCGAGGCGGCACGAGAGGCCGTTCTTATGGTCGATCTTCTCGTTGCAGGCGCCGTCGAGCGGGAAGGCATAGAATTCGAATCGAACGTCGGGATGCGCCTTTACGAACGCGTGTAGCGTATAGCTTGCGCGCTTACAGTGCGGGCAGCGGAAGTCGGCGAACTCGACGAGCGTGACCGTCGCCTTTTCCTTTTCGGGCCCCATCGTGAGCGCGGGCTTCGCGACGAAATCCTGCGGGGGAGAGTGCTCCCATTCCTGTACCGAATCGTTCACCATGCGCGCGATCTGCGCGTGACCCATATTGTTCATGAATACCTGGTGAGTCAGATACGTCAGAAGCGGAATGGCCGCGAAGGCCACGAGTATCCCGCGCGACTCGGTGGCGACCACCGCAAGATCGCGCTTAAAGTGCATCCAGAAGGGCTCGCGCAAGACGCCGCGATACGCGAAAAACGTGACGATGCTGAGCGCGTACAGCGCGATACAGAACAGGCAGTAGCTGCTCATCAGAACGACGGCGATTCCGCCCATTACAAGCGAAGCCCCGAGGCTTAAGCCCGTCATCAAGGCGGTCCAGCGGCGCAGGCGCTCGGGATTCTCGCTCCACC
>CAYPFC010000248.1:2662-4320 GCA_964409815.1 uncultured Pseudobdellovibrionaceae bacterium
TCCACTCGAGCCAACTCAGCAAAATCATCATGAACAAAACGGCGTTGAACGCGAGGCCCCAAACGGAAAGCGGAAAGCCAAGCAGCGCCGAATACGCCGACGCGGAAACCGCGTCGCAGTCGAATTTCGCGCTCACGTTACACAGCGATTCGCCGGCCGCGTAGCCGAACTTAAGAGGGTAGTAGTGAGCGGTCAGGTAAAAGTGGGCGAGGATCGAAAGCAAGGTGGCGCCGAGGGCGATCTGAATACGTCTTTTCATGAGGTTCATTACAACCGGTTTTTGACTCTGAGGCAACGCTTGATTTCGCGCGCTTGGGGCGGCAACGTTAAGGTTAAGGATGCTCCACCAACGATGATTAATCCCAATGAGTGGCTACGGACGCGAAAAAACCTCCTGGACCAGGTGAAAACGCAAGTGCAAGTCCGTTTGGGTCCGCCCTCGGCTTCATTAAAGCGCTATTCGAAAAGCCTCGATCGCGAATTCACCCGCTCATGGAAAAATTGCTCGCGCGCCGAGTTGCAACGCGCTCTTTCCAGGGCGCGCGTGATCGTCGGCGCCGATTTTCATGCCTACGCGCAATCGCAACGCGCTCACGTGAGGGTGTTGCGCGATCATGTCACGCGCACGCCGGTGATTCTGGCCCTCGAGTGCCTCGCGTACGAACACGAAAAGACCGCGGCCCGCTTTTTAAAGGGTCAGATTTCCGAATCGAAATTCTTAAGCGAGTGCGAGTGGGATAAAAATTGGGGATTCCCTTGGGAGCATTATCGCGCACTCTTCGAGCTCGCGCGCGATCGCGGCTACGAGATTCGCGGAATCGGAAACTCGAAGATCGACAGCCTGGCCGCCCGCGACCAGTGGACCGCGAAGCGCGTGACCCAATTCGCTTGCGCGCGACCGGATGCCCTGGTGTATGTGGTGATCGGCGAGTGGCACGTGGCCTCTCAGCACCTTCCGCGCCGGTTGCGCGCGACGTTCCGAAAGCCCGGCGAGGTCGTCGCGCTCTTTCAAGACGTCGAGAAGCTCTATTTTCAGCTCGCCAAGCGCCGACGCGAAGGCAGCGTTGAATTCATGAAAGCGCCGGGCGACCGTTACTGCCTGATGGTCTCGCCGCCCTGGATGAAGTGGCAGAGCTACTTGATGTACCTCGAGCAGGCGTACGACCGCGATCTGCAAGAGGATCTGGCGATCGATTACTCGGATCACGTGGCCTCGCTCATCGAGCTGCTCGAGGGCGACCTGAAGGTTCAGGTCGCGAAGTCCTCCGTGCAGGTGTATTGTCCGAGCTCGAAGGCCTCGCTCTCGCGGCTGCGCGTGAGTCTGCCCAAGCGGATGGCGAAGGCCCTCGTTTACCATCTTGAGCACGATTTGAGCTTTTACCTTCCCGAACGGGAGTGGCTCTATCTCTCGCGTCCGACAATCAACCATGCGTCCGCTCTGGCGGGGCAGTTCATGCACGCGCACCTCTCGGGGCGCAGGCGCACGCTCTGGGACCTTCCCCGCGATTTCGTGCCGCTCGTGTGGGTCGAAGCGCTCGGATTTTTCTTCAGTAAATGGATCAACCCGAAGCGCAAGGCCGAGACTCTCGAGTCGATCCGCATGCAGCTCGAGGCGCGCAGCCCGAAAGATGCCGGACGACAGGCGCTGCTTCTCGCTC
>CAYPFC010000249.1:0-2515 GCA_964409815.1 uncultured Pseudobdellovibrionaceae bacterium
GGGCGTGGGCTCGGACGTCGGTCTCATGATCACCGCGCCGATCGCTTGGTTGCCGACTCTCGCGGCCGTGTACCGCGACGCCGGCGGCACATCCTACAAAATGCGAAGCGGACTTTTCAACGACACGACCGAGCGGCCCGAAAGCACGCCGGCCACCGTCGACGTCGGCCTCGCGATCTACCCGATTCTGGGCAAGCGCTTCCGCTCCACATGGACCGTGGAGTACCGGGACGTGATGGCGACCGAGGAAGTTTCAGGAATCGATGAAGTCGAAGATCCCATGCGCCGCTTCCACGCGGGCGTCGAGTTCAACTACGCGGACGCGCTCTTCTTGAGGGGCGGAATGAACCAGCGTTATTGGACGGCGGGCGTGGAGTTGGCGATCGTGAATTATCAGTTCCAGGCGGCCAGCTACGGCGAGGAAATCGGAACGGCCGAGGAGCCGCGCGAGGACCGCCGCTACGTCGTGAAGTTCGCGTTCCGTTTCTAGGTACCTAGAAGTCGAGGGCCATTTCGAGCATGTAGCGACGACTCTCGCTCTTCGCCGATTGCGTGCCGACCTCTTCGCCGAAGGTGGCGAGATCGAGCTGGAACCACGCGAGGCGCGCTCCGAATCCGGCGGTCCAATACATCTGGTTCATACCGACCGACCAATGACCCTTCCACCAGTTGAACATCTTCCAGTAGAGTTCCAGGCCAACGTGCGAGCCCTTTTCGGGCGTCCAGTTCTCATGCCCGATGTCGCGCACGTCGAGCGCGAAGTGCGGGTCGAATACCCAGAAATCCGGAAGATCCCATTTGCTCCCGACGTCGAAGCGACGCTGGAGCTTCGGCGGCTCGCCCGAGTTCTCGTCGATGAAATGGAAGTTTTGTTTGAAACCGTAGTCGACGAGGTTACGTCCCACGAGCGCGAAGGACGGCTCGAAGTACTTTAAGATCCCCGGCGCCGGCGGCTTCCACCAGAATCCGAGATCGAGATCGCCCGTGAGACCCTCGTTCGCATGCGAAGTGTCGAACACGTCTTGGCCGTTGGCGAATTGCGCGGCCGAGATCGCCTCGCCCACGTGAATCCGGTGCATCGACTTGATCGTCGCGCCGGCGCTCAATTGGTGGCGCTTGTTCAGCCACTTGAGCTTCTTCGCGTACGAGAACGCGAGCGTCGTATCGAGGTACATGTTCACGTTCACCATCGGACCGACTTGCCGGTGAACCGACATATCGAGCGAAAGATCCGCCGGAATCAGCGCGATCCCCCAGCCGGGGCGAACCCACACCGCACCGATCGTCGGAACGCGGTAGTAAAAATGATCTCCGTAGTGACTGACGATCAAGTCGCTGTAAGCCTGAGTCTCGTTATCGGCGTTCGAGGCTTCGTCGATCTCGTCGAAGAGCTCAAGGCTCTCGGGGCTCGTGCCTCCTCGCAGGAACATGCGCAGCTGCCCGTCTTTGCGCCACGCGAGCGTCGCGGGGTTGTAAAACATCGCGCTGTGGTCGTCGGCAACCGCGGTGAACGCCCGCCCCATCCCGAGCGCCCGCGTGCTCGTGTATTCCTGGTGGATCGTGAAGTCGAGAGACTTCACCTGTTGGGTGTGGCCGAGAGTCGGTACGAACGTCAGGACGAGAAGACAAAGCAAGCGCATGTGGAAAATCCCTACCGTGAGCAAATCACATTGAGTTATTCTCAGGTTTAACGATGTCAAAGCTCTTGATTTTTGTCAGTGCGACCATTGTCTTGATTTTGAGTCCGGTGTCGATGGCGGCGCCGGCCATGGACGCCCCGTCGCCTCAGGAAGAACCTTCGCCCTGGCCCGACACGACACCCGATGAAAACTTAAGCATCGCCGAGCCTCCCGACCCCACGCTTCCAACTCCGGCGGCCAACGCGCGCTACTACCCGTATCGCCAAGCGCTCACGTTCCGCGGCGGCTACGCCTCGGATTTTCCGAAGACGAACTTCGATGAAGTCGTGATCGGATTCCAGTACCTATTTCCGAAGTTTCTTTCGCCGAAACTCGAAGCCGGCGCCGATCTGCTCGAGGAGAGCCGGGGCCACATACACGTCGGCTTTCGCATTTTTGCTTGGGAGAAGAGCTACTTTCGCCCCTCAGTGAAGGTGAGCCTGGATCACCTCGCCGAAGCCGAAGAGCGGCTCGCGACCCTCACGCGCATCGACAATTATTATGTTCGGTTTTCGGGATCCCTCGAATATGTCGTTTGGAATCCGTACTCGATTCGCCTGGAGCACGAGCTCCTGGTCAATCTGGACCGAACTTGGCAATTGCTGACTTTAGGGATTAGCCGGGGCTGGTAGCGGAACTTTCAAAAACTTCAGCGCGCTTTCAATTTCCACGCGCAACTGATCCAAATCGCCGCCGTTCTTGATCACCACCGACGCTTTCTTCTCTTTCAGGTCGGCGGGCAATTGATTCTTCTGACGATCCTGAAACTCGGCATCGGTCCACCCCGATCGGCTCATGAGCCGCTGCCGGCGCACGTCTTCGGGCGCGCTCACCAC
>CAYPFC010000249.1:2525-4294 GCA_964409815.1 uncultured Pseudobdellovibrionaceae bacterium
TCGAACAACAGCGGCACATCGTAGAACGCGGCCACTTGTCCGCCCGCCTCGAGCTTCGCCCGCTCGTCGGCGACGTGCGCACGCACCTTCGGGTGAAGGATTTTTTCGAGTGTCTCAAGCTTGGAAGGATTGCCGAACACGACTCGACCTAAGGCCCGACGATCGAGGGCGCCGTCGGGTCCGCGCAAATTCTCTCCGAAAGTCCGTAAGACTTCCTTCTCTGTCTCTCCTCCCGGAGTCAAGATCTCGTGAACCACTTGATCGGCGTCTAATACGGCATATCCCATTTGACGGAGCAAAACGCCGACCGTCGACTTGCCGCTGCCCATTGGTCCAGTAATTCCAATCCACTGCATCTGCGAAAACCTCAGCGCCAGACCCCGAAGGGTTCAAGCTTCCTGAATAATATTCCGAATTTATAAACGTGTCAGCGCAATATGAAACCTTTGGTAAGTATGTGCTTTTGGAGAAATTGGCCACCGGTGGTATGGCCGAGGTGTTTCTCGCGCGCGGCACGGGCGCCGGCGGCATCGGAAAATTCTTTGCGATAAAGCGCATTCTTCCGCAGTACGCCGACTCTCCCGAATTCATCGAAATGTTCAAAGACGAAGCGAAGATCGCCATCAATCTCAATCACTCGAACATCGTTTCGATTCACGAGTTCGGCGTTGAGAAGGGACAATTCTTCCTCGTCATGGACTACGTCGAAGGCCGCAACCTCCGCCAAGTTCTGAACAAGATGAAAAAGAGCGGGCTTCAGTTCTCGCCCGATCAAATCATTTACATCATCAAGGAAGTCGCCGCCGGTCTCGACCACGCTCATCGCTGTATCGACGGCTCGACGGGACGCCCGCTCAATATCACCCACCGTGACATGAGCCCGCAAAACGTTATGGCGAGCTTCGAAGGCGAAGTGAAGATCGTCGATTTCGGTATCGCCAAAGCGGAAAGCCAAATCGAAACGACCCGCGCCGGCACGCTCAAAGGAAAATTCGGTTACATGAGCCCCGAGCAGGCCGAAGGACAGCCCGTCGACCTGCGTACGGACATTTTCTCTCTCGGAATCGTTCTTTGGGAATTGCTCGCGAACGATCGCCTGTTCGTCGCGAATAACGAGATCAACACGCTTCGCAAAATCCGCGACTGCCAGATCCCGTCGTTGCGCAAGATCAATCCGAACATTCATGCCGAGCTCGAGCGCATCGTTCAGAAGGCGCTCGCGCGCGACCGCAACCTGCGCTACCAAACGGGCGCCGCTTTACACCGAGACCTGAACCGTTTCCTCAACCGCCAATACCCGGACTTCAGCCCGCAAGATTTCGCGGTGTTCGTGAAGTCGGTTTTCGCGGACGAGATCCTGTCCTTACGCAAGCGCCTGGTCGAGTACACGAAGATCAATGTCGCCAACAGCGGCGGCGCCGGCCGCCTGCAGAGCTCGACCGACTTCGACGACCGCACGTCGCTTCTCGATACGAACACGAACTCTCTGATCGTCTCGGACAGCCAAGTGGTCCCGGGCTCGCAGCAGCACGGCATGGGCAACGAAGTCAGCAACGTCACGACTCCGAGCTCGTCGATCGAAGTTCCGAATCGCGACATCGCGGAAATGACCCGTACCGACGCCACGGGCACGCTGCCTCCGACGAATAAAGTCGGAGGAGTCCTGAACGACGCCGCCCTCGCCGCCGAAATGAATCAATCTCGCGATGTAAAGCCGCGCGTGCAACCGTTGAATCCGGGCCCGATGGCTCCGCCCCCGACGCCCGACA
>CAYPFC010000250.1:0-757 GCA_964409815.1 uncultured Pseudobdellovibrionaceae bacterium
CGGTAAGATTAAGTTATCCCGATGCCCCTAAGAGTCAATCTGCGCACCAAACTCTGGCTCGCCTATTTCCTAGTGACGATCACCGTGCTCGGGGCGCACCTGCTCGTGTTTCTGTTCTTCCCGCTGATGTTTCTCGGTAAATTCGTTCCGGCGGTACGGGCGTGGCCCGACGCGACTCTTAGCGCCACCGTTCGGCTCTTGCTTAAATTGCAACCCTGGTTGAACGCCGACGTTCGCGTGAGCGTGCCGCAAAGGGGACGCGTCCTCTTCGTTTCGAATCACCGCTCGCACCTGGATGTGTTTTTCCTGCTCGCCCGCGTGCCCGGCGTGCGCATCCTGGCGCGTCGCTCGCTCTTCAAGATTCCCGCGCTTGGGATGATGATGCGCGCCACCCATCAGATCGGGGTGGAGCGGGGGAGGCTTGATGCCTGGGTGAAAGCGATGGACACGGTGGGAGAGCGATTGCGCCAGGGCGAGAAGGTGCATATCTTCCCGGAGATGACACGATGCCCCCGGGGCTTCACCGGAGTTCAAAATTTTACGGCCGCCCCCTTTAAGGTCGCAATCGATACCGACGCCACGATCATTCCCGTGGTTTTCAAAAACACCGACAGCGTATGGCCGAAGGGCGAAGTCGGGCTTCATTTTCGCGCGCCCGTCCAAGTGTCGAGCCTCGAGCCCGTGCGCGCGCGCGAGTTCGCGAACGCCGAGAGCCTGAAGGCGGAAGTGTGGCGCCGGATCGACCGCGCCCTGGTGG
>CAYPFC010000250.1:767-2709 GCA_964409815.1 uncultured Pseudobdellovibrionaceae bacterium
TGGACGCATGATTCTTCGCGTGTGCGTGGTCATTCCGACTTTCGACAATTCGCGCGCGATCGGCGCGGTCGTTCGCGACGTCGTCATGTCGACGGCATTCGACGTGCTGGTGATCGATGACGGCTCGGAGACTCCGGTCGAGAACGTTTTGTATTCGTTTGAAGTGAGAGAAGCGATCGCCTCGGGCCGCGTCCGCGTCGTCCGCTTCGAGAAGAATCGCGGTAAGGGCGCGGCCTTGCGCTTCGCGATCTCTCACCTGGTACCGCACGGCTACACGCACATGCTCACGATGGACGGCGACGGCCAGCACTTCGCTTCCGAGATTTTAAAGCTCGTCGACGTCGCCCGCGTTTCGCCGTGGGATCTGATCATCGGCAATCGCAAGTTCGAGGCGAGCGAGAACGTTCCCGGCGTTAGCAAATTCGGCCGCGGCTTTTCGAACTTCTGGGTGAAGTACCAAACCGGAGAGCCGATCAAGGATTCCCAGAGCGGATTCCGGCTCTACCCGTTGTTCCCGCTGCAGACGATGAAGTTCCACACGCGCAAGTACGATTTCGAGATCGAAGTGCTGATCCGCCTGCTATGGAGAGGCGTCGCCATCCGCGAGGTCGAAATCGACGTTTTATATCCGAAGGCTGGTGAGCGCGTAAGCCACTTCAATAAATTGTGGGACAACGTGCGCATTTCGTTGCTGAATACGGTGCTCGTCGCGCTCTCGCTGATCAAGTCGCATCGCCATCCCGGCGAGCTCGCGCGCGCGGCGGCCTTGGGCGCCTTCATCGGCGCGACGCCGCTCTTCGGGCTGCACGCGCCGCTCGCCGTCGCGGTCGCCGTGCTTTTGAGGATGAACGTCGTCGCGATGATCCTCGCAACGCAGGTTTCGTTACCGCCGTTCATTCCGTTTCTGGTTCTGACGTCCGTGTTCTTCGGCGAGAAACTCGGGTTCACCGGTCAGTTCGAGTCGTACGCGGCGGGATCGCTTGTCGTGGCGACGCTCTTGGCGCTGATCGTGGGCACGGGAGTGTACCTTGCGGCGAGCCTCCGGCTGGAGCGCAAGCGAGGCGTGACCAATTGGAGCGGGCGCACGCGCGGCGGCCGCATCGGCAACGGTTTTTTGAAATGGGTTTTGAATCGCCTCGGATTGAGAGCGGGATATTTCTGTCTCTACTTCATCGTTCCCTACTTCTGGCTGTTCGCGCCGAAAGCGCGCCGCGGGTTGAATGAGTATTACGGCCTGATGTATCCGCGCAGGAATTGGTTGAGCCGGCAGGGGTTCGTGCTCGCGCACTTTTTTAAGTTCGGCCAGGTCTTGATGGATCGCCTGTACCAGGGGTTCCGGGGCGGGCGCCAGTTCCCGACCGTTCCGAACGGAATCGAAAACATCCTGCATCCGATGCGCAAAGGGCAGGGGCTGATCCTGCTGAGCGCGCACCTGGGCGGGTGGGATCTGGCCGCGGCTTCGCTCGAGGGCGACGGGTTCTCGGATCAGATTCACGTCGTCGAGTATCAGGCCGACGGTTTGAATTTCCAGAAGGTGAAAGACAAGATGAATCCCTCGCACGTGCGCGTAGTCGACAGCGGGCGCTCGCAAGACGCGATCTTCGAGATTCACCAGGCTCTCAAAGAGGGCCGCTGCCTGGGGCTCATGGGCGATCGTCCGCTCGCGGACCGCTTCGAACTGATTCCGTTCCTGGGAAAGCTCGCGCCGTTCGATGTGACCGCGTTCCGAATGGCCGCGGCGTCGCGCGTGCCGCTCTTGTTCACGTTCGGATTTAAGGGAGAGGGCGGACGCTACGAGCTCTACGCCCGGCCCGCGCGCGCGTACGTCTTCGACCCTCGCCGCTCGCGGGGCGAACAGCTCTATGCGTGGGCCGAGGAGTACGTGCGCGAAGTCGAGCGCCTGGTGTTACGCTACCCGGATCAGTGGTTTAATTTTTATCCG
>CAYPFC010000250.1:2802-4261 GCA_964409815.1 uncultured Pseudobdellovibrionaceae bacterium
AGATCCAGCCGGCGACAGCCTTAAAACTCATAGCCCGTCACCTCGATATTCAAATTCACCTGCGGGTGCGTGATCGCGACCGTACGGTAAACCTGGTTCTGATCGGGATTTGAAAGCATGAAGCGCGCGCCTTGCGCCTCGAACTCGGTCTTGCCTTTCGGAGTTTTCAAGAGCTCCTTGATCAGCGAATAGAAATACATGAAGCGCTCTTCGTTGCGGCGGATGGCGTCCACGTAAAACTCCTTCGTGACCTCGCCGGTCGAGTAGTTCTCGTCGATGCGGAAAACCGTGGTTCCGAACGTCGAGATTCCGACGACCGTGAGCTCCTCGGGCTTCGACTCGATCAATCCGCGCACTTCCACGTTTTTCGTCGGCTGCTGGATTTGAACTTTCACTTTGTGCTGGTACGTTCCGTGCGGGTAGGTGAGGTCGGAAGGAGGGGGCGCCTTGAGTTGGCTCGCGCATCCGATGCTGAAAACGGCCGCTAGGGCGACGATTACTCGTTTCATTCTTTGAGTCTCCTCTCGAGCTCGCGGGTTTCTTTCGCGTAGGCAGGGTTCAACTTTAAGGCCTGTTCCCAGGCTTGGCGAGCCAGTTTGGGCTCGAAGACGCATTTGTAGGCGTCTCCCAACGCGAAGTAATACGGGCTTTGCTCCCGCATCGTGGGGTCGGCGGTCTCGAGCAATGCCTTTCCTTCGGCGCATTCGCCGTTTTCGATTTTTCGGTGCGCGCGGCGGATGAGCGCGTTCGTTTCTTTCAGAACGGTGAAGTCGTCGTCGCTGACGTGCGGGTCGCGCTCGAGTCGCGCAACGAGCTTCGGCTCCTTGTACGCGAAGGACTCTTTGAGGTCGTAACCGAGGAGCGGGCCCGAGGCCGCCGGACCTTGGCTGACGTAAAGCACTTCGCGAGTTCCGTCGTAAATTACCGAGTGCGTGGCGATCAGCGAGTCGATGGCCCGGCGATTGCCGAGGTTCAGCGGTTGACCCGCGCGCGTCGCGCCCTTGTCGCGCAGGATTCTTAGAATTTCATGGACCGTCTGATCGGCAGTGATGCCTTTTTGGAGGAACTGGCGCGCGAGGAATTCCCCGCGCTCGCGCCGCGGCTCGGTGGTGAGCTCCGCGCGCCGGCGGGCGTTCGCTTTGTCTCCGGCGAATTCGCGCGTGATCAGGTGATTCGTGACGACGGACGGCTCGCGTAAGCCGACTGTGCCCGTGCGGCCGGGGGATTTCTCGATGCGGAGGGTTCGGCCCTCGCGGTCCGAAACGACGAAGATGTCCGTGATGAACATCTTCGACTCTTTGATCGTCGTGAGCGCCTCGAAAACAGTTTGCGCGTTCTGGAGTACCTTGAGCAGGACGAGCGTCGACGGATTTCCCACGCGGGCGGTGTCGTCGCTGCCGCCGGCGTTGAGCGAGGCGTAAAGACCCTTCGCGTTCACGCCCGTGACCACGCCGACCAT
>CAYPFC010000251.1:0-4259 GCA_964409815.1 uncultured Pseudobdellovibrionaceae bacterium
CCGAAAGAAGTGAATGAGCTCTTTAAAAAGCTCCAGGCCGAGTCGCCGCCCGTGCAATGGACGACGATGGGCCGGATCGTCCGACAAGAGCTTGGCAAGAAAATGGACGACCTTCGCATCGACGAAGAACCGATGGCCGCGGCTTCGATCGGCCAAGTCCACGCGGCTCATCTGGGCGGGCGCGATCTCGCCGTGAAAATTCAATACGAAGGCATCGACCAGGCGGTCGAAACCGACCTCAAACTTTTGAAGTTCATTATGAACATGACCGAAATGGTTCCGCGCGGCCCCCGCTTCGACCAGGTCTTCCGCGAAATCCGCACGATGTTCCTGCAAGAAATCGATTACGATTACGAACGCCGTGCGGCCGCGCGCTTTCGCGAGTGGCTGCGCGGAGACTCGCGCTACGTCGTTCCCGAAATGCTCGAGGAGTATTCGACCAAGAAGGTCCTGACGATGCAGTACTGCGCGGGCGTCCGCGCGGACTCGGCCGAAGTGCAATCGCTCTCGCAGGAGCGGCGCAACCGACTCGGCCTGTTGTTCCTCGAGCTCTACCTGCGCGAGCTCCTTGAGTTCCGCGCGGTGCAAACGGATCCCCACCTCGGCAACTACCTGATTCAGATCGATCCCGCGGGAGAGAACGACAAGCTCGTGCTGCTCGACTTCGGCGCCGTCCGTGACGTGCCCGAGGAGTTCCTAAAGAACTACCGCTTGGTCATTGAGGGCGGCATCCGCCAAGACGAGCGCCTGATCGAAAAAGCCGGCCGGCTGCTCGGCTTGCTTCAGCCCGAGGACGGGCTTGAGCTCGTGCGCGACTACATCGATCTTTGCCTGCTGCTCGTCGAGCCGTTCAACAACGGCGTGTACGATTGGGGCGCGAGCGACCTTCCCAAACGCGTCGCCGCCCGCGTAGGTAAGATCGCGACGAGCTACCGGCTGCGCGCGCCGCCGCGCGAGCTTGTGTTCTTGGATCGCAAGCTCGGGGGAGTGTTTATCTTCTTAAGCGTTTTGAAATGTAAGGTCGACGCACGCGCCGTGGTCGAAGGCGCGCTGCATACAGAAACAGGACCTGGCACCTAACGAGTTAGGTCACGCGTGATATTCTTCTGGTGCGCCTCGACGGTGCCGCCGCCGATCTCGAGCAACTTCGCGTCTCTCCATAAGCGCTCGACGACGTACTCACCGACGTAGCCGTAACCGCCCAAGACTTGAATCGCGCGGTCGGCGATCTCTTTCGCCGCGGTCGCCGCGAAGAGCTTCACGCCGTCCGAGTCCAAACGGCCGCCGTGGGCGTCGAGCTTCATCCGGCGGGCGGTATCGTAACAATATGTGGAGGCCGCACGATATTCGGCGTAGCTCTCCCCGATCATCTTTTGAATCTGGCCGAAGAAGCTCAACGGCTTGCCGAACGCCTCGCGCTCCTCCGCGTACTTCGTCATGATCTCCAAAGACCGGCGCGCGATTCCTAAAGACATCGCCGCCAATGTCAGACGCTCGAGTTCCAGGTTGCGCATCATATGGAGCATGGAATCTCCCTCGACCCCGATCAGGTTCGCGGCCGGGACCTTACAGTCCTGAAATACGAGCTCGGCCGTGTTGCTCCCGCGCATCCCCAGCTTGTCCTTGATTTTTTGCCCCACCGAGAACCCCACGTGACTTTTTTCCACGAGGAACGTGGAGATTTGTGGACGACCGCCCTTATCGCCCGTGCGCGCGTAAACGAGGACCGCATCGCAAGCCGTGCCCTTTTCGTCGATCGTTCCGTTCGTGATCCACATCTTGCGACCGTTCAAAACGTAGTGGTCGCCGGCCTTCACCGCAGTGGTTTTCATTCCAAGCACGTCCGTGCCGACGTGCGGTTCCGACATCGCCATCGCGCCCACCCATTCGCCCGAGCAAAGCTTCGGCAGCCAGCGCTTCTTCTGCTCGTCCGACGCGTTCACCGCCAGATTGTTCACGCACAACATCGCATGCGCGAGATACGCGAGACAAAATCCCGGATCGCTCGCGGAAATCTCCTCATGCGCGATGACAGCGGCGCTCGCGTCCATCCCCGATCCGCCGTACTCGTCGCTCACGGTAATTCCGAGAAGCCCGAGCTCCCCCAGTTTCCGGAACAAACTCAAATTGAATAGTTCTTTGCGATCGTACTCGGCGGCTTGCGGTTCGACTTCCGATACGACGAAGTCTCGGACAGTTTGTCTCAGCATCGCGTGCTCTTCGGAGGGATTTTGCAGATCAAAAGATTGCCACTGGGATTGAGCCACGTGCTACTCCTGCCTGGTCTGGAATTAAGGAACAACCTAACCTAACTTAGCGCACCGAGCTAGGTCAAAGTCCCAAGGTGGCACCGCTTGGCATGCTCCGTGCTACATAGTTCCTCAAGGATTAGCATACGGAGGTAGCTTTTATGATGGACCCTCAAATCATTTATCAAAATATTGAGAGCCCTGATATTCGTCAGCAGATCTCAGCGCTGATGGAAGATCTCATTCAGCTCTGCCCCTCAGACTCATCGGTCAAAGCTACCTTCAAGCATTTACAGGACTCGTTTTTGGCGGAGATTAAGGTCGCGTCAGAGTCGGTCTGTATGCAGGCGGCTGACCAAGCCTCGGGCATAACGGATGTCTTGGAGCACGTTAAGTCCAAGCTTATGGGTCAGATCGTCGATTGGCGCAACCATCGCTTTGCCTCGTAAGTGAAGCGAAGGTTTTCGTCGCGCCAAGAAAAGGCGATACCCCAAAGGTATCGCCTTTTTTTAATTGTTTTTACGGTGTGTGAGGAAGAGACGTGAGGAAATCTTTGATGATCAGAACCATTCTTTTGCGAATCAGATCGTCTCTGGTTTCTTTTAAATCTTCCTTCTTTGGAATCGGGTCGCAGTTCGTGGTTTTCATAACCCCTCCTTGGTTACTTAATGAGGACGAGCACGATCGAGCGGCCGGCCTTAGCCATGTTTCCACTGGATTCGAGCGCAGTCTTCACACGGGCATCTGAAGTTTTCAGCAGTTCTTCCACCGCATTCGGGCGCTCGGCCATGTTGTACGTATCGATGTCCAAACCTTGGGTATTGTCCTGAAAGTATCCCGAGATTTCGAGCGCGCGCTCATCGGCGAGCTTACGAGCGTCGTTGCCGAGCTTGTCTTTCGGCGGCTGCGGATAATGTTTGTCGGCCCAGGAAATCACTTTCACTTCCGCGACTTCGCCCTTTTTCGTTGCCGCCGCGATTATATCGCGCAGTTTGGCTTTACCATCCGCGCGCAACTCCGCGGAGGCTGGTGAGAACTGTACCTCCGTCACGAGCGCGGCGCTGGGCGCGTCCTTCGCGGTGGCGAACGCGGCTCCGAACAAGAGTGCGAGAATCGTTTGCTTTATAAACATAACGAGCTCCTTTCCTGTATCATGGTGATTTCAAAACGCGTTCCATGAAGCTACGGTGGTTCCATACCTTTCCTGTAGTTCCCTTAGATTTTAACGTTCCAATTTACCCCGGGCCGCCGGGGCAGAAGTCAGCATTCCGCGCAGAGAGGCTGCAGGGCTTTGGACCCGTCTCGATACACGGCGAGCGCTTTGAGCCCGAGCTTCCACCCGTCCAAGAAGAGCTGTTCGATCTCCTCGACGGTCGTGCTTGTGGGAAGATTCACGGTTTTGGAAATGGCGCCGCTCAAGAACGGTTGCGCGGCCGCCATGACTCTTAAGTGGGCCGCGGGCGAGATGCGACGCTCGGGATGCCCTTGTGGAGGCACGGCACAGTCGAAAACCGCGAAATGCTCGGGCTTCATTCCGGGAGCGCCGACGACCGTTCCTTTTTCGGCGACGAATTTCAGAATCGTTTGCGCCTCGGCGTCCGCGTAGCCGAGTCGTTTGAGCCCGGAGCTCACCGACTGGTTCACCAGCCGAAGCTCGCCGCCGCCCGCGAGCGTCTTGCGCTTGATCAGCGCGAAGTCGGGCTCGATACCGAGCGTGTCGCAATCCATAAAAAGGCCGATCGTTCCCGTCGGCGCGAGCAGCGTGACTTGGGCGTTTCTCAAGCCCGTGCGCTCGGCGCTCTTCAGAGTGCTCGCATAGATTTTATCGACCCATTTGAGATCGAGCCTCGCCTGCTCCCACGCCTTCGCGTGGCCCTCGAGAACGGCGAGCGCCTCGACGCGATTCTCGCTCCAGCCGGCGAACGCGCCAAGGACCTCCGCCATCTCTTGCGAGGCCTCGAGCGCCAGCGCGTGCATCGCGCCGGTGATCCGGCTCGTCCAGCGCGCGGC
>CAYPFC010000252.1:0-4236 GCA_964409815.1 uncultured Pseudobdellovibrionaceae bacterium
TCTTCAGCTGAAACCACGATCGGAGTACGCCCGCCAAGCCCCACGTCTCTCGCGATCGCCAGGGCCGTATCGTGGTGGTCGCCCGTGATCATAAGCACGGCTATCCCAGTCCGCGCGCAGTAATTTACGGCGTCGGCGACTTCCGGTCGAGCGGGATCCTCGAAAGCCAATAGCCCACAAAATTCGAAGCCCGATTGGGGCTCGCCACTTTGATTAGCCTCGCCTTCACCGAGAAGCTTTCTTGCGCAGGCAAGAACCTTATGGCCTTGGCGAGCCCATTCCCCGGTGCGCTCCTTCCATCGCCTTCGCTGTTCTTCGGACAAACTTGATTTCGCGATAACGGTTTCAGGCGAACCCTTCATATAAGCGAAAACTCGCCCATCATCTTCACGGACGAAAGCCGTTTCTTGCTTTCGTTCTTCAGTGAAAGGAAAAGTTTGAATACGGGGTTTTGCCGGAAGCTTTCGTAGTTCAACCGCATCGCGAATTGCGACGTCCACCGGGTCCGAGCCATCCGGATCGGACGCCGCGAAGGCCGCTCTTAACGCATCCTGCTCGACAAGGCCCTCTGCCGGATCCACATGAGTCAGCTGCAAAACGCCAACCGTAATCGTTCCCGTTTTGTCGGCGCAGATATAGGTCACGCGTCCGATGTTCTCGACGGACACGGCTCGGCGTATCAGCGCGCGATGCTTTGCGAGCCGATAAACTCCGACTCCGAGGAAAAAAGTGAAGACGACCGGAAACTCCTCGGGAATCGCGGCCACCGCGAGAGTCGCGGCGCTAAGCAAAGCATCCAGCCAACCGTGGCCCTGATAAATACGTACACCCGCCAAAAGCAGACAAAGGGCGCCCGATACGAAAATCAGGCTCCGCACAAGCTGAGCAATCGATTTCTGCAGAGGCGTACGCTCATGCGGGATTTTAGAAACGCTCTGAACAATCTCCCCGTATGCGGTTCGTTGACCCGTAGAAAGAATCCTTAATTTGGCCGATCCCGTGAGCGCTCGTGTTCCCGCAAAGCCGAGCGCCGCGGGATCGACGGGTACCTCGCCCTTTAACGCCAAATGAAACGGGTCTGCGTTAAGTGCCTTTTTGAAAATGGGCAAAGATTCGCCAGTTAATGTCGACTCATCAATTTGGAGGCCGCTGACTTCTTGAAAGACGCCGTCCGCGGGAAGAAAGAGTCCCGAAGTTACGATGACGAGATCGCCCGGAACAAGATCATGTGAACCGATTTGAAGTTCACGGTTATCACGAATGACGGAGACTTGCGCCGCAAGCTGGCTCTTCAAACCGGATGTAGAGGCTTGAGTCCGCCAATGGAGGAAGGCATCCATGAATATAAGCGGCAGAATCGCGACAAAAAGAACAATCGCTTCCCCTGAATCGCCGACCAGGATGAACGCGGTACCGACACCGACCAAAAACCAAATCATGGGATCTTTTAACGTATCCCAAACGAGCTCAATCCAAGGATTGCCGGCCACTTCGACGATCGCATTTTTCCCGTAACGCCCGCGCTGCAGGGCGACCTCACCTTCGGTAAGGCCATTCTTACGCGGATTCAGCTCTTTGAGAGGCTCGAAGGAAACGCGTCTCATCCAAATGCGACGTCATCGACCGCAACGCGTTTCAACTGAGCCAATTCGCCTCGATACATTCCAAAGTGTCCCAACGCTTAAGTGTTTAAGGAAATCTATAGGCCAGCCACCACTCTATACTGTGGCACGGTCCCTGCTCAACTAGATTAACTCTAAGGTGACCGACGAGGATGGTCCTAATCTGAATCTCAGGAAGCTGGTCATTCAACACACGGAATGGCCTTGGTATACTAGTCTGCTCAAAGAGAACTTGCGAGGCAAACCGGAATCATTGACCTTGAAGCGACGAACTAAATGCTTAAATTGAAATATTACGAAAGAACCGAGAAGCTCAGTGAGCCGGTGAAATCACTTTATGAACGAAACTAAGCGGAAGCATCGATACAAACACATCGAAGGAAAGCGCTGGATCGAGGTCAGGATCAAAAGTCCACAGCAGCTTTTCGACGTAAGAGATCCAGCACCGTTTCGTGAACGTGATCTGGACGATGATTTTGTCGAATATATCCTTTCATCCGCTAAAGAGTTTTCCACATCAAGTCCTCTAAAAATTGTTATTTACATTGAAGAGCCCGAATCCAAGGTCTTGCAAAAGGACTCGATCCGCGAGGCGGTCAGAAGTTACTTCGCTTACCGAATTGAGCTGTTGCGAGGCGCCCTCAAAAGGTTTCTAAAAAGGTCGCAAGTATTTCTCGCGATAGGCCTTATCATTTTGGCGACATGCCTTGGCTTCGCGCAAAGTTTGCCTCATTCCGGTTCGCCCGGCGCGATCGGAATTTTGCGCGAGGGCCTCGTTATCTTCGGATGGGTTTCGATTTGGAAGCCCATTGAACTGATACTGTTTGACTGGTATCCACTCTTTGAAACAATTCGTCTTCACAAAAAACTATTGGGCACCGAAATCGACATCCGATTTAATGCCAATTAGGATTTTTCGAATTGCTCCAGGGCCTGCGTTATAACCTCTTGGCTCTAACTACGAACACGATCGCTCCAACCACGAACAGGAGAGTCCCTCCGACCAAGGATTGAAAGGGAAGATTCAGAGCAACCACCAAGCAACCTAAAATTCCCGCCGCCGACATCCAAGCCGGCCATAGGCGCTGCCCGCTTTTGAGAGTTAGACCCGCGACGTTCGCAATCGCGTAGTACATGAGGATCGCAAACGAACTGAATCCGATCGCGCCTCTCAAATCGGCGAAACTTAAAACTCCCGCTATGATCAGGCCCACCGCAAGTTCCGCTTTGTGAGGGACTTTATGCTTAGGGTGAACGGCATTAAAAACTTCCGGAAGGTCCGAGTTTGCCGCCATAGAGAAAATTGTCCGGCTGATTCCGGCCATCAGGGAAAGCAAAACACCCAACGAAGCAAAGCAAGCGCCGATACGTACGACCGAACTCAAAAAATGGAACTCACCCGATTCAACGGCAAGAACGAGCGGCGCCTTCGCGGAAGCGAGCTGATCGATGTTCACCGTCAGTACCGCGCTACCGATAACTACAAAATAAACGAGCAACGTGATCGCGAGCGCGCGGACTATGGCTTTAGGAATTGTCTTTTGAGGATCGACGACTTCCTCGCCGAGCGTCGCTATCCTCGCGTAGCCGGCGAAGGCAAAAAACATTAAACCCGAGGCTTCAAGTATTCCCCCGACTCCACCCTTATCCGTCCATCCCGAAATGCGATTGAAATCCACTCCTCCGCCGGCTAACGCGGCCAATACAACCACGGCAAGCGCGGTCAGAACCGCGATCACGAGAATTCTCGTAGCGAAGGCGGTTTTCTTGATTCCTAAGTAGTTGATGAACGTCAGGGCTAAGACGGCGCCAATGGCCGTCGGTTTAGCATATGCCGGATTCGCGTAGTGCGCGAAGGTTAACGCCATAGCCGTGCAGCTGGCGAGCTTGCCGATGACAAATCCCCAACCCGCCAAAAAACCCCAAAAGTTTCCCAGACGCTTTCGGCCGTAGACATAGGTTCCGCCCGACTCAGGATAAATGGCCGCAAGTTGCGCCATTGTCGTCGCGTTCAAAAAGGCGATGATCCCGGCGATAAGAATGGCTACGAGGAGACCCGTGCCGGCGGCTTGAGCCGCAGGCCCGATGGCTGCAAAAATTCCTGCCCCAATCATCGAACCGAGCCCAAGGATGACCGCATCCGTCAGGCCGAGCCGTCTTGCCAGTCGAGAATCTGCGTTTTTCACTGAACGTTTTTACAGTTCGTTTGATTTGGATTCAAGACACGAAACCGCACAGCGCCAGATTTTCAGGCGAGCCCTATTTAATGAGCTCGCCCGATTTGCGTTTGGCCTCGATCCTCGCGACGTACCAGGAGCTAAGCCCCGCGGTAAGCAGAATCGAGAACACCACCAACAGCGACACCCAGCTCGGGATCTTAAAGACATCCAACAGAAGCATCTTCACCCCGATGAAGCCGAGGACCGCCGCGAGGCCGGGCTTCAGGTAGCGAAGCTTACCCACCCAATCCGCGAGCACGAAGTACAAGGCGCGAAGCCCAAGGATCGCGAGGATATTCGACGCGAACGCCACGAACGCGTCCTGAGTCACCGCGAACACGGCCGGGATCGAGTCAACCGCGAATACCAAATCCGTCACTTCGATCACGACCAGC
>CAYPFC010000253.1:0-4229 GCA_964409815.1 uncultured Pseudobdellovibrionaceae bacterium
CTCGTGGTCGTACAACCTCGACCTGAACGTCGTCCCGGAGGGGCAATTCGACGTAAAAATCGGAACTCTTGATGAGACCGTCACCAGCTCGCGTACGGTGACGAAGAAATTTTATCCGAGCTATCTTAAGATCTCTCGAGCCGAGCGCAAGCTTTCTTCCGCCTCGTACCTTGAGCACACTCCACCGAGCGCTTCAAACCAGGCGCTGGTCTACGTTTCCGATGAAGCATGTCAGCTCGCCGATTGCCCGACCTTGAACATCGCCGTTCGGCTGCGCTCCGAAAACTACGCGACTCCCTATCACCTTACGCGCGATTTGTTCATTTCTTCGACGGACCCGCGAATCGCGGTACTTCCCAACGGAGACCTGCGCATCTTTTATGTCTCGAGCGAAACGGTCGGAGGAGTTAGCAATCTTTACTACCGCGACTTTTACGTAAGCACGAAAACATCGGGAAGCGCCGTAAAGATCGCGGACGACATCTCGGAACCGCGAGTCCTGCAAAAGTCGGATGGAGAGATCCATCTTTTTTATCTTTCCAAGGAGTATTGCAACGCCAACGGCTGCGCCGCGAACAAGATTTCTTGGCGGACTTCGGCGGATGATTTTCAGGCCGTGACCTTTCCGATGCCCGCGCCCGCGAATCAATGCGAGGTGAGCTCGTTCCGTGTCGTCCTGCAGCCGAGCACGCAGACTTTTCACATGCATTATCGCCTTTCCGACTCGGGAACTTGCGACGTCTCGAGCGGCGAGACGGAGTATTCCAAGCAAAGTGGCGCCACGTGGACCTCGACCCGTTTCGGGGTTACCCATACGGGGGCCTCGCAGCTGGCCGTGACGGACGCCGGTGTCGCTTACTTCTTTCACCGCACCACCTGGGGTACCGCTTGCCATAGCTGGTCGCTCATGTATCGCAGGAGTACCGACAACTTCGTCGCCAACACGGACATCGCGAGCAGCTGCCCGATGGCGCAAAGTTACCCGGGGGACGCGTGGCAACCCGACGTGATTCTGGGCAGCGACGGCCACCTTTACTTGCTCACGCATGTTTACGGCGCGGCGAGCTCTCCACGCTATTCTCTTCAGATCTCGAGCTCGGCGGACGGTTTCAGCGCGGCCACCGCGGTGCTGACCAGCGATTTCTCAGGCGGCAACACGTACACGACGCTTTTGAAGACCGCGACCGGATTCGAGGCGTTCACCGTTCAAGGCAGCGGGACGGATTCGGGAATCATACGGGCGGTCGTCACGGGTGGCGTGACCACGCTCAGACAAAACCTGACCGGACCGCTCAATCGAACGATCACCCCGACGCTCTCGGCCCCGGGCACGCTTGCCCTTATCGGCACGTCTCGCGATTGGTGCGAGGCCAACGGTTGCGACAATTTGAATTACTTTATGGAAGATCCGTTCGCCGGTACCAAGACGGACCTTACGAGGATCAGCCAAAGCGAGCTTCAATTGGGTAGCGCGAACCTGGTGGTCATGCCGAACGGGGAAAAGAAGTTCTTCTACGGCTCGAATGAGCACCTCGCGACGGGAAGCAATACGGCCGTTCGCTCTTCTACGGACGGCTTCGCGACGAAGGCGGACATCCTTCCCTCAAATGGCGCGACGAGCGGTTCCTTCACGGGAATTGACGTCGACCCGAGCGGCGTGATCCACATCGGCGGTTGGCACGGTAGTGATATGGTCTACGCGAATTCGAGCGATGGCTATGCGACGCGCACCAAGGTCAACGCGGCCGGGACCTCAGCCGGAACCTCGCGCGTTCTCATGCGTGCCCGTAGCGACGGAAAAATCGCGTTGATACAAGCGAGCAACGGAACGGGGAGTTGGTCCGATCGCCTTCATCACAGTGTGGGAGCGTTGACGACGGAAGCCTTCCGATTGCCCGATAGCTCGAATCGTTACCGTGCGAAGACGATCGTTTGGAGCCCCGCGAACGACCTGGAGATTTACTCGCTTACCGACGGCAACGCCGACGGCAAGCGCGACATTCTAAAGTACTCCTCGGCGAACGCGTACGCGCAGACGGTCCTGGTTACTTTCCCGAACAAGAGCCTTTGTTACTCCAGCGCAAAGGGTAAGCAAATCGATGCGGAATACGATGCCGACGGCAATCTCTATCTTCTTTATGCCGCCTCGGACGATGGCTCAAGCGTTTGCAAGCTCTACATGAAGCGGTCCGACGATTGGTCGAAGACGTGGAGGCTCTCGCATAACGATATCATCGGTTATGAGCCCATCGATCTTTTTATCCGTCCGGGGCAAATGCCTATCGCCTGCGCGCGCAGTCTTTTTAGCCTGCATTGCTTCGATACCGAAGGTTTAGCGCGAGTCGCGGACTAAATACCTGTTATTTAATCTTGAGACATCCAAAAGGATACGCCAGTTAAATCACGTCGCTGAAGTAATACTAAAATTGTTTGTTTATATTCTTAACCTAAAGATTTCAGGGCGGAATCCGAAAGAGTAAATGCCGCTTTGAACCGTCGAGCGTTTTCTGATCGCAAGGTGAGAGAATGGGAAATCGAAAAATTCAGGCAGTGGATGCCACCATCTTTGAAGAATTTTTTCGGATGAGCACCGACCTCTGTGTCATCTCGGACTTCGAAGGTTACTTCCGCGTCGTAAGCCCGAGTTGGACCACGACCCTCGGTTATACCGAGGACGAGCTTCTCTCCCGCAAATATCTCGACTTCGTTCATCCCGACGACCGCGCGAAAACCACCGAAGAGTCGCGGAAGGTTTCGCAAGGACAGAGCGACATCATGTTCGAAAATCGCTATATCGCCAAAGACGGCTCCATTCGCTGGTTGCATTGGAGGTCCATCACGGACCTCGAGCGAAAGATCATCTTCGCGACGGCGCGGGACATCACCGAGCAAAAGCGCCAGCAGGAGGCTCTTGCCGCCTCCAACCGGCGGACCGCGAGGCTCCTTGAGACCATCACCGACGGCTTCATGTCCGTGAGCTCGGACTGGCGCTTGACCTACGCGAACTCGAAGGCATTGAAAATCTGGGGTAAACCGAACGGCATCGGCAAGCCGATCGTCGAAACCATTCCGGATTTCTTCGGGTCGGGCCTTCACAAACGCATTCAAGAGGCGCTCGCCTCCGGTCGCAGCATGGAGTTCGAAGAGCACCGCGGGCACACGAGCTCGTGGCTCAAGGGAAGCGTGTATCCGAATAGCGGGGGATTCGTATTGTTTCTTCGCGACGTGACCGAGCAAAAGGCCTTTGAGATCAAAATGCGCGAGCAGCACGAGATGCTCATTCAAGCCTCGAAGCTTTCCTCGCTCGGCGCGATGGCCGGTGAGATCGCGCATGAAATCAATACTCCGCTTTCCGTGATCCTGATCAACGTTGAGTTATTGTCGGAAATGAACAAAGAAGAGATTCGCGACCAAGAAAAAGCGGGAAATTTGATCCAGGCGACCGCCGAGACCGTCGGGCGGATTTCGCGAATCGTAAAGGGACTCCGGAATTTCGCTCGCGGCGCGAAGCAAGAACCCACGGTCAGCTCTTCGGTCGCCACGATCGTCGACGAGACCCTGGCCCTCTGCGCGCCGAAGTTTAAAACCGGTCAGGTTAAGATTCATCGACCCGACATCGATCCGAATCTCATGATCGAGTGCCGGCCGATTCAAATCTCGCAAGTGTTGCTTAACCTTTTGAATAACGCCTACGACGCCGTCGAGAGCCTTCCGGAGCGCTGGATTCGAATCGAGCTCGCCGACAAAGGGGAAAGCATCGAGCTATCCGTCGTCGACAGTGGACCGGGGATCAACGAGTCGCACGCGAAGAAAATCATGGAGCCGTATTTCACGACTAAACCCGCCGGCAAGGGCACGGGGCTTGGGCTCAGCATCTCCTCGGGCATCCTACAAGGCCATTGCGGACGCCTGATCGTCGACAGCACCTGCTTAAACGCGAAGTTCGTTATGGAGATCCCGAAGCGTCAGGCGGCCGGCGGCGAGTCCGCGGCCTAACTAAACCAGCGTCGCGTCCAAGGAAATCTTCGCGTTCAAAACCTTCGACACCGGACAGCCGGCCTTCGCTTTACCTGCGAGCTCCATGAACTGCGGGGCCGTGGCTCCGGGAATCTTCGCCTTCAACGTCAGGTGCACGGCCGTGATCGAAAAGCCGCCGTCCACTTGTTCCAACGTCACGTCGGCCTTCGTGTCCATCTGCTCGGCGGTCAGCCCGGCCTCCCCCAAAATCT
>CAYPFC010000254.1:0-240 GCA_964409815.1 uncultured Pseudobdellovibrionaceae bacterium
AGATTGGCTGGCGAGGATGAGTTGCATGGGCGAACCTTAATCGTAAAAGGCTCCACGTGTCAAAAATATCCCTTTAGGCTCCCTTCCAGCCCCAGTACAATCGTGCCCATGGCATGGGTACACAGCTTAGATCCGTTCGCGATTCAGTTCACCGAAACGTTCGGCATCCGGTGGTACGGCTTGGCCTACCTCGCCGGGTTCATCCTCGGCTACTGGGCGATCGTGCTCATGACCCGCAGG
>CAYPFC010000254.1:298-3924 GCA_964409815.1 uncultured Pseudobdellovibrionaceae bacterium
TCGGCCAGGTAGCCGAGGCTGGTCAGCGCCTGGGCGTCTTGCTGGGCGGCCGCGTGGGCTACGTGATCTTTTACGCGCCCGATTTGCTGACGAGCTTCGACTCCCACTTTCCGTATTGGGGAGTGCTCAAGGTAAACGAAGGCGGTATGGCTTCGCACGGAGGTATTCTCGGCGTCATGCTCGTCTGCTTCCTGTACGCGCGCTATCACAAGATGTCGTTTAAGCTTTGCCTCGATCTCACCGTGTTCGGGGGCAGTCTCGGATTCATGTTCGGCAGGCTTGCGAACTTCATCAATGGGGAGCTCTACGGTCGTGCCGCGCCCGAGACGCTCAAGTGGGCCGTAAAGTTTCCGCAAGAGATGACGCTTTGGCCGTCGACCGCGACGGAACATGGACGCCTTCTGAGCCTTGGGCCCGTGGTCGAAGCCTTGGGACAGATCAAGACTTCGGCGGGCGATGCGATCACCGTGACCTCGGCCATGTGGCAAAGCTGGGTCGAGAGTCTGGTGACCGATATTTCGTCGAAGCAGCACGTGCACGAGGGCATTGAGGCGTTGATCCACGCGACCCAGAGCGGAAACGCGAAGGTGATTGAGCTGCTGCAGCCGGTGTTGACCGCGCGCCATCCGTCTCAAATCTATCAAATGTTTCTTGAGGGGTTGTTTGTCTTTTTAATTCTGGTTTGGCTTTGGAGAAAGCCGCAGAAGCCCGGCGTGATCGCCGGCTGGTTCGGTATTCTCTATTGTGTCGCCCGGATCATCGGGGAGCAGTTCCGCATGCCCGACGCGCACATCGGATTTCAGGCGCTGGGGTTAACGCGCGGGCAATGGATCAGTATCGGGCTGCTCGCGATCGCTATCGCTTGGACGGTCCCCGCGTATCGCGGGCGTGACGAGAAGTTCGGCGGCTGGCAAACGGGTTCTCCCGAGCCGTCGGAGGCCGGTGGCTCGCGGAGTTCGAAAAAAAGGCGATGATGCTTCGGCTTGGGGCCGCGGGCGCACCTCACTTAAGACAGCACACCAAATAAAAAGGCCACCTTTCGGTGGCCTTTTTCATGCCTCGTTGCCGCGGCGTGACCCGGAAATAGTTCCTGGCACCTAAAAGCTTTCGTCGAAGCTGACGTTTCCGGTGACGCCGACTTGGTAGGCGGCCACACGGCGCTCGAAGAAGTTCGTGAGCTCCTGAGTGTCTTGAAGCTCCATGAACCCGAACGGGTTGCGCACGTTGAACTGAGCCGGGATGCCTAAGCGAACGAGGCGCTGGTCCGCGATGTACTCGAGGTATGTGCGCATATCGCGCGAGCTCAAGCCGGCCACGCCGTGCTCGAGGATGTCTTGCGCGAAAGCCATCTCGGCATCGATCGCCTCCTTGAACATCGCGATGACCATGTCCTTCATGCGAGCGTCGAAAAGCGCGGGTTCTTCTTCAACCGCGGTTTCGATGACTTTGAAGGCGAAGTCGATGTGGCCGCTTTCATCGCGGAAAACCCAATTCGTTCCCGTGGCAAGACCGTTCAGGAGGCCTTTTGCCCGCAGGAAATAGACATACGCGAACGCCGCGAAGAAGAACATGCCTTCGATCGCGCCGGCGAAGCAAATCAGGTTCATCAGGAACTTGCGGCGGTCCTCGATCGTGTCGAGGCGGTCAAGATCGTTGATCGAATCCATCCACTTAAAACTGAAATCGGCCTTCTTCTTGATCGAAGGAATATTGTGAACGGCGGCAAACGCCTTCTCACGCTCCGTCAGGTCGGGAATGTAGGTGTCGAGCAGCGTGAGGTAGAACTGCACGTGCAAAGCTTCCTCAAAGAGTTGGCGCGACAAATACAGGCGCGCTTCCGGAGCGTTCACGTGCTTATAAAGGTTCAGCACGAGATTGTTGCCGACGATCGAATCGCCGGTCGCGAAGAACGCGACCAGGCGGTTGATCAAAAAGCGCTCCGCGGGCGTCAGCTTGCGCTGAAGATCCACGATGTCGTTCGAGAAATCCACCTCGTCCACGTTCCACGTGTTCTTGATGGCGTTCTTGTACATTTCAAAGAACACCGGGTAGCGCATCGGACGAAGGGTCAAATCAAAGCCAGGTTTCAAAATCATGGATGTCGTCTCCTAAAGTTACTGACAAGCTTCGCAATATTCCGGGTTCTCAAGCGAGCATGCCAGTGCTTCTTGATCCGTGTAAGTCTTTTTCGGCGCTTCCTCGACCGCTTTGGTGGTTGTCGTCACCTTGGCGATCTTGGTCGCGGGACGCGAGCGCAGATAATACGTCGTCTTAATGCCCATCTTCCACGCATACATGTACATGGACGAGAGTTTGCCGATGGTCGGGCTCTCGATGAACAAGTTGAGCGACTGCGATTGATCGATGTAAGCGCCACGAGCCGCGCCCATGTCGATCAACGCTTTCTGCGGCAATTCCCAAACTGTACGGAACACCTTACGGATATCTTCAGGAATCTCTTCGAGCTCTTGGATGGAGCCTTCGTTCATCTTGATCTTATTGCGGATCTCCTCGTTCCATAGGCCGCGCTTCTTAAGCGCGTCGACGAGGTAGCGGTTCACTTGAATGAACTCGCCCGACAAAGTCTCGCGCTTAAAGAGGTTGGAGACTTGCGGCTCGATCGCTTCGTACGCGCCGACGATCGACGCGATGGTGGCGGTCGGAGCGATCGCGATCATGAGCGAGTTTCTTAAGCCGATCGTCTTCACTTTGCGGCGCAGGCGCTCCCAGCGCTCCATATCCTCGGGAACGACGCCCCAGAGGTCGAATTGCATAATCCCTTGTGCGGCTTTGGTTTCGGAAAACGCGGGGTGGGGCCCGGCTTTCTCAGCCAAAGCGCACGAGGTTTTCAAAGAATGGTAATAGATCTCTTCCTGAATCTTCGTCGACAGCTTCAGCGCCTCTTCCGAGTCGAACGGCAGGTTCATTTTGAAGAAGACGTCCTGGAGGCCCATCACGCCGAGGCCCACGGGGCGCCAGCGCAGGTTTGAGCTATGCGCGGTCGAGATCGGGTAGAAGTTGATGTCGATCACGCGATCCAAGTACTTAATCGCCACTTCGGTCGTGTGCGCGAGCTTTTCGAAATCGAATTTGCCGTCGACCACGTGGGCGCCCAGGTTGATCGAGCCTAGGTTGCAAACGGCGGTCTCGGGCCCCGAGGTCACTTCCAGAATCTCGGTGCAGAGGTTCGAGAGGTGGATCACGTTGTGGGGCAGTCCGGTTTGGTTCGACTTCTTGTTCGAAGCATCCTTGAAGGTCATCCAGCCGTTTCCGGTCTGAGCGAGCGTCTTCATCATGCGCTGATAGAGATCGCGCGCCTTGACTTGGCGAACGAAGCGGCCCGCGGCTTCGGCGGCTACGTACGCGGTTTCGAACTCCTCGCCGTAAAGGTCGACGAACTCAGGCACTTCCTTCGGGTCAAAGAGCGACCACATCGCGTCTTCTTCCACTCGGCGCATGAAGATGTCCGGGACCCAGTTGGCTAAGTTCAAATTGTGCGTGCGCTGTGCGCCGTCGCCGGTGTTGTCGCGAAGCTCGAGGAACTCCTCGATGTCGCCGTGCCACGACTCCAAGTAAATGCACGCGGCGCCTTTGCGACGGCCACCTTGGTTCACGGCCGCAACCGA
>CAYPFC010000254.1:3934-4209 GCA_964409815.1 uncultured Pseudobdellovibrionaceae bacterium
GAGGCCGTTCGAATGGCCGTTCGTGCCTTTGATCAGCGAGCCGCGCGAGCGAACGCGCGAGAACGACACGCCGATACCTCCGGCGAACTTCGAAAGCATCGCGATGTCTTTATACTTATCGTAAATCGAGGAAAGATCGTCGCCGGGCGAATCGAGCAGATAGCAACTCGAGAGCTGCGGGCGCATCGTGGCCGAGTTGAACAGGGTCGGCGAGGAAGGCATGTAATCCAGGCTCGAAATCAGTTCGTAGAACTCTTTCGCTTCCTGGAAGGTTT
>CAYPFC010000255.1:0-4171 GCA_964409815.1 uncultured Pseudobdellovibrionaceae bacterium
GTTCGGTCAGGCGTCGGTGTTCAACGACCGCTACCTCTATTTGCCGGGGACCGCGCTCTCGATCTTCCTCGTGACGGGACTCGCGTTTCTGCTGAAACGCAACTTGGCCTGGGTTCTCGTGCCGCCGCTCGCCGCGCTCTCATACGCGCAGGCAAAGACCTGGCAATCGCAAGAGACCGTTTGGCTCAACGTGCTCGACGAGTATCCCGGCACCGTGAAGGCCTACCAAAACTTAAGCCTTTACTACATCGAAAACAGCATGCACGAGCCGGCGCTCGAGTTCACCGTGCGCGCCGTGCGCGAGCGACCAGAGGACCTTTCGACGAAAATCAATTTAGGAGTTTTGTACTCGAGATTAAAGCGTTACCAGGACGCCGAGCGCACGTTCCTTGAAGTCCTGAAAGTCGAGCCGCGAAACCCGGTCGTGCACCACAATCTCGCGTTCGTGTACGCGGAGGCCGGGTACCCGAAGGACGCCGAGGCTCACTACCTCAAGGCACTCGAGGCCGACCCGGCGTTCGCGCCCGCGCGGCAAGCGCTCGACGCGCTAAAGGCTCAAGGCGAGGCCGTCCCGCCCGGCACGACGAAGGCCGGCTCCCCGGCGAAGAAATAGAATCTCTCGCCATTGTACTTCCATCCCAGATTGCGGCGGTAAATCTCGGCGAGCGTCAGCGCGCTGTCCGCCAGGCGCTCTTCCATCATCTTCTGATAACGCTTGGCCGCCTTCAGCGAAACCTCGCGCTTGTTCTTTTTGTCGATCGCGAGCAGGGGCGCGAGCGCCGCGTGCGAGCCGCGCGCGAGCTGCGAGAGCAGTGCGGTCACGGACTTTTTCTCGTTCGCTTTTTTAAACCTCGGCCACTCGCGCTTCACGCGCGCGTGCACGCTCATCAATAGCTCGGGGTAGAGCTCGTCGACCAGATCGTCCTCGAAGTGCGCGTGGACTCCCTTCTGGTCGCTCAATTGTCCGTCGTAATTTTCCGTCACGTGCAGAGGCTGGCCCAAGTCGCCCACATAGTGGCCTAGCGTGCCCGCGAGCACGAGCCATTTCTCCTGCAGCGCCTGCCGGTCCTTCACCGGGGCATCGTCCTTAAGCTCGCGCAATTTCTTCGTCACGCCCTCGAGCTGTGCGACCATCTCGTTCACCCGCCAGTAGGCGCGACCGGCGTCTTCCTTCACGTCGGGAAACTTGGCTTCGAAGTCCTTTCGCGAAAGCGCGAAGTGCTCCGCCGGATCCGCCCCCTTCGGAAAGGCGCGCTCGAAGATCTCCAGATCCATGAAGTGATTGTTCTTTTCCTGTTGGTACGTCGCCGGACGCTTCCAGATGAAATCGGGAACGTTCGCGTAATAGCCGAAGTCGAACGATCGCGACTTCATAAACCCGCTGTTCATCTCTCCCGAAACCGCCAGCGCGGCCGTTTCGCCGACGATCTGGTGTCCGCGTTTACCCCAAGCCCAGGCGAGGCCCGGGAGCATCAATGCCGCAAGTACGAAACATTTCATAATGCGCACACTTTCCTCTAGGATGTCGGGCAATGCAACTCGTAGGCGAGAATCTTTGGATCGCGAGGAAGGACTTCCGCGTGCCGGCATTCGGCAACTTGGGCGGCTGCGCGACGATCATCGCCTATGAGCCCGGCAAGCTGATGATCGTTTCTCCCGTAAACTTCGACAAGAGCGAGCTCGACGCGATCGCAGCGATGGGCGAAGTCCGCTACCTCATCTCACCCAATCCGGTGCATCATATTCATCTGCCGCGCACCAAAGACCGATTCCCGAAGGCACTCGTCGCGGGGCCGCCGCGCTCGGCCCTGAAGCAGGAGGATGTTGATTTTGACCTGATTCTGACGGAAGGGACGAAGTTTCCCTGGGCCGCGACCGTCGACACGATTCGCGTGAAGGCGCGACCTCCGCTCGACGAAGAGTACATATTCTATCACCGCGTCTCGAGAACCGTAGTCATCACCGATTTCATGTTTAACGTTCATAACGCGGGCGGCGCCTGGAATCGCTTTTGGCTTAAGCTCAACGGCGCGGATCGAAAGCTCGCGATGAGCCGCTTCGGAAAGCTGATGTACCACCCCGAAAGCACGCGCGAAACGGTGGAGAAAATCCTCGCGTGGAATCCGGAAAACCTCGTCGTTTGCCATGGCGAACCCGTCCTCGGCGGCGCCGCGCCTAGGATCCGCGAAAGCTTTCGCGAAATCCTGAGCTAGCGCTGTCCAGTCTTAGATGTCCACCATGGGCAGAACCAATTGATCTCCGGGGCGGGAGAAGTGCGAGGAATCGAGCCGGATGTCTTCCTTATTCAATCCCAGCTTAGCGCACGTGATCTTAAACATCTGGCGGACGTTTTCCCCGATCGCGCCCTTGCCTCGCATGCGTTCGCCGAACCGGGCTTCGTTGATCTTTCCACCGCGCACCGAGCGGATGTTCTCCAACACTTTCTCTTTGCGGAGCGGCCGATGCTCCTCGAGCCACGCCTCAAAGAGCGGCGCCACCGCCAGCGGCAGGCGAAGCATCGTGTAGCCCGCAAACCTGGCGCCCGCCTCGCGCGCGGCTTTGAGGATCGCGGGCATTTCGTGATCTGTCAGCCCGGGGATGCAGGGCGCGACGTTCACGCCGACCGGAATGCCGGCGGCCGCGAGCTCGCGAATCGCGCGCAAACGGGACTCGGGCCGAGACGTGCGCGGCTCGAGCACGCCGCAGAGCTCGCGATCCAAAGTCGTAATTGAGATAAACACTAAAGCCGCATTGAGCTTCGCGAGCTGCCTTAAAATGTCGATATCGCGCGTGACGAGCGCGTTCTTCGTGATCATGCCGACGGGATTGCGAAATTCGAGCATAACCTCGAGGCACCGGCGCGTGAGCTTCATTTGCCTCTCGATCGGCTGGTAGCAGTCGGTGTTGCCGCTGAACGTGATGTCCTCGCCCGTCCATGAGCGCGACATGAGTTTTTCGCGCAGGAGCTCGGGCGCGTTTTCCTTCACGAGGATCTTCGACTCGAAGTCGAGCCCTGCCGAGTACCCCAGGTACTCGTGCGTGGGCCGCGCGTAACAATAGGCGCAGCCATGCTCGCAGCCTCGATACGGGTTCACCGAATAGCGGAACGGAATGTCGGGAGAGTCGTTTTCCGCGACGATACTGCGTGAAGAGTCTTTAATGAACTCCGTCGTGACTCGTGGCTTTTCGTCCTCACTGAATTCTTCGCCGTCATAGGCCTCGGCCCGAACGTGGGTTTTTTCAAACCGATTCAAGGTGTTGCCGACGGCGCCACGCCCCTTAATGTCTTTGCGGAAATCCTTCATAAGAGGTCATCACCATAGCAGATTTCGTCTCTTGACGCGGGCTTCGGGGGTCGAAGATGATGGGCTCCCACCACCTAATTTGGAGGTTCTTAATGAAAGCGATTCTGATCACGGTCACGTTGCTATTCACCGCTTCTGCGTTCGCCCAGACCGGCGGCGTGAACGTCAACGAGATCGAAGAAGGCACGACCACCCTGGAAATCAAAAAGACCCGCGGCGAAAAGGCGAAAACGGGAGACCCGCTCTGGGAAGTTCAAGACGGCAGCGCCGACCTTGAGGGCGAAAGCGCGGCGACCGCGAAGGAAGCCAAAGACGCCTGGAAGAAAGCCTGCAACGATTGGAAGAAAGAGTTCCGCGCCGACAACAAAGAGAACAAGATCCTCTCGATCAACTGCGGCTCGAGCACCTGTGGCGGCGAAGTCGGTCAGAAGACTTGCACGTCCAAGCGACGTACAAAATCAAAACGAAATTGAACTAGTCGAGCCCCTTAAGCCTTGATTCCGGTTTTTTCCAGATAGTAATCCCAAGACCCGTCATAGACCGTCAACTCGTGGCGGTCTAAGCGGAAAACCCGGGTCGTCATCTTACGTAAGAAGTGGCGATCGTGGCTTACGATCATCACGGTTCCGGGAAACCCCACCACCGCTTCCAGCAAAACTTCGCGCGACTGAATGTCCAAATGGTTGGTCGGCTCGTCCAGCACCAGCAAATTCACGGGCCGCGAGAGAATCGTCGCCAGCACGACCCGGCTCTTCTCGCCGCCCGACAACACCGAGATTTTTTTGTCCGCCTCATCCCCCGAAAATTTAAAGGCTCCGAGCAAGTTGCGCACGTAACCGATCGATTGCGTCGGGACGTAGGAGTGA
>CAYPFC010000256.1:0-4171 GCA_964409815.1 uncultured Pseudobdellovibrionaceae bacterium
GGACTTCATCGTCGCGCCTCCCGAGGCATGTAACGAGACCGGGATTTTTTCTAACCCCTTCGAGGCGCGCTCAACCCAGGCCGCGAACGGCTCCGGATCCCAAAACGAAATCGAGCGGCTCGCGTAGCCGGGAAGAGTCCAGGCCGTATGATTGTCGAAGGCCAATCCGTAAACCCCAATGTCCGCGCCCCGCGCGCCGTTCCCGATGTACGCTTCAGAGACCGTGAGACTCGTTCTCCACTCGCGCGAAAAATGCCCCGCGGGCAAGTCTTCCTCGCGCACCGGAATTAGACCGAACAGACGCAGGAAGCTCATGCCGAAAGCCGCGCAGCCCGCGCCGTCGCCCCGAAGCGGTCGATCGACGAGGCTTCCGTAGCGCTGGTCAATACCGCGATCGATGTACTGCTCGAGGTAGCGTTTTACGTCTTTGCACTGAAGATCGTTGATTCGAATCTTGAGCTCGGCGACGTTGCCGACGTGCTCGCGGCGTCGACCAATCTCTCCTAAGATTTCGCCCGACGTTTCGAGCCGTCCCACTTGGGTCTTGAACATGATGCCGAGTCCGTACCCGTTCAAAAAAATATCTTCGATTTCGGGAGAGGACTCCTGGGTCGACATTCCGGTAACGATCTCGCGTTCGCCCGCGCAGCGTAGCGCGATCGCCATGTGCCCGATGGGATGGTTTGGCAGAGAGCGCCACCGGCCGTTCCCGTCGCGCCCGCGCCCGGTGTTCTCGTGATAGCCGACGCTGATCAACGAATTGCCGAGGAGCGAGCTCACCAGCGCGCTCGGGGTGCTCCAATTCAGCGGGCGCGGCGGGCGTATCGCGTAAATGGAAAACGAGCTTTGGCTGGAAACTTTAGGTCCACGGTAGGGTGAGAGGTCGGCGGCTCGCGCTTGGAAACAAAGGACGAAACAAAGAATGAAAATTCGAGTCATAAGCCTTCCCCCGGAAACAGGCTTAACGAGCCCAGTGTGGCCCGTCAACTTGGGGTACCCTTGGGGAACGGATTGCCCGCCCTCGCCTGGAGGACGGGCCGCGGAGTTATAAAATCTTCTGGAGCGCGCGGCGGTACGCGGCGGCCCGCTCATTGGCGAACGGATTCGCCGGAGCGTTTTTCGCGTTCTCGACGGCGCGATCGATGTGCAACCGTCCGCCGGTGAGTTTGTTGCCGTCATTGACCTCGCGCGTGTCCAGCAAGATCTGGCGCGCCATCGCGGGCGTCAGCTGAGGATTCACTTCTTTCATCAATGCGACCGCCGCCGCGACTTGCGGAGTCGCGCCGCTCGTTCCTCCGAAGCTACCGAAGCGACCGGGCGTTGGCCCGGCCGGGTCGGGAATCAGCGGCCGTTGGGGCCGTACAGCGTGTGCAAATTCTCGCCGTACGCGCCGACCGTCACGCGCGGACCGAAATTTGACCAATAGGCTGACGTGCCATCCTGGTTCAATGCGCCGACGATGATCGAGCCCGTGTCGTCCTCGGCTTCGATCTTAAGAAACTGCTCGTAATTTCCGGCCGCGCCGACGACGATGATCCCGGCGGCGAGCGCGAGGCGAACGGCGTCGCGCGTGCCGACGAAGGTTTCGGAGGAGCCGTCGCGCGTTTGGTTTTCCAAAACGATAATGTCGACGTCGGGCGTGTCGATCGCCTTCAGCACGCACCGGGCGGTGGCTTCTTCTTTGTCGAGCTTATCGGTCGAGTCGTAATTGTAGTTTTGTAGCGGAACGATCTTCGCGTTGTACGCGATGCCGTTTGTGCCTTGCCCGTCCATCACGCCCGCCATGATCGCGGTCACCGCCGTTCCGTGGTAGGCGAACGGGCCGTCGTTCACCGTCAACGGGTCATCGGTGTTGCTCAAGTCGTAGCGGTAATCGAGCAGGAAATTCGCGAGTAAATCCGGCTCATCGTGGTGATAGCCGGCATCGCAGTCGGCGATCACGATGCCTAAGCCCGTCGCCATCGTCCACGCGCCCTGAACGCCCAAGTTCTGCACCCACCACTGCGAGACGAACTCGGGATCTCCGGGCAGGCCTTGTTGAACTTCTTCGTCCTGATCTTCCTGTTCTTCCTCGCCCCCCGGAAGTAACGGAGGCGGAACGTTCGGATGAATGACGCCCGAGAAGCCGGGCTTCTTTGAATACTCGCTCAGGAGCGAGGAGTCGGCATTGACGTAGTACACGTCGCCGAAATTCACGCGGCCCAAGCTGAGCTCCTTAAGCTTTTGAATTTGACTGGCCTTCAACCCAAAGTCCATTCGGTGCGCGCCGAAGTGGGCTCCCTTGAAGACGTAGCGGACGGTCTCCGCGTGAGCTGTTCCCACGAGCAACGAGCAAACTACAAGAAGCATGGAACGCATGATTTACCCCCCAAGCGTGTGACCGATAAGCTTAGGGGGCGGGATTCCGAGGCGTCTAGGGCGAAGGCGGTGAGTTATTTGCCGGCCACCGCGGCGGTGCCCGCCAGCGAAGTGGGCGAGAACGATTCGCTACGGACTCTTCCATTCAACGAAGTGACGCTTTGCCCGACGAGATTTGCAACGCTGTGACCGCGCCCGAGCAAGTATTCGTCTGGATCGGATACAACTGGGCAGCGCACACGGGTGAAGTCACGCTTGGCCGTCATGGTCCCGACGATTTTACCGGCGCTCGGGTCGATCGCCTCGACGTTCAAGCCGACTTGATTGGTGGAAGAGGCATTCGAGACGCGAACGTAGGAGCGGCTCTTTTCGATGCGACCCTGCCCATCGACGGACCAGATAAAGATTTGATTGCGCTCGTAATCGATTTCAATTTCGCCGATGGGTTGGTTCCGACTTTTAAGCACGAGTCGGTTGTCGCCCAGGGCTTGCTTGAGCTCGTCGCCGCACGCCTCGATATTCGAAGACGGTGCGCTAAGGCAAGGCTTGCCTTGACCGTTGAAGTAAAACGACTCTCCGTCCGGGTCCGCGAAGCTGAACCCAGAGGTCGTCCGGTGAATCTCGAAGAGCTTTTGTCCGAAGCTCGCGCCGTGCACCCGAAAGCCGATGTTGGTGACTTGATCCTTGAGCGCGGCCGGATCGGCGCCGCAAGAAGCTCGAGCGGCGGCCGGTAACATGAACAGCGTGAGTGCGAAAATGAGAATAATGGGTTTCATGATTGGGATGTTCTCCTCAGCCAATGGGAGTGCATCCCCCGTGCCGTGCCGGGGTGGGCTGGGAGCCAATGGGCGTCTATTTCTTAGACGCCCCGAAGTCTGTTAGACATTGAATTGGAAGATCATGGCGTCGCCGTCTCTTAATTCGGCTGCGGCACCGTCACGGAATTCGTCGCGGTCACGTAATTCACCATTTTCGGTACCGAGACGAGGAGCTTCGCGACGGAATTGTGGGTCGCGTCTCCGGTTTTAATGCCATTGTACGAGACCTCCGGATTCGCGTAGCGTACGCCATGATCGTGCGGAACTTACCGCGCACTTCGAACTCGTCGGAGTGATTCAAGCCCAGGTTATGACCGAGCTCGTGCGAGAACGTCAGTTGGCTAAACGCGCGGAAGTGGACGAGCGTGAACGCGCGGCTCGCGCCGCCGCCGACGTAGCTGACGCCGGCGATCGTCCCGCTCGGGCTGACCACGAGCGAAACCTGATCCGCGCCGTACTGTATACGAAGCGCGTGCAGACTGCCCCATTTGCCATCGGTCGTGCCGACGAGCGACCTCAGATCGCCCGACCAGTCTCCGGTTTCGGATTCACTGACCGCGACGAGGCCGGCCAGGCGCACGGTGTATGCGCCGACTTTGCTCTCTCGAAACGCGGTGTTGGTGTCGTTGATCGCCATCTTTACCGAAGCTTCGAGCGCGGATTTGTTCCCGGCCGCCTTGAGTGCCGCCGGCGTGTACGCGACAAGAATATCAATCACGCCGTCGTCCGATGCGGGCGTGGGCGTGGGCGTGGGAGCGGGAGCGGGAGCGGGTTGCGAGACGACCGGCTCTTCGGGCTCCGGAGCGGGTTGCGGTCCCGAACCCGCGTGGTTGTGCTCGGGGTTCGCGCACGGGCGCTCATGGTTCGGTCTCAGCTCGACGGTTTTCTGAACCCCGCCGCGGCCCTGGCGAATCTCGAAGCGACGACCGCGGAAGGACACGTGCCCGACGACCACGCCGTTCGTGGACGCCACCGACGCGTAGCTGTCTTTGTCG
>CAYPFC010000257.1:0-4152 GCA_964409815.1 uncultured Pseudobdellovibrionaceae bacterium
ACACTGACTCATGATCGGATCGTCCGACATCCTCCGGCAGTCCTCGGCGCAAGCCCTGCAAATCTTCGCGCAGGCCGCGCAAGTTTGAGTATGCCAATCTGAATCTCGAATCATAAATCGCGCCGAGGCCTCGCAGATGTCGACGCAGTCTTGCAAGAGTCGAATGTGTTCGGGACGGGCATGTTCTCCCCCCAATTCAAGACAGTGCGGAATCACACGCTCGCAAACCTGCGCGCATTGAGAGCAGTTTTCGATGCATAGTTGCATCTCATCGCTTAAACCGGAAAATAAAATTGAAGACTTCCTACCTGTAGGTCCAACTGTCGATTGCATGTCCATCGTTGCCTCCTTCTTCCGACATCCGCGGGGGCAGAAAGTCCCCCGGTTGGCAAATACCGGATAGCGAACTGGTGGTGGCAAATCCGGGACCAGTTCCAAAGCGACGGCACTCTACTCAGCGCACCGCGAGCGCGGCCAATCCGAGGAAGGGCGGCAGAGCCTGAATCATCGCCGCCCGAACAAGCTTCGGTTTCGAGTACAGCAACACGAGCCCCGCTCCCATCATCGAAAACAACGCGTAAGCCACCAAGGTCTTTCCGACATAATCGCTCAAGCCGATCGCCACTCCGCTCAATGCCGCGATCGCCAAGAACAGATTGTAGAATCCTTGGTTGAACGCGAATAGCCGATTGTGCTCGGCCACTTCCTTTGTCATGCCGAACACCCGGTTCGTCGACGATCTTCCCCAAAGCAGAGACTCCATACTGAAGACATAAAGATGAATCAAACCGGCCACGACCGCGCACGCCTCTACCATCATGCCCTTCCCTCATAAGCGTCGCCGAAAATCAGCGCCACGTTGGTTCGAATATTCTCATAGCCTTCGCGAAACCGAATCTCATCGGAATGATGTACGAGCCTCGAGGCAAAAATCGCGCAACGATTCTCTCCGTACGGAATAACGACTCTGGACTCGGGCCTCGCCTCGATGAAATCCGTGAGCATTTGATCGTTCCCATACCAGTCCTGCTTCGTCCACACGCGCGGGGTCTTAGCATCGTACAAAACCAGGCCGCCACTCGACGGATCGAGATTCGCTGACTCGGGCGTGATCCAAAAGTTGATGCTCACCTTCCCGTCGTCGGTATGCGGGCGCACGCCGTTCGTTCCCGACCCGCACCGAAAAGCCCAAGCCGCATAAAGGGGCTCGGGTCCGATAGTCCGGGGGAACTTTTCCTGAAGCTCCGCCGCGATTTGAAACAGCAACCCGCATGAGAACCCGCGCAAGAAATGCGCGCCAATAAACTCATCCCGGTGCATGTCGAACCAGAATACGGACTCATCGCAAAAGCGCCGCAACTCGCGCAAGGCCTCGGGCGTAAGAAATCCGTCGGTAACGACGATCTTTCGCTCGCCGAGAGCGAACTGCCGGTCCAATTTCTCGAAATCCAATTTCGGATTGAGCGCCGACCCCGCCACCGGACCGGGACGATACACATGGAGCGCGCGATTGTAATGCGGTAGCAGCCGATATAAACGCTCGTCGAGGGGAAAAACTCCGCGATACCTTGGCGATCCCTCGAGCACCGCCAACGCCTCATGCAGATTCTGGATGTACTCTAAACCCTTCGCGGTCAACCGTCCCAAGTCCTTAAGGTATTCCAACTGCCCGAGATCGTGGCGCAGACGCGCGCCACTGCAAAGTAGCGCCGGATGCCCGAGCTCGGGAAGCGCTTGCTGCTGAAGCGCGAACACCCGCGTGTAGCAATCGAGCGCGGTCGCATAGTCACGAAGCCTTAAACTCAAATGCGCGACCTGAAATAGAAGCTGCGGATCGAAGGGACGATCGATTAAGGCTCGAGCGGAAGCCCGGTGTGCAAGCTCGAGCGAGCTGCGATTGAGATCAATTGAAAGACTGTCGATGGGGTCCCTCCGTATCGTGCTCTATCTACAATATAAGTATCTCATTGCGAATAATAGCTTCGCCGTAAAAACGCGCTAAGTCCACCTAGACGCGCTTTTCAAGTTTTCTTGAAGCTATTAAAGAACGCGAAATCTCGCCGAAGAGATCCATACCACAACGTAGCAGTTCTCTGAGTGCGGGGTCAGATCGCTTCTAGGCCCCGCGCTTCCTTCACCACTCGGTCGGGAAATAATCCTTCAAAAATTTCCCCGACCAGTGTTCTCCCGTCAAAATGCCGTGAAAAAACGGATCGCAAACCCGGGCCGCCCCGTCGACGATGTCGAGCGGCGGCTCGAAATCATGCATCGCCTTCTTCTGCAGCGAAAGGTCCATCGGGTCCTCGTCCGTCACCCAGCCCGTATCGACGGCGTTCATATGGATACCGTCTTTCAGCAGGTCGGGCGCCGAAGTCAGCGTCATCATGTTGAGCGCGGCTTTCGCCATGTTGGTGTGCGGATGCTTGTCGGTCTTCGTATAGCGCGAGAACTTCCCCTCCATCGCGCTGACGTTCACGATGTGCTTCCGACCCGTGCGATCCCGGCGCATCAGCGGGGCCAATCGGCTACATAACACGAACGGCGCGATCGAGTTCACGAGCTGCACCTCGAGCATCTCGCCGCTCGGAACTTCCGCCAGCGTCAGTCGCCAGCTGTTCTTCTTGCGCAAATCCACCTGCTGGAGATCGGCATCGACCTTACCCTCGGGGAAAACCTCTTTGTCGATCAGCTCGCGGTCGTACGAGTATGGGATCTGCGAGAGTTCCGCCGAGGCCGCGAGCCCCACTCCCGGCGCGGGCCTTTCCCAACCCGCCGGCAATATAGAGGACGCCGCTTCCGCCGGCGAAAGCCCCAACTGCCGCAAGCACTCGCTATGTGAAATCAAGAGCGACGCTGCCTCGGCCGGAAGCTCGCCCAGAGACTTGCGCTCGTTCTCCATCAGGTGCGCGTAGAATCCCGTGGGGCGTCGAACCGTCTGGGCCGCGTTGTTCACTAAAATATCCAAACGGTCCAGGGTCTTTTCCATATGCGCGCAAAATAGCTCCACGCTCGGCGTGTGCCGCAAATCCAATCCGTAAATCTGGAGCCTTGAGCCCCACTTCGAAAAGTCGTCCTCGCGTGAAAACCGTAATGCCGCGTCCACCGGAAACCGAGTCGTCGCGATCACGCGCGCGCCGCTCCTGAGCATCATGAGCGCGGATTGGTAGCCGATCTTCAAGCGCGAACCGGTAATGATCGCGACTTGTCCGTCGAGCGGCGCGGTTTGAAAGCGCTTTTGATAATTCAGATCTCCGCACGGCGTGCACATCGAATCGTAGAAATGGTGCACGGTTTGAAAGCGGGACTTGCAAACGTAACAGCTCCGCTCCTGCCTCAGGGTCGCGTCCTCGCCCGCGCCCAGTGACGCTTGGACCAGGCGCTCGGGCGCTTTGAATACCGTCTGCTTACGCGCCTCGCGAATCCCCGTCGACGCGCGCGCCGACTTATCCGCGCGCACGATCTGACGGCGACGCTCTCTCTTGATCTGTCGATTGCGCACGCGAAGGTCCGTGCGATTCGGGCGCGAAAGCCTGCCCGCCTCGCGCATCAACGACACGCGCTGCTCTTCGGTCAAGGATTCCACCAAGGCGCCATCGGTATTCAGGCGCTGGAGGAGCTCCAAGCAGGCTTTGATTTCGGATTCCGTGGGCTTCACTAAAAGTGTTTCTAGCCCGTTTTGACGCGAGATTCAAATTCTTAAAAGACGCCCGGTGCTCTTCCACCAGCGCACGAAATCCGCTTCGGTGGCACGGTCGGCGAGATCCAAACAAACGTATTCGACCGTCTCGGACCTCGCGCTCACGGGCCAGATCCGAACGACTAGCAGCTGCCCGCACCCGCCCGCGCCGCGGTACCGAGTTCGCTTTGCTTTGGGCAAAGCCTTTTCGAAATCGGCGATCATTTTCTCGCCAAACGCAATGGGAACCGCGATCTGGCCCGTGGCGCGGTCATTTAACAATCGACTCGCGACATGTACACGCTCTTTGCCGATCACCTGAATCTCCAGGCGCAAGCCGGGATTCGGATCGTGGCTCATTCGCACTTCGAAGAACTTAATCTCGGCGCGCGCGTTCGTCGCAAATAGGAAAAGCACCAAATATCTCATCGCGCACCTCTTGCCTTCTGGTCTTCGCCCCGACGCGCGGACGGTAG
>CAYPFC010000258.1:0-4151 GCA_964409815.1 uncultured Pseudobdellovibrionaceae bacterium
ACGAAGTCCATCACCGTGATAAACTCTTCGCGGTTCTCGAGGCGGATTTTATTTTGCAGTTTCACGAGGTCGAACTCGGAGGCCGCGAAGTATTTCGGATCGACGTAGGAGGCGCGGAAGCGCTTGATCTTGGCGATTTTGACTTTACCGAGGACGGGCGCATCTTTACCCGCGACGATGGCGACTTCTTGGCCTTGCGCGAGGCAATTGCGCGAGCCCCAGCTGTAGTAGCTGTTTAACTTTCCGCTTAGGATGGCTTGGCTGTACTCGGCTTCGGGAACGCGAACGTCGACCCAGGGAGTGTTGCACTTGGAGAGCGTGTCCCCGTCGTTCTTCGTTTCTTCATAAGCGTCGCCCGAGGATTGATCGATGTCTTTCTGGACGAGCTCTTTCTCGTCGACCGCGCTCGAGGCGACGTAATCGAAATCGAGGATGGTGACGATGCCCTGATGATCGGGCTTCATGCGGAATTTCATGTCGTCTTTATATTTGAAGAACTCTTCGTTATTCGCGAAGTACTTGCCCTTCAAGTGCGACTTTTGCAGAGCATCGATTTTCACGAGCGAAAGCTTCGTGATTCGGGCGAGGCCGAGGTCCGCCGTCGCCTTCGCGCCTTTCGAGTTGATGATGACTTCGCCGCCTACGCGGAAGCAGGAGTGGGGGCCGGCGTTCAAGCCCGAGGCTTGCTTGCGAACCACGATGCGCATGCGCTCGTCGTCGTTGGCGACTCGGTAGTCTCTCCAGTCGGGCGCGCCTTCACGGCAGCTCGGCCGACGGTAACCGGGTTTCGAAAATTCAACGACTTCACCGGCGTCCAGGCGTTCCTTGACGCTTTCGACTTTCTGATCGGCCGGCGAACATGCGGCAAGGCTGATTACCGCGAGCATGATTAGCCATGGTTTCATCAAAATTCCCCCTCGAATTTGTGCTTTTGGGCATCCCCGTTGGAAAGGCGTAACCTAGCCTTTTGTCGATGTCCATGGCGTGCGGGGCATTGGCGCCGAAGCTAACGAAATACTGCTGAAACCGGAGGATTTTACACTGCGCGGCGAGAGGTGGAGAGTAGGGATTTCGGCGCAGTTCCAGGATTGGAGCCGCGCGGGGAATTTAGACCTTTTCGGATTTCCCGGTGAGCGCCGGATTCTTGCGGCCGCCGAGGCGGGGCTTATTGATCTCTTCCATCGAAAAGCATTCGATCTTGAGCTCCGAGCCATCGCTGCCGCGCACCTTCACCTTGCCGCCGTTTTGAAGCTTGCCGAACAAGATGTCGTCGACCAGCCGGCGCTTGATGTGCTCGTCGATGATGCGCGCGAAGGGGCGCGCGCCGTACGCGGGATCGTAGCCTTTCTCGAAGAGCCATTCGATCGCTTCCGGATACACCTCCATGGAGATCGTTTTTTTAAGCAGCTGCGCCTCGAGCTCCGAAATGAATTTGCGGATCACCTGAAGCAGAAGGGGCTTGTCTAGAGGCTGGAACTCGACGATCGCGTCGAGGCGGTTGATGAACTCAGGCCGGAACGTCTTCTTGATCGCATCGAGGGACATTGTCGAGCTCTTGTCGGGCACGAGGCCGATGCCGCCTTTCGCGGCTTCAAACGCGCCGGCGTTGGACGTCATGATCAGAATAACGTTTTGAAAATCCGCCGTGCGGCCGTTCGAGTCGGTGAGTCGTCCCGAATCCATGACCTGAAGAAGGATGTTGATGAGATCGGGGTGCGCCTTTTCGACTTCGTCGATGAGGAGCACGCAGTGCGGGTTTTTCGTAACCGAGTCGGTGAGGAGGCCGCCTTCTTCGTAGCCGACGTAGCCCGGGGGGGCGCCGACGAGTCTGGAGACCGCATGCTTTTCCATGTACTCGGACATGTCGAAGCGCAGGAACGAGATTCCCATCATCTCGGCGAGCTGTTTGGAAACCTCGGTTTTACCGACGCCCGTGGGGCCGGCGAAGAGGTAGCTGCCGATGGGTTTGTTGTCGCGACCGAGCCCCGTGCGCGACATCTTGATCGAAGCGACGACTTTGTTGATCGCCGAGTCTTGGCCGAAGATGACCGCTTTGAGTTGCTTATCGAGGTCCTTCAGCTTCACGCGGTCGCTTGAGGTGACCGACTTGACGGGCACTTGGGCCATGCGCGCGACGGTGGCTTCCATGTCTTCGACGTTCAGCGCGATGACGTCGGGGGATGTCGCGAAAGTTCTCGCCCGCGCGCCCGATTCATCAAGCACGTCGATGGCTTTGTCGGGCAGGTGGCGCGACTGAATGTGTTTCGCCGAAAGCTCGGCCGCCGCCTTGATCGCGTCGTCGGAGTAGGTGACGTGGTGGAACTCTTCGTAGCGGGTCTTGAGGCCGCGCAGGATTTCCGTCGCCTGCTCGATCGTCGGCTCGTTCACGTCGATCTTTTGGAAGCGGCGGACGAGGGCGCGGTCTTTCTCGAAGTGCGTGCGGTATTCTTTGAACGTCGTCGAGCCGATGCAGCTTAAGGAGCCGTCGGCGAGCGAGGGCTTGAGCAGGTTCGAGGCGTCCATCGCGCCGCCGCTCGTGCCGCCGGCGCCGACGAGGGTGTGGATCTCGTCGATGAAGAGCACGCTGCCGGGTTTGGCTTTGATTTCTTTGACGACCGCTTTCAAGCGCTCTTCGAAGTCGCCGCGGTACTTGGTGCCGGCAAGCAGCGCGCCCATGTCGAGGGAGTAGATGACTTTGTCGAGGAGCTTCGCGGGGACGTTGCCTTGAGTGATTCGGAGCGCGAGCCCGTCGGCGAGCGCGGTCTTACCGACGCCGGATTCTCCGATGAGGAGGGGATTGTTCTTTTGGCGGCGGGCGAGGACGAGCATCATGCGCTCGAGCACGTCGTCGCGGCCGATCAGGGGATCGATTTTGCCTTGCTTCGCTTTTTCGTTCAGGTTCGTGCAGTAATTCTGCAGCGCGCTTCCGCCGGATTTCGGGTTGCCGTCTTTCGGGAGTCCGTCCGCGCCGACTTCGCTCGTCTGGCTTGGAACGCGCGAGCCTCCGTGCGAGAGATACTCGATGATCTCGAACTGCGAGACGCCTTGCTCTTCGAGGTAGTAGCGCGCGTAGGAATCGGTTTCATGGAAGAGGGCGACGAGGAGGTTGCCGCTCTTGACCATTTTTTTGCCGGCCGATTGCACTTGGATCGCCGCTCTCTGAAGGAGGCGGTGGAAGGCCATCGTGAGCTCGGGTCTCCATTCGGGGTCCGAGGCGAGGAACTCTTCGGTCACTTGCGGGCAGTGGTTCTTTAAGAACTCTTCGAGTTTGGTTTTGAGTTTCGCGAGATCGGCGCCGGCGGCTTCGAGGATCTCTTTCGTTTCGTCGTCTTTCGTGATGAGGGCGAGGAGGACGTGTTCGAGCGAGATGAATTCGTAGCGACTGAGTCGTGCGGATTCGAGAAGTTGGTTGAGGATGCGTTCGAGCTTAGGATCAAGCATCGCGGTTCCTCCTATTCTTTCTCCATTATACACTTAAGCGGGTGTTTGTGTCTTCGGGAAAACTCGTTCACGGAGTAGACTTTTGTCTCTGCAACTTCGAACGTGTATATACCCGCGAGTCCGGCGCCTTCGGTGTGGACTTGCATCATGACTCGAGTCGCTTCCGCGTCGGTCTTCATAAAATATTTTTTTAATATGAGTATAACGAAGTCCATCGGGGTGAAATCGTCGTTGAGCAAGACGACTTTGTAGAGCGGCGGCTTGGCCGTTTTGGGTTTGTACTTGGTGATGACCTGTTCGTCACCGTGGGGAAAATCGTCACTCATGGCTAAATCGATCTTAACTCGGACTTAGGTCGGCGGTCACCTGACGTTATTACGCGGTGGGAGTCTCAACTTAGGTCGAGTCGGTTTGCCGATTTAAGACGCATCTTTTCTTTTCCGTAGAGTAGTAGCAAACTAAATATGTAGGAAATAACAGTCCGTTTTGGGGGTAATAAATGAATGTTTCAATCCGAAACAACAAGGGCTTCTCGTTGATTGAGCTCATGGTTGTTGTCGCGATCATCGGCGTTTTGGCCGCAATCGCAGTTCCGAACTATCAACGTTTCACTGCTAAGTCGAAGCAAGCGGAAGCGAAAGCTTCTCTGTCGGCGCTCTACGGTGCGACGACGGCGTTCCGTTCGGAATGGCAAACATTCTCCAGCTCGT
>CAYPFC010000259.1:0-4119 GCA_964409815.1 uncultured Pseudobdellovibrionaceae bacterium
GGATCGCGCGATTGGATCGCGGGTCCGGGCAATGGGAGGACTTCGTCGGAGGGGGCGGCACGAACTACACTTTGGCGGACGGGTTGCTTGGAAACCAGATTAGTTTTCCTTCAAGTGACGCGATAAAGATTTTCGGCTTCGACGGATCGAACATTCTCGCCGTTAAGACAACCTGGGACGGAGTCAACGTTACCGATAACCTAGCGAAACTCTACGATACTTCGAGCGGACTACAGTCGCCATTCGCCGGCGTAACGGGACCTGGGGGATTCACCTTTTGTCCACTCGGCACGCTTACGGACATTTGTGACCTGCCCGTTTCGTACAATGACTATTATGGGTCCTGGTATTGGGATTCGTCGGCTTCTCGCTGGCTGGGGATGACGCCGGATGCAAATGTGCTTAGGGTTTATAAAACGGGCGCAAACGTGGCGAGCTTGGCAACTTTTCCGCACTCCGCAAGGTCATTCACTTACGATGCAATTTCGAACTCGGTTTTCTATTGCTCGGCTAACGACGGGAAAATCCATCGTTACCTGGTCGGTTCGGGGACGGATTCGGCGCTTCCGTGGGTCGTGCCCGATCTTGCCTGCAGCGGTCGCACGATCTCTTTCGACGCCGCCTCCGACACGCTCATGTTTCCTGCGTTGTACAATGACTCGCACGTAATTATGCAATACGACCTCTCGCCGTAAGAGTTGAGTTCGCTTGAGCGAGGAGTATTCTTACGTTCATGATCCTACTCAGCCTATTTCTCTCGACCCTCGTTCACGCGAAAGAGATCGACAGCAATGCTTTCCACATGGCCGACGCGCCCGACTGGCTCACGCGCAATCGCGCCGAAAAGACAGTCGACCGCATTCAAACGAAGCTCGAATGGACGATCCGAAAAGTCGAAGTCATCTGGTACAAAGACCAGGCGGCGTTCGAAAAGGCGCATGGGCTCGGGCGAGGCGTGAGGGCGTTCGCCAGCAAGTCCGCGGGACAAATCCACTTGGGCCCGAACGTGAAGAACGAAAATTTCGATACCGTATTCGGACACGAGCTCGTGCACATCGTCTTCGGCCAGAAATATAAACAAGCGATTCCCGCGTGGCTCGAGGAAGGTCTGGCCAACTTCGTCGCGAAACACGATCGCGTTAATTACGATTACCTTAAGAAGCAGCCGTTGCCGCAGGACGTGAAAGCGCTCGGACATCCGTTCAAAAATACGGTGAGTACGCCGCACTACCACTATCAAGCTTCGCAAGCACTTGCCGAAATGATTGCTAGGAAATGCGATATGGAAAACTTGCTTCGGTTAAGCGTCGGCATGAAAATGGAAGGGTACTTGGAGACCTACTGCGAAATCAAAGACGTGAACGCCGAATTCAAAAAATGGATCGCTTCGAGATAAGACATGAACGAATCGGATTTTGAAGGCACATTGATATTGGAAAAGCTTGCCGAGATCGGCAAGGTCGAAACCTTCTTCGACGCCATCGACTCCGACGATTTCGAGCGCGCGAAACGTCTCATGCTCAAAGCCGGAATCGACCGAAAGACCATCCAGATCGTCCTGAATAAAATGGCCGACGCGGACGGTACGCACTAACCACCGTATTTCCACTCCTGTGACTGCTTCTTGCAATCGGCTCCTCCCCAACGAGGGAGGTCCTTTACATGTTAGCCATGGATTACCGCGGTCCCTACCGCGTACGTACAACTCAAAAACCCGAGCCAAAAATTGAACATCCGAACGATGCCATCGTTCGCGTCACCCGCGCCTGCATCTGTGGATCCGATTTGCACTTGTACCACGGCATGGTGCCCGACACGCGTGTTGGAACGACTTTCGGCCACGAATTTACCGGAGTGGTCGAGGACGTGGGCCCTTCCGTACAAAACTTGAAACCCGGCGATCACGTGCTCGTGCCGTTCAACATTTTCTGCGGCTCGTGCTTCTTTTGCAAACGCGAACTCTATAGCAACTGTCACGAAACAAATCCTGAAGCGACGGCGGTCGGCGGAATCTTCGGCTACTCGCACACCACCGGCGGATACGACGGCGGGCAAGCGGAGCTCGTTCGCGTACCGATGGCCGACATCGGACCGACGAAAATTCCAAGCGACATGGATCTGGACGACGCCGTTCTCCTGACCGACGCATACCCGACGGGATACCAGGCGGCGGAAATGGGAGAGATCAAAGCGGGCGATACGGTCGTCGTCTTCGGCGCGGGCCCCATCGGGCTCTTCGCGGCGAAGTGCTCCTGGCTCCTCGGAGCGGGTCGCGTGATCGTGGTCGATCACATCGATTATCGGCTTGAGTTCGCGCGCAAGTTCGCGCAGTGCGAGACCGTGAACTTTCTGGAAGTCGACGACATGGCCGTTCACATTAAGAAGATGACCGATTGGCTCGGCGCCGACGTCTGCATCGACGCCGTCGGATGCGAAGCTTCGGGCAGCGTTCCTCAGCTGATGACGGGATACTACGCGCCCATTCAAGCGGGATCGGCGACCGCGCTTCACTGGGCGATCAACTCGGCTCGTAAAGGCGGCGTCGTATCGATCGTTGGCGTGTATGGTCCGACTTTCAACGCCATCCCGATCGGAAACGTCATAAACAAAGGCCTTACGATCCGCGCGAATCAGGCGGTAGTGAAGCGTCACTTACCGCGTTTGATCGAGCACATTCAAGAAGGACGAATTTCCCCGAAGGATATCATCACGCACCGGGTTCCGCTCGAGGAAGTCTCGGACGCGTATCATATTTTCTCGGCGAAGCTCGACAATTGCATCAAAACCGTCCTCATCCCGCCACAGGCGCGCCACTAGGAAAGGAGTGAATTATGAAAGCCAATACGACCGACTACTCTCACATCCAAGGTTGGGGCGCCGACCTCGATCGTCGCAATCGCCCGGCCGTTCCCAAGGAGCGCATCCCGGCGCGCGACATCGGCGTGCACTGGGATTTCCCCGAGCAACAGCCGGTGACCGTCGAGATCTTAAAATCGACCGAAAGACCGGCGATTACTGCGGTGTTCGGCACGACGAACCCGCCGAGAGGCTTGAGCGGCTTGATGAGGCGCTTTGCCTTCAAGTTCAGCGAGAACGACCTTCGCCACTGGTTCATTCTGCTCTTCGCGGACCGCGTGAACATGGTCGAAGGAATCATCGAGGACCTCGCGCGTGGGCACGTGCCGAACGTGCTGGCCGAGATGGGAATCAAAGCCGAGATCAAGCACAACAAAAAGGGTTTGGTCGTCAAGGTCCTCGCGGTGAGCGCGATGGGGATCGCGCTTGGGTACCTACTGACGCGAAGAAAGTCCGCTTAGAGAAAGGGCCCGCGGAGAACCGCGAGCCCTAAGAGGCGCATTTAATTGGAGTATGCTGGTTGGTGCAGCCGGAACGCGCGCCGGTCGATTTCATCGACGGGTTTACGAATGTTTCTTTGCGCCCCGATCGCTCCGCCGAACATCGCCGAGAGCGACCCCAGGAGCAACGTCGCGAACGCGACCCAACCCATCGTGCGTAGCGCGCGCGCCGTATCCTGGCCGGCTTCGGTGGCGACCGCCACGACTTGTCCTCTCAGTTGCTGGTAGCGCGCTCCCGCTTGCTCCTGCGAAATGCCGGTCTGGGCCGCAAGGTAGCGATTCGCCGACTCTTCGTTTCCGCGAAGCATTCGAGTCAAATAGCCGGAAATCACCGTTTCACTGGGAATTCTGAAATTCAAATCCGCCAACGCATCTTCGGCGACGCTGACGACGCGCGAGTTGGTGATAATATCCTTGGCCGAGCCGCCTACGGCTCCCGCTAACGCGCCCGCGCCTCTTCCGAGCATTCCGAAGGCCATACCGATTTGCGAGACCATGATCGTGAAGAACAGCGCGGAGATCACCGCACCTTGAGTGTAACCAACGCGGGTTGCGATGATTCCACTCACGCGTCCCGAGGCATAGCTCCCCACGAAAAGGGAAATCAGGACCGTCGCCGCGAGCCAGATCGCCGCGCCTATTCCGAGAGAGCTGACGTCGTCCTGTTGTCGGATCACGTCGATCGCCTGATCCGCGCCGATGCCGATGCCGAACGCGACGAGGGCGAAATAGACGAGCAATGAGATGAACAATCCGGCGAATA
>CAYPFC010000260.1:0-2285 GCA_964409815.1 uncultured Pseudobdellovibrionaceae bacterium
CCCGATCTTCGCGCTCACTTCGCCTAAGAAACCGGCGACGCTGGCGTCATGTTGTCGAGCCATGCCATTGTACTGGGTCAGGCGGTCGATGATTTGATCGCAAGGGACGTCCGGTCGGGAGGTATCGATCGGCAGCCGGTCGCTGGGAGCCGTCGGAATTTCGGCCAAAACCACGGCCTGAGCGCTGACAACCCAGAGCGAAAGAATACCTATATAGATGGCGCGCATAGTGAGCCCCCCTCGAATTCCGGTTTAGGCCCGGGCTCCCGTTAGAGTCAACCGGCGCCTGATTTGTGGCAAGCATTGCCCATTCTCGTCACTGATTTCGGGGGTTTCGCGCTTGAGAACGAAAATATTGCGGACTGGGGCGTGAAGCGCGGCGGTCACTGGATTGCATTTTCCCGGCCTCAGGGGCGGAAGCCTCCAACACGGACCCGTTTGGGAGAGGTTTGTTATGGGACGTATACTCTACAGTTTAGTGGTTCTGTCGCTCGTAACGACAGGCTGCCAAAAAGCTCGGATGAAGAGCACGCCGCCGAAGGCTCAGCCGACGACGAACGCTCAACCTCCGTCGCAGCCGCCGCCGCCCACGTGGAATCCCCCGCCGCCGCCACCGCCGCAACACTGCAGCCAGACCAACTCGTGTCCTCCTCCTCCGCCGCCCTCGCAGCCGCCCGTCACTCCCGTGACGCCGCCGCCGCCCGTAACTTCGAATCCGCCGCCGAACCCGGTCGTTCCGCCGACGGATACGAACGTCGTCGTGAATCCCCCGGTGACTCAGCCCGGGATTCCGCCGAAATTCCAGCCTCCGCCCGCGATCGTTGAAACTCCCCCGCCGCCCGTGACCTGCAACGGTAACTGCGGAACGGAAAGAATTCCGCTTCCCCCGCCCAAGCCGATTCCGGTTTGCGGAGAAGGCGGACCGTGCCCCGTGATCGAGCCGATCGCCGGACGTTGCGACGCGGTTCCGTTCTCGGGAGAGCGCAAAGCCGGCAAACTCGACATCGTATTCGTCGTCGATACCTCGGCATCGTTACGCGGCGGTAAAACCCGCAACGGCGGAGAGCTCGCGCAAATCGGTCGCGACATCGGCAACTTCGTTCGCGAACTCGATAAGAATACGGAATATAACATCGGCGTGATCCTCGGCCACGGTCCGGCGACCCAGCACCACGGTACGCTCTTCCGCTCGAACCAAGGTGAGCCGCTCGTCTTGAAATATGAAGACTACGCGCGCGCCGCAGGCACGAACGGCACCGAAGAACAGATCCGCGCACGCATCGAAGCCGCGATCACTCGCGACCTCGAGAAGAAGATGATGAACACGGCCAACGAAAGCCGTGGGGCGCAAGGGGAAGCGATTCTCCTGAGCCTGTACACGGCCGTGACCGGCGGACAGAACGCGATCAAGAGCGCCGGTCTCTTCCGCGACGACGCCGCCCTCGCGGTGATCATGGTCACCGACGAGCAAGACGTTTGCTTCGACTACACCGGGACGCAGTACCAGCCCGTCGCTAAGGGCGGTCGCGACTCTCAGGGCCGTCCGATCGAAGATCCGATCGAGAAGAATTTCCGCGAAGGCGTTTGCGCCCGCGCGGTCAACGGCGGCCCGTTGAGACCGAACCACGTGTACGACGCGCTCATGGCCCTTAAGGGCGAGCAAAAACTCGTCGTCACGGCGATCGCGTACACCGACGCGAATATCCGCCCGAACCCGGACCTTGAGGACGAGAACGAACGCGGTCACGGCGTGATCGAGCTCGTGGGCCTCTTCGGCTCGAGCCCGGTCGTGAACCTCGCCGACGTCGCGCGCAGCAACGGAAGCGTTTCGTTCGCTCCCGAGTTGAAACACCTCGGTCAGCACACCGAAATGATGATGAAGTACGAAAACCCGATCAAGTGCACGACTCGCAACATTCACCCCGACGCGGTCGATCCCGCGACGATTCGTGTGACAGTGAAGAACGGCGATGGCTCGACTCTCGGCGTTTTCCATGGAATGTGCCTGACTCGCGCGTGTGGTCGCGGAACGAACGGATGGGCCAAAGGCTCGACGGTTCGCAACGGCTCGAACATCTACCTCGAAGTTCTGTTGCAAGAGGCCGCACTGAAGACGATCTTCTCGACGGCGCGTACCGAAAACGGCACGTTCAACGTTGAGTTCCGCACCAAACGTGGGGTTGATCCCCGAACGGGCCGCGAAGGCCAAGGTCAAGCGGCCGCGAACTAAGAAAGCGTCCGACACAGAGTGAAAATTCGAGCGAAGGCCGGCCCAAAAGGTTGGC
>CAYPFC010000260.1:2295-4115 GCA_964409815.1 uncultured Pseudobdellovibrionaceae bacterium
TTTTCAGAGGGGAAAAGGATTTTGCCGCCGCCCGATATACCAGAGAGCGTACGACAGTTTATTTTCAGTCATATTGACTCCGTCGAGCAGCTCGAAATCCTCCTCCTTATGCGCCTCCATCCGGGCGATAAGTTCACGGCCCGTTCGCTGGCCGAGCAGCTCCGATCCACGGAAGCCTCCGTTCAACTCCGAATGGCCGCACTCGCGCGCTCGGGGCTTATTGAGGGCGAGGACACGGGCGGTTACGCCTACGTGGAGAAGAACGAAGAAATAAAAAAAATTTTATCTGAGCTCAATGAGGCTCATCGGGTCATGCGCCATAAGGTGCTTGAGCTGATTTTCTCTCCGATGAAGAAGGCGCGTAACTTTGCCGATGCCTTCGTGGTTTCCAAACCCAGTAAGAATGAGGAAGACAATGGCTGAGTCAGTTTACGTTCTCTGTTCGATTTTAAGCATATGCTGCGCGGGTATGCTATTTCGCGGTTATCGCCGGCAGCCTTCCGTTCTCCTGCTTTGGAGCAGTATCTGTTTCGGCCTCCTTGCGATCAATAGCGGTATTCTGGTTCTGGATCTCGTGATTTTACCCGATCAAGATATTCATGGATTCTTTTGGCGCAACATACTTGGCGGAATGGCGGGATCGCTCCTGCTTTTCGGCCTGATATGGGAGATGACATGAACGCTGCGAGTTTTTTAGCAGGAGTCGCGATGGCGACGTTCTTCGCCTCCGCGCTCTTTTTCTTGAAATTTTGGAGGGCGTCGCGTGACCGGTTTTTCCTCTATTTCGCGTGGGCCTGCGGACTGCTGGCGCTCGAGCGCGTATTGCTTCTGCTCTTACTTCCACCCTATCTCATGGAGGAGCGCCCGCCTGAGGCGCAGGCATGGGTATATTTGGTCCGGATGACCGCATACATTCTTATCATGTGGTCGGTGATTCAGCGCAATCGCGCCAATCGAATCTAACTAGAGCGTCTCTTCCCCGCTCGTGCGCTTCACTTTGAACTCCACGCGGCGGTTCATCGCACGTCCCTGAAAATTTCCATTGTTCGCAATTGGTCGAGACTCCCCGAAGCCGATGGCTTTGACTTTCGCTGCCGGCAGGCCCATGCGGATAAGCGCCGAGCGCACGCGGTCCGAGCGGCGCTGACTCAAGTCCAAGTTATAAAGCGCGCTGCCCACGGAATCCGTGTGACCTTCGATCGATACGGAAATGAATCCCGGCGGCTTCTTCAAGTAGGCGACGAGCTTCGCGAGCGCCTCGGACGCCGCGGGATGAAGCTGGTCGGAGTTGAACTCGAAGAGCACGTCACGCGCGATAAAGGATTCGGTCATCTGCGGCGTGCCCTCGAAAGGGTCCGCCGGATCCAGGTCCTCGAGCGATTGCAGCGGCTGATCCTCCACTTTCACGAAAACTTCGCGCGGCTTAGAGAACAAGGGCCCGATGACCCAGTTGACCCCGGTGTACAACCTCCAATCGGGACTGGAGGTGCCGTGAATGACTTCCGTGCCACCGCCCGCATGGAAAGCCACCGACGGAGAAATGTCGGTCTTAATGCCCATGAGGAGCTCAAGGCTCGAATCGTCGCGGTCGGAAGTGAACTCGCTCTGCTCGACGGGGACACTGCCGAAGAGCTCGCCAATCAGCTTCGTGTCGTAATCCGTAAGCAGGTAGCTGACCGCGGTCGAAGCGATCAGTTGGTCCCCGAAGGGTTCGACGGGAATTCCGGGAAGCTGGTCTCCGGGATTGCGGTAGCGATACCCGCCGTTTACGCCGACCGCGAATTTACCGAACGTCTTATCGCCCGCAAGCTCGAAGTTGT
>CAYPFC010000261.1:0-4108 GCA_964409815.1 uncultured Pseudobdellovibrionaceae bacterium
GGTTCGAAACGTTGCCGCTTAAAAGGTTCACGAGCTTCGTAAAGTTCGCGGCCGAAAAAATCGTCTCGACGTTCGTTTGATTGAGGTCGTACGTCGCATCGTCGCGCACTTGCACGAAGTCGCCGGCGGCCTTACCGCCCAGAGTTTCCGCGACCGTCGAGTAGACCGAGCCCTGAAGCTTCATGTCCGGAGTCAGCGTCGCAAAACCGCTTCCCACATCGAACTGCACGCGGATTAAGCGCTCATCTCCGGCCGCAAACGTCGGCGCGACCCCGCAACCCGTAACCGAAGCCGGGTTCACGTCGTTACGAAACACGTTCGACTTCAGCGCGCCCGAGTTGTCGACGTTGTTCACGCGCGCCGTGCCCGAGCCGAGATCGAGGGAGAAATCGCCGTTCGATCCGCTCAAGTCGACGTTGTCGTGGTTCTCTTGGTAGAGAACGCAGGTGCCTTGCTTGTTTAAGACTTGAATTCGGAAATCGACGCTGTTCGAAGTGACGGGTGATCCGCCCGGAGCCAGCAGCGTTCCTTGAATCGCGCCGCCCACGGGACCGGATGCGTGTGCGGGCGCACTGACCGCGAGGGCAAAGGCAATGAGCAACAATTCAGAAGCCACGTTCCGCAGGAATCGCATGTCTATATTATCGGAATTTGAGTGGCATTAATTGAGGTCGACTGACGGTAGCGTCTCAACTTCCGACGGACATCTCTCAAAATGAAACGTCGCTGGACCAGAGGCGGGGATTGACGCGCGCGTCTCAAATTCTTTAACGTCGCAACCGATAAGGTAGGTAACAGCGCCTTTGATGTGCAGAAAGTATAGATGAGCGCACCTATTCGCTCGGACATTACGAATCACGTGTTGCAGGGAGTGAATTTCATTTCCTTGCCGACCGTATTGACCGATCCCCAACTCGATAAACTCACTCAGGAAATCGGCAAGTGGACCACGCTCAGCGTGGAGCTGCACGTTTTGGACTTCCGCGCGACGAAAACGGTGAGCGCATCGACGATCAAAGTTCTGCATAAGTTCGCGTCGCACATCCACGGCACGGGCAAGCACCTGATATCGGCTTACGTGTCCGACAGCGTTTTCAACGCGATCAAAGTGCTCGGCCTTCACGAGAAATTCAATCGCATCCTAAAATTCCCCGACGACATTCAAAAGAAGCGCACGCTCGGGGAGCAGGAGCTGCGAACTCTCCTTATTAAGTATCTCGCAATCGCCTCGCGTACGGCGGTCGAGGTCTCGCTCAACTCGAGCGTCACGATCGACGAGAAGAACCTGGTCCAGGCCAACTCGCTCCCGCTCGAGCAATTCGAAGTGATCGCGGTCATCGACGTCGACACGGATTTCCTAAAAGCGGAGTTCCGTCTGTACTGCAAGCTTTCGGTTCTCGAGAAGCTCGCGGGCTCGTTCATGTCGAAGGACATCCAGCTCGACGAAGCGCTGATTCATGGAATGGCGCTCGAGCTCTTGAACATCGTCTACGGTCACGCGAAGTCGAATCTCAACGATAAAGAATCGTTCCGTCTTCCGAGCGCGATCCCGCGCTTGCTCAAGCAGGGCGAATATCATCGCATCAAGCGCAACGAAGATACCTCGCGCATCAAGATCCTCACGATGGAAACGCCCATGGGCGCGTTTTACGTCGAAGTCGATTTCAAATAAGGTTTAAAATTAAGAATAGAAATTTCGGATTCGAAGTTTCAGATTTTAAAAATAAAAAAACCCGCGTCGTCCCTTACGCGGGCCCATCAGTTATGACTTCCCGTTCACTGCTAGGCCCAGTCCTCTGGCAACCCGGCCGGCATAGCCTCCTTAAAAAACAGTAGCCCCGTTGGTTTTGCGTCCCGCGTTTTCACGCGGTTTGCCCTTAGCAAAGGAAGAAACAACCGTTTGTTTCTGTCTCTCGAAAACCTCCCTGAGAGATTTATCTAGGATTTACTACTCTAACCACCCACTTCACTTCGGGGGCGGATCGAGTCGCCAATCCTTAGGCTGATAGGACATTCATGTCCCCCTTCCGTTCCTCGTAAATCCAGTCTATGACACCATGCATAAACTGTCGAGAGTATTTTTCTAAATCTTCAAAGATTTCAATAATTTGTTTCGATGTGAGATTGTGGTGCCGATACCGATATTTAGCCGCTCAGATGCCTCAAAACAGCACGCGAATCGTGAGTCGCGCTTATGGAACTTATCTGGACTACTGGAGGCGTGGGTGAATCTCTACGATATAAGGAGTGGCGCGCAACACTCTCGTTTTCATTTTATTTTTCTTCGCCGGTGCCTCGAATGCCGCCGTTCACTTTGAGCCTTATTTAGGCATGTCGGGTGGGTCGTGGAGTACGAATCGATCGCAGCTCGGAGTCGAGACGGAGCTCAACGGAAATTCTTTAAGCCCCGCGTACGGCGCGAAGTTGGCGTTCAGCTACGGACGATTCTTCCTCGGCGTCGACTACGGTAAACGCATGGTGCGTTGGACTTACAACAAAATGCCGTCGACGCCGACCGATGACAATTGGGAAGGCCGAACGGAGGCGGATGAGACCGCGATCGCCCCATACCTAGGGTTTCGCTCAGCGACGGATAAGTTCCAGCTCTGGGTGGGCATGTTCGCGAGCGACGACGTGAAGTTCAAGAAAGACATGGATCCCACGGAAGCCGCGCCGGAGTATCACGGAACGGGTATGCTCGTCGGGGTGGGGTGGAGACTGGGCAATTGGGTGCGCCTCGGAGTCGAATACCAAAACAAAAAGTACGCGAAGATGACCCAAGACGGGCAAAAGATCGATTTGCCTGGATGGAGCAGCGCCGCGACCACGAGATACGGCGAAGTCCAACGGCACGAGGTCCTTGGTTACCTTGCCGTTCCGTTCGCCTTTTTCACTAAATAAAATTTAAGGAGTCGTCGGCACCGTCGCCGACAGCACGTTGAAGTCCGTGATCGTCGAGCCTTGAATGTCGAACACGTGCCAGTACTCTTCCGTCGTTCCAGTCGTCGGCACGCTGTAAGTCTTCGTCAAAACTCCGTTGAGGTAAACGCGGACCTGAGCGCCCGAGACCGAGAACCCCGGCGTAACCGAAAAGTTGTGAACGAAGAAGCGGTACGTTCCGTTAAAGTGAGTGGAATTCCCGTTGAATTTAATGGTCGTCGTCTCGGGGCCTTGACCATCGACGTCGTCCACGTCGAGCGCGGCGAACGGGGTGCTCGCAAGGCTCGAGTCCCCGGTCTGCGCGTAGGAAACTTCGTAGAACGGGCTACCGTCGGGAACGTAAAGATGCGAGTCAAGGTCAGCCGGCTCGAGCGACCAGGTGAGGACGATGACCACTTTGTTCGTCGCGTAGGCGGTAGGAAGCAAAACGATGTTCGCGCCGGAGATCACGCCCTCGGGAACGTTCACTTCCAAATCGCCCGAGAGGTAGCCGGTCGCGACCGCGCGCAAGTTTTGCGGCATCGCATAGATGCGCTCGAGCGAGAAGTCTCCGCTCGCCGACGTCGTCGCGCTGAACTCGGGAGTCTCTACCGGAAAGACATTGGCGCCGTTGATCGCCGCTCCCGTTTGGCCGTCGATGACCTTTCCGTAGACATCGCCGCGCACTTCGCGGGCCTTCGAGCCTTGGCAAGCGGAGTTGAGAACGAGCATGATGAGTGCGACGAGAAGAACGGGTGCGCCACGTTTAGCCATGATTCGATTTTAGAGAAGGATCGTGTGGCGCTCCAGGATGGAATTCTCGAACTGGCCCGGAGGCCAGTCCTCCGGCAAGGTTAGTTCGTGCCCAACCGCGCGATCACTTTGTCCGCGATCTCGGTAAAAGGAACGGCGGGCTCGTCCTGGAGATTATGGCTCTCCATCAGGGGAACGCCGGCCTCCGAACTCACGCTGACTTCGGGGAAGAACGGAATCTCGCCGAGCTTCGGGATTTTCTTCGCGTCCAAATACGCATCTAAATCGCCCTTCGGGAAGAGTTGAACGGTCTCGCCTGATTCGGTTTTCAGAAAAGACATGTTCTCTACCACGCCCAGAAGCGGAACGTTCGTGCGTTCAAACATGTCGATGGCCTTCTTCGCGTCGGCCAGGGCCACGTTTTGCGGAGTCACGA
>CAYPFC010000262.1:0-4076 GCA_964409815.1 uncultured Pseudobdellovibrionaceae bacterium
GGCGGTTCATCCGCTTCCCAGCGATGGTTACACGTTGCTCGGAACTTTCAACACGATGGATCTGAAAGACGCCTTTAACGGAGATTTGAATTTATGATGACCCGCGCGCTGATCTTTATCTCAATTGCCATCTCGCTCCTCGGTTGCTCGAACCAGTGGCGCGACGCCGACGCTGAAATCACGGCGCAAGAGATGCTTTCGATGCTCGATCAGGCGCAAACTTCGGCGGGCGCGTCGGGCGATCTTTCTCAAGCTTTAGCTTTAAGACAAGACCCTAACTCGGCGATTTACTTCGCGGATGCACCGGGCCCGCTCGGCAGCGTCGCTTCCATCGCGAGCCTCACTGACTGGTCATTCCTTGGGCAGGCCGGGGGCGATTTGTGGTACGGAGCGATTCAAGAGGTGCGCGTGTTTTTCATCGACGCGCCCCAAGCGGACGGCTCGCGCAAGGCCGGTTTGATTCTTGCCATCATGAAAAAGGGCGAGAGCGCGTTCACCTATCACGGATTCACGGGCGCGAGCTCGATGGGCGACGAGGAATTCGAGTCCGTGCTGTCGAGCGGCGGTCAACAACGCTTGATCTTGCGTTCGATGGACGTGGCCGAGGGCGATCTTGCCCCGGTGATTCAGCTCAAAGCGTGGTTGCCGGGCGATGCGTATATCGGCAAATTCAGCACGCTCGTCGGCTTCGGACCGTAGTTTTCTAACGCGCAAGGCTTGCATTTCATTTAAAACCCGGCCCTAATATTCCCATGGCTTTGAAGCTCTGGGTGGAATTCTTCGAAGATTTGCAGCATGTCCGGGGTCGATCGCAGAATACGGTCATGGCCTACCGTCGCGATCTCGAGATGTACGAGGAGTTCCTCGGCACTCGTCGCGAGCTCTCTCGCTTTTATGAATTCATGAAAGATAAAAAGCTCTCGCCGCGCTCTCAGGCGCGCGTGATTTCTTCTTTGCGCACGTATTTGCGCTATTTGGAATCGCAAGGCGAGAAAGTTCCGGAGCTTCGCGAGCTCCGTCCGCCGCGCGTGAAGCCGGGCTTGCCGAAGCCTATCTCTCTGACCGAGTTTCATAAGCTTTTCGAAGCTTGCGTGGTCGAGGATCCGAACCGCAGCGCGCGCAATCAGCTGACGTTGTTGTTGCTCTTCGGCTTGGGTTGTCGCGTAAGCGAGCTCGTGGGCCTGAACTTGCACGACTTCAACGTGACCGACGCGTGGCTGAAGGTTTTGGGCAAGGGAGGGAAGGAACGTTTGGTTCCGCTGTCCGGCCAGCTTTTAGAAAAGTTAAAAACGTACGTGCGCGACGTTCGTTTGCACCTCGTGAAAGACGACACGCATTCGATTCTGATCAACGATCGCGGTCACCGCCCGTCGCGCGTCGACGTGTGGAGATGGCTGGCGGCGTGGTCGGCGCGCGCCGGCTTCGACGAGCCGATCGGTCCGCACCAGTTCCGTCACGGCTGCGCGACGGCCTTGCTCGAGGGCGGGGCCGACTTGCGCACGATTCAGGTTTTGCTCGGGCACTCGTCTTTGCAGACGACGCAGATCTATACCAGCGTTACCACGCACAAGATGAAGGATGAGATCGACAAAAATCATCCGCTGTCCGGTATTCGTTCTCTAGACGACGTTTAAGCCTTAAATTTTAGCTTTCAGTGCGTGCTCGGCGTTTGCATTCGTGCGTCCGCATGATCGTGCAAACCTTGTTTCATCATGATGGCGGCCATCGGTTGGGTCAGGTGGAGGTGAAGCTCCTCCCCGGAATTCCGTATCTTCACATTGTCGGCCTTCCCGACACTTCGATTAAGGAGTGCGGCATTAAATTGAAGTCGGCTTTGAGGTCGTGCGGGCTCGAATGGCCGGTCGGGCAGCAGATCGTCGTGTCGCTGAGGCCGGTGGACTTCCGCAAGAGCGGGACCGGCGTCGAGCTTGCGATCGCGATGGCGTACCTCGCGCTGACGGATCAACTCGCGCCGGCGGTCGTGGAGCGATTGAGTGACCGCGTCGTGTACGGCGAGCTCGCCTTGAACGGCGACGTGTTCGCTCCAGTCGACCTCGAGCAGGCGTTGCGCTCAGTCGATTCGGGGCGATTGTTGACTGGATTTTGCTCGCGAGAAGTTCGCGAAGGCCATTGGTTGGAGCTTAAAAGTCTGAAACAAGAAGCGCTCTCCGCTCAAGAGCGAGTTTTCGACTGGTGCGCGTACTGGGAGAGCCCACGCCCGCCCGCGCTCGAGCTCGTTGATCCGGCCGCGCGGGACTTGGTGTTGGCCGCGCACATGGGGTTGAACGTTCTCGTCGCCGGCCCGCAGGGCACGGGAAAATCAACTTGGGCGCGAGTTCTCCATTCATTGCTTCCTCCACCCGATGAGCGCGAGCTCGGTGAGACCGCGCGAATGTTCGGCGAGGAGGTGTGGGAGACGCGTTGGCGGCCCTTTGAGCAGCCGCACCACACGTTGACTCCGCAGGCGATGATCGGAGGCGGGAGCCCGATCGAGCCGGGAGTGATCTCGCGGGCGCACGGAGGCGTGTTGCTCATGGATGAGTTTTTGGAATTCCACCCGCAGGTTTTGGAGGCGTTGCGCGAGCCGATCGAACACGGCCGGATCGAGCTCGCGCGGGTGGGGGCGCGCATGAGATTCCCGGCGCGGTTTCAGTTGATCGCGACGACGAATCTTTGCATCTGCGGGAAGCTGAATCCATTGGGCAATCGAAACTGCGGCTACAACTTGGCTCGTTGTCGGAGCGTGCTCGGCCGAATGAGCGGGCCGATCTTGGACCGTTTCGATTTGATGTCGCTCTCCCACGAGTGGGTGGGCAAGGGCTCGAAGTGGAGCGTCGAAGACATGCGCGCGAAGCTCGATCGGATGGCGGAGTTTCGGGCGTCGCGTTCGGGCGTGCCTGAAGATGCGGACGATATTCCGTCGTGGCTCAAAGAGTTGCCCTTAGGGTATAGACGCTGGCGGTCTCTGCGGCGGGTAGCTCGGGGGTTGGCCGATATGGATGCGAGTGTAGAAATCGAAAGCCGGCACTTCAGTCAAGCCTACGAGCAGGTGATTACGCCCATCCAGAAGCTGCGCGAGGTTTTCGCGTGAGAGGCTGGCACGGACTTGGAAATAGCTCGTCTTAGCAACTCTCTAATTAGACGAATGAGATCTATGGGTTAAAGCGGCTCCATATTGGCCGCGATGACTGAAAGTTCGTCACGAGGTAGGCCCGTGATTAAGTTTATTCTATTGGTTATAATGGTGTTTACCTCGTCGTTCGCAAGCGCGAAGAACGGCAAATGGGGGGAGCTACTCCCGGGTTCGGTTGCTCCGATCCTCCCCGCGGGCCGGCTGATTAGCCCTTCCGAGTACGACCGAATCCGCAAGGAACACATCCAGAGAGCGAAAACGCTCGACGAATTTTTGGCATGGGCGACTCCGGAAGAGCTCATGCAGGAGTTTGGATTCGAGCAACTCATCAGTCACGCGGAGCCGCGCCGTTGGGATCGCCCGGTGAAGATCAATGTGAATCTCGAAAACAGCACGGTGGAAATGGTTTCGCCCGAAACGGGTTACGTACAGGGTCCGATCGGCAAGGGAAAGTCCGGCTCGGGCGGCCGATACCTGACCGAACAGTACGCGGGGTGCTTCGAGCCCACGTTCATTTCCGAGCACTATCGCTCAAGAACTTACCCGAAGCCTACCGGCGGAGCGCCGATGCCGAACTCCGTGTTTTTTGGCCCCGGCGTGGCGCTCCACGCGGGCGACGTCACGGGCCGCTCGCACGGTTGCGTGCGCTTGACCAAGGCGATGTCGAGACAGGTCTTCGAGGCCGTAAGAAAGCACGGGACGATCAACACGCAGATTTGCATCTGTACCGGAATTTGCGAGAGCATTCAGAACTGAGCGCTTCTATTCGTCTTGCCGTTGACAAACCGCCGTCCGCGGTGATGTTTTTAATACTATCGTGACTACATCTAAGAATGAGCTCGCTCCGATTAAATCCGATGTTTTGATTGTTGGCGCAGGCGTGATCGGCCTGGGCGCGGCCTACGAATTGAGTAAGGCCGGCGCCAAAGTCACCGTCATCGAC
>CAYPFC010000263.1:0-2718 GCA_964409815.1 uncultured Pseudobdellovibrionaceae bacterium
GTTCAGGGCGTATTGTTCTTGGGAGCGTATTGGATCGCGGATCAATGGTTTCAAATCGGGCAATGGGTCCAAGAGCTCATGACGGCGGAGTGGTCGTTCTCGAACGATCCCGCGGGACACTCGATCCGCGACAACAAGAACAAGCTCCTCTCGGAATGGAAGAGACTCAAGGCCTCGGGCTTTGCGGATCCAGGCCTCATTCCTCATGAGCATTTGTGCTTCGATCCCGGCCGAAGCTTCGGCATGTTCTATGACTGCCGCGATCCGAATCGACTTGGGCCGGAGGCGCTGATCAACAAGTATGCGGCCTTCCAGCAATCGTGGCGCCGAATTCAGATGGCCGACGTCGAGAACTCGTACAAGCAATGGCTCGGAAAGAGCGAGAATTACTACGCCATGCTCGGAGTCGCGTACGACTTCTATAAAGGCGCGGTCGAGCGCATCGCATTCGAGAAAAATGCTCCGAACGCGCAAGCCGCAGCGGCCGGCGGATTCAACGAGCGCTACATCCAAACGTTCATCGAGAATCAAGAGGCCATGGGCCAAGAAAGCTGGAAGTTCGCGCGCGATAAAACGTACAACGGCTGGTGGAAGTACGTCGACACGACGAAGCTCACCGATTATCTGCTCACCGCCATGGCGTGCGGCCCCGAAGCCGAAGGCTACGGCGGTCAGCCCGATGGGTTCTTCAACGGACTTGGCGACTGGTGGACGGGCAACACCTCGCCGAGCGTGATGATCGACAATCCCACCGGATGGAAGATGCGCTTCTTCTCTCCGCGCGTGGTGAGACCGATCGATAGCGAGCGCACTACCGCGTGCGAGATGGGCGGCAATCGCAATCTCCTCGCCGAGGTCGTGGGCACGCACCAGATGCTGCCTGCAACGGTTCCGCTGGTAAGCCCGCGCGGCTCATACACGGGCGCGTACGAGTACATCAAGGCCGAGATTCGCGAGAGCATCCTCGATGGCGGCAACAATAAATTCCAAAATTGGTGGGAGACGAACGTCACTCCCGGAACGGTCGCGGTCGAAAAAGAGCTGCGCACCGATTATGAACGCCTGCTCAAGAGCAGCTACCTCCCCGTGCTGACGAGCCAAGGCTACCGCAACGGATGGTGCGGGCCGAGCGTGACGATTGAAAACGGCCGGCCCGTCGAGCTCAACGCCGGCTTCGAGTACGTCTTGCGCCAACTGGGAAAACCGGGCGAGGCGTGCCCGGCCGAGGCTACGCACCGTCTCGCGTACGGCGTACTGAATTCGCTGCGCGATGAAATGCGCCTGTACATGTCGATGCTGATCGATCTGCATCTCTCGAAGCTAGGCGAGCTCGGCACGCGCCCGCTCACGGCACCGGCCGAAGCCGAACGCATCGCCGTTGCGAAAGCGAAAGAGATGCTCGACGTATTCGAAGGCGTATTGAACAGCATGTCTGAGCTCGATCCCTCAAAACGCGTGAACATCGAGGACGCGATCGCGAAATTTACTGGGCTGTCGGTGCAGAGCAAGTTGGACCACCTGCTCCGCCCCGTTCAGGCGACGGCGGCCGTGGGTCAGCCCCAGCCGAGAACGGTTGAGGGTCTCAATCAAGCGCTACAAGCCCCGGTCGCGATCCCGCTGGATCCGCCGCCGCCGGCCAATCCGCACTTGGAGCAATGGGCATATCTATTGGGTTTGAAGATCGATGGAGTCTTTATTGAAGCTGCGCTTCTTTACCGGATTCTCACGACCTTTGAAACGCAGTAGAAAAATTTTTCAGCCGGTAGGGAACTACGGGTCGATTTTACAAGTCGACTTTACCGCACTGCACGCTGTAGCTATAACGCGGCAATTCGTAGAGATGAATGGGTTTTTTAATTGTTTAAGTAACCACCCGTTGGAGGGATGAACCTATGAAAAACCAAGTAACTCAAGCTATCTTGGTTAGCCTGATCGCAACTCTCAGCTTCTCGGTAAGCGCGCAAGTGGTAAGACCGCGCGTGACTCCGACCACTCCGGTTATCGAATTGAAGCCGCCGACTCCCGGTGTTCAAGGCCTTCAGACGGGTCAAGGTATGTCGCTCGACGCCTTCAAAGCCGGTCAAGGCGCGAACCCCGCGACTCCCGTGATCAACCAAGGCGCCCTCGCCACGTTGAACGCGGAAGATCAGGCGCTCGCTCCCGCAGCTTGCAACTCCTCGTACATCGCAAATGAATTCTCGAAGAAGTCTCCCGACCTCCGCGGCTCGGAAGCTGAAATCGCTCGCGCGATCGACTCTCGCATCCTCCGCCCCGGCGCAGGTTGCGGTACCGCTCAACCCGATGGCTCGCTCCTCTCGGTTGAAAACCCGATTGTTATTCGTAACGTCGCTCTCACCGCAGCTTGCGTTGTTCGCGGCGGCGGCGCGGGCCTCGGCTCGAGCCTCGACGAAGTCGGCGGCGGCTGCTTGGCCGACGTGAAGAACCGCTTCCTCCAGCCCGGCGAACAGCCGACGGACGCGGCGACGGAAGTTGCGAACTACCAAGCCGTTGGCAAGTGCTGGTTCGGCACCGAAGCCAACATGACCGTACAGTAAGACTTAAGTCTTCAGCTTGATGAAAAAGGGACGCTTGATCGGCGTCCCTTTTTTATTTGAAATTGCAGAGGCGTGTCGACACGCCTCTGTCTACTTGTTCATCGCAAGATACGCGGCACCCAAGACCCCCGCATCGTCCTGAAGCTTCGAAACCTTCACCTTG
>CAYPFC010000263.1:2728-4074 GCA_964409815.1 uncultured Pseudobdellovibrionaceae bacterium
CGGTAACGCTCCATCAGCCCCGGCAGCACCTTTTCCGTTTCGTTCAAGAACAATCCCGATGCGTGAGAGAACCCGCCCGAGAGCACCACGACCTCCGGCGCGAACAACACGCACAGGGTGCGTATCGCTTGCGCCAAGTGGCGGCCATACTGCTTGAAGCTCGCCTGCAGTTGGAAGTCGCCGTCGCGGGCCATGGTCACGGCCTCGCGGCCGGTGAGCGATTTTCCCACACGAGCGCTCATGCGCTTGGCGAAGTGAGAGCCGGCCAAGTAGGCCTCGATGCAGCCGTAGGCGCCGCACCCGCAGGGATGATCTTTGTCCTCGGAGTTGATCGGGATGTGTCCGCCCTCGGGGTGCAGGCCCCGGCCCGCGCGCACGAGCACGTCGTTCGCGATCACGCCGACGCCGACGCCGGTTCCGAGGGTCATCGCGACGAGGTTCGCGGCCTTCCCGTGCCCGCCCCTCCAGCGCTCGCCGAGAACCGCGGCGGCCGCGTCGTTCTCGAGGTAAACGGGCTTCTTAAAGATCTTCTTTAAAGGCGCGACCAGCGGAACCACGCCCCAGGATTTCTGATCGGTGAAGAAGTTGGTCGGATCGAGAAGAATCCCTTTCTCGGGGTGGAGCGGGCCCGCCGCCGCGACCGAGACGGCCTTGATTTTTTTGGTCGCGCCCAGCTGATCCGCGAGCTCGCGAAAAAGATCGAGCAGCCCATCGAAACCCGCGCGCTGATTCACCTGACCGGTTTGGTGCCCGACAATTCGCCCGCGCGAGTTGACCAGAGCGGCGCGAAGTTTCGTGCCGCCGAGGTCGTAACAGAGATACGCGTCAGTGGACTTGGCCACCGGGTGCGCCCATCAAAAGCTCCTGAGCCATTTTCAAAACCTGACGGCGGGTAGCTTCGATATCGCCATTCGGGTTGAACACCACGACGCTTCTCATTTCTTCCAGAACCTGCTTCGCGCGGCCGGTCTTCAGCTGCGGCTGCGCTTCTTCGAGGCGTTGAATATAGAGCCCCACTTTGCGCTTGAAGTCGCCGAACTCGGGTTCGTAAAGCCAACGTATCTGCTCGATAAATTGCCTAACGGCTTCTTGGTCGTTCACGGATGCGGTCCTTTCGTTCTGTCCGGATTTAGTAAAGCAGACTTCGCGCGCTCTTGGAAGGTAAGACGCTTGACGAAACACGGCGAATCACGCATTCAACCTTTATGGAGATTTCCGCAGCCAGTAACCCGATGGACGTGTTCGACGACTGGATGGCCGAGGCTCGGGCGCGCACCGATATTCGCGAGCCCACCGCGATGGCATTGGCGACGTCGACGGGCGCGGACGGAGAGGTCGGCGTTCGC
>CAYPFC010000264.1:0-4026 GCA_964409815.1 uncultured Pseudobdellovibrionaceae bacterium
AACTCCATGACGTCCCCGACGTTTAATATTTGGTAGCGGTAATACTCCTCATCGACCTTGCGGTAAGAGCCGCGAACGGCGACGGTATCGTGCAGCTCGCGAATTTCGAAGGGCCAGGGAAAGGGCCTGTCGTCCCCGAAGAAGACTTCCTTTTCGAGCAAAAACTCGCGGACCATCTCGAGCTTGCGCGCGACCATGAAGTAGCCCTCGATTTGGGGACGCGGCGCGAGACCGGCAGCGTACTCGCGCTCGACGGTCTCGGCGAAGCTGCGAATGGAGAGCCCAGACTCGAGCGTTCGCACGATCACAAGGCGCCGGATTTCCGGCGATGGCTTGGGCAGCGAGCGCGCCCGCCAGACGGAGTTGTTGATCGCGTGCCCGATTCCCCTCAGAGGGACGCAGTGGATCGCGCAGGCTCGGCGGCGAACGAGATCAATGAGATCGTGAGCGTAAAAAGAAGTCTCGCGAGCGACCGACTCATGGCGCGCTCACTCTCAGTACGGGAGTGGCGGTGGCCGCGGCTTCGCACTGCCTTTTTTCGAAGGCCGAGCGATCGGCGATGAAATCCGCGACGGCCCTGTCCAATACTAAGTGCGCCGGATTCTCCTCGAAATGGAATTCGGGCGACGAGTAATAACCGTTCACGATCGCTTCGAGCCGATACCAGAATTTTCTTTCGGGATTTCCCGTCGCGTGTCGTTCGTAAGGCAAATCGAGCGCGAAGTTCGTGATTGCATCCTCAACGTTGCCGTAGGTGTCGATTGATTGACCCCAAAGTCTCTCGAGGGCCGGGGTCATCTCGAGAAGCTTAGGTCCGGTTGAGGAGTCGGCGCCTACGGAGCGCGCGATCTCGCGGCGGAGTTCCTGAATCGCCGGCAGATGGGTCTTCTCTTTCCAGAACGTGTAGCTTCCGCTTGGGCGCAGGTACCGGTACCGATAATAGTCGGCGTCGAATTCGCGATACGAGCCTGCGATCGCGTCGAGTCGCGTGAGCTTGCGAACCTCGTAGGGCCACGGAAACGGACCGCCCGGGCCGAAATATCCGTCCCCGCCCTGGAGGAAATCCCTCACGAGCTCGAACTTTCTGGCGACCATGAAGTAGCCTTCGATCGCGAGCGGAGGACCGGCGTCGCCGAAAGCTTCTGTCATCTTCAGCGCGAGTCTTTGAACGGTCATTCCGGACTCCAGCGTGCGGACAAGAACGGCCCGCTTCGCCCCACTCGGAAGTACCCGGCGCTGCCAAATCGGATTCGTCGCCAAGAAGGAAAGGCCTCTTACCGGCACGTAGTGCATCGCCCGATCGGCCTCGTCCTTGAGGTAGTACCTTAAGAAGGCGTCGATGAGCGCGTTCGTTGTTCCCAAGCTCACGATCACGCAATCGGGAAGCTGGCACTTCGCGAGGATCTCTTTCGCGTAAGCGTGGACTTCCGTCATGTCCGCCGTGTCGAGCATGGGCAGAAGATTTCTTTCAGCCTCGTTCAGAGGCCGAGATGATTCCACCGCGCGCCCCGGGTCGCCGAGGAGACTGAGGATCAAAATTCCAAATGCTACGCACGCATGACGGACGGCCACGATCTAATCGATCCTTTACTTATTTCCTAGGGTCTGCACCTTAGCTTTTCGAAAGTTGGATACGCTCACGAAAAGCAAAGGATATACCGGGGTGGCCAAACTCAAGAGCCCGTTTCCGGGCTCCTCTTTAAGATCTTTAGCTCAATTGACACAGCGTGACCCGGAAAAAGTGCCTGGCACTAATAAGTCGGGTCGCTAGTACGTCACGTGGTGATTCAACGACTCGTGAATCCGAGGATCTTTGATCGGAACGATCGGATGACGGCTCAAGAAACGCGTGACCATAAACAGGAACGCGCCCGCGAAGCCCAAGAAGATCAGAATTTCGGGAATACCGAAGACGACTTCTTTGTCGTTCAGGTTCGGGAAGATCAGCCAGTAGAGATCCACGTATTGCATAACGAGGATCCAGATGGACACCGCCACCAGGTGCGCCGGCGTGCGCTTCGCCCAACGCGGGAGCAACGCCAGGAACGGGATCACGAATTTACCCATCAACAAGGTGATCGAAACCCACGTCCAGCTGCCCGTCACACGCGGCTGGTAGAACATCGTTTCTTCCGGCAAGTTCGCGTACCACATCAGCATATACTGCGAGTACGCGATGTATGCCCAGAACACGGTGAACGCGAACATGAACTTGCCGAGATCGTGCAAGTGATCCTCGGTCACGTAACCGTTGAGCAAACCTTTACGCATGCAATAGATGATCATCAGGATCATCGTAGCCATCGTTGACTGGAAGAGCCCGGCGAAGCAGTAAACTCCGAAGATCGTCGAGAACCAGTGCGGCTGCAGGCTCATCAAGATGTCGACCGAAAAGAGCGAGAACGAAAGCGCGAAGAACATTAAAAACCCGACCGACCACGGAACGGTCTTGTGGGTGAGTTGATCCGCGCCGGTCTTGTCCTGCTCGAGCGACGAGCCGACGAGCTTTTGCTTAAACAAGAGCCAAAGACCAAAGAAGATCACCATGCGGATGATAAAGAACGGAACGTTCAAGTATCCCGACTTATGCTCGAGCAAATGGTCGCCCGCCACGTGCGCCTTGTCCATCCACTCATATAAGGAGTGCCCGCCCGCCAGCAGAACCAATCCGCCGACGAACGCCACCGGCAAGAACGAGGTCAATGCCTCGGAAAAACGGCGAATGTTGACCGACCAACCGGCCTTCGAGATGTGCTGGATGCTCGCGAAGAACAAGCCGCCGATCCACGCGCGGTCTTTATCCTTCGTAAGAGTGAAGATGAACGCGGCCAACCCTAAGAACATCAACACGGCACTCACCGTCTTGATCTTCGGGCTGACGTTCAAAGGTCCCGGAGTCACTTTTGGAGCTGTAGTTGCTGCTGCACCCATTTTACTTCGTCCTTATTTCTTCTGCAGACTGCGAACGTAATTCACAATCGCCCAACGAGTCTTAACATCGGGAATTTGGCTCGCGTAGCTACCCATTACCCCGCGGCCGGCGGTGATCGCGTAGTATATGCGGCCATCGGTATATGCCAAAGCTTCCGGCGATACGAGGTTGCGCGGCTTCACCGCCATCTGCTCGGCCACCGGCCCCGCGCCCGCGCCATCCGCTCCGTGGCAAACGGTGCAATAAATGTCGTAGTATTTGCGGCCAAACGTCAGCATCTCGGGCGAGCGATCGCCGGCAAGCGGATTCACGTCGCGTTCGGCGCCGCCCGGATCGTCGGCGTATTTATAAGGAGCGTGCCCGCGCGCGATCGCGCCCTCCGGCGGCATACGCATCTGGCCCTTATCGCCTTCGGCCGGATTCCAGTCCTGCGACTTCACGCTGACCTGATCCATCATGTTCTGAATCACTTCGATGTTCGTGCGGTTCGGACCGGCGTTACATCCGGCCAGAACTCCTAAACCTAAGAGTGTGAGAGTTAAACGCTTCATCATTTAAAACTCCGTCTTCTTGATCTCGACCGCGCCCGAGTCGCGCATCAGCTTCTCACAAGCCGCGGCGTTGTAGCCCTTGGCGTTTTCCGGAATGAAGAGCGCGAATTTGTGGCTGGAGAGCGCCGGATCGATGATCGGCGGATCCACCGCGGGCATCCCCGCCATGAACAAGAGCGCGCCGACCGAGCTCAAAGCCCCGAGCAAAATCGTGCACTCGAACATGATCGGAACGAACGCGGGCAGCGACCACATCGGCTTACCGCCGATGATCAGCGGCCAGTCCTGCGACGACGTCCACCAGGTCAGCCAAGTTCCCGCAAGGAACCCGGCGAGACCGAAGATGAACGTGACCCAAGGAATGAACGAGCGCGGAATTCCCATGGCGTCGTCGATTCCGTGGAGCGGAAACGGCGAGATCGCCTCGAAATTCTCTACGCCGCTCTCGCGCATCTTGCGGGCGGCTTCGACCAGCTTATGCTCATCGGTCCAAATGCCGGCGAGCCCAGGAGTGCCCTTCTGACGAACGGCTTGTATGACCTT
>CAYPFC010000265.1:0-229 GCA_964409815.1 uncultured Pseudobdellovibrionaceae bacterium
ATCGGCAGCGGAGCCTCCAGCGTTTCCAGCAGCACCGCGCCGTCACGGTTGACGCGCTTCATCTGCGCCAGATACGGTGGCGCTTCCGGCTGATCGTGCAGTAACCACGCGACAAACACCGCTTCGTCATCGAACTGGAACGCCGGGTTGGTCAGCTTCTCGTAGCCGAGCGTACTGGTTGGCACCGAGCCGAGCGACTTCCCGCAGACGCTTCCCGCGCCGTGACCGG
>CAYPFC010000265.1:306-4025 GCA_964409815.1 uncultured Pseudobdellovibrionaceae bacterium
AGCGAACAGGCAGTCCCCCGTAAACAACGCGAACGGCTGGTCGGTGGCTTCGGTATCCGTGACCCGAAAGATGAGGTGTTCCGGCGTGTGACCGGGCGTGTGGATCGCCTCGATTTTGACGCCGCCGAGCGTCCAGCTATCACCGTCGCGCAGCAACACCGTGTCAGAATCGGCGAAGCGGTACGACCAGTCTTCGCCGCCCATCGCGCTCAGATAGAGGCGTGCGCCGGTCTGAGCGGCAAGCTCGCGGCTGCCGCGCTGAAGCTGAGCCGGGATCTTGTTGAAACGCTCAACCGCGAGCGCCATCAAGCCGTCTTGGCGGCCGTCGGTGAACAAGTAACCTTCGCCGGCGTCACATCTATATAGATTCTCTTCCGCGACTTCGCCGACCTTGCCGCCCGTGCAGATTCGCTGCTGTGCGGGAGGATACGGCAGGCCCGGGAACCACTCTTGAGAGTTACGGCGATATGCCGTTCCACATTCCTGGTTGCGCGAGGGACCGTCGCCATTCACGTTCGTCACATCGGGATGGGTCAAGATTTCGTCAAGACCGTCGCCCTCGGGTTGTCCACCCGTGATCACGGTGCCTCCTCCCTCTTCCGGGTGCGGAGTCAGGTCGGTCACGCCGTAGCCTTCAGGTTGTACGGGAGGAACGCCTGCCGCGGGAGGGCCTTGCTCGTCGCCGAACTCGTCGCCGCCGCCGTCGTCGGAGGGAGGCGGCTCATCGCCGTCCTGTCCGCCTTGGGGCGCGCCGTTCGTCGTCGGGTTCGCTACGCTGCCGCGCTTCGAGCTCCCTTTTTTAGAGCACGCCACGTCGGTCGCCAGAACGACGATACACATCAGCACTAAAAGACCTTTAGTCATTTGAGGCATATATAAATCTCCACGCAGGAATCCGAAGAGGGTACCAGAGCAAAGCCAAGACCAACGCGAGATCGAAGGGATTGCGTTTTAGCCGAAATGGGTGACAATTTCAGGCGGAGATCGGGGGTTCAGGTGCGCTTTCCGTTGCTAATAGGGGTTTTGCTCGCGGGACTTGAGGTCTCGGCGGCGACTCTTTATTGCCGGAGCTCCGATTTCAATCCCGCTCTCAAGATAGGCCAAGGCTTGGAGGTCGAGCTCAACGACGAGAGCGACATCGTTCGCGTTTACAAGATGCCCGGCTCGGAATTCTGCGCGGACGTGAGCTACGAGGCCCCCGAAGTCGGCCGCATGACCGCGAAGACCATCGTTTACGACCTGAATTTTCCGGATTGCAAGACTTGGAACGAGCACCTCGCCGTGCCGATGAAAAAGCGGCCGACGTGGATGCGCTTCGAGTTCACTTGGTCGGATGGATTGTCATTCCGGCGAGAGCGGATTTTTCTCACCTGCAAAAAATCATAAAACGACGAGGCAACCGCCCCATACGCCGCGCTGGCCATACTCGACGAGCGACTTCGAGCGCTTCGCATCGTTCACTTTGTCGTACTGAATCTTGTAGTGGACGGCGCGCATCTCTTCGGTCACGTTTTGCGGGGTCGTCAGACAGAGTTTTCCCGAGATGACCGCGGGATTTCCGAGCGCGTCCTCGCCGCGAATTTCGACGAGGATGTCGTTTCCCGAGGGCTTTACGTCTCTCACGTAGCCCATCTTCAGGTTGCCGTGGCCTTGCTCCAGCTCTTGCCAAACGCTCGCGAAAGCCGCCTGGGAGCTTATTAGGATCAATATAGCGAGGGTTCTCATATAGATTAGATATAGCGAACCGTATGCCACGTGAGAGCGAATTTAAAGGGGGCGGAGGCGTGGAAAGCCTAGACAAGCGCCGTTCTTAGTCCGCGCTCGGCTCCTCGTCCTCGTCGTCGGGATCGGCGGGCTGGTCGGGCCAAACTTCCTGCGCCGGCTCTTCGGGAGCGCCGTCGGGCTCGCCCGGGTCCTCATCGTCCATAGTCGGCGTCTCGCAATCGGGGTTGAGCTTATGATCTTCAAGAATCTTGGCCGCGATTTGCAGGTTCTTGAGATGGTTCGGCTCTCCCGGCTTCACCCGGTACGCCTCGCACAGGAACTGGAACCCGTCCTCGTAATCCTGCTGCTCCATGTACGCCGTTCCGACGGACGCGAGAAAACTCGAGTACGCGGTCGGCTGCTTTTCCTCGAGGTAATCGAGATCGAGCTGGCCGAGATAGGACTCGAGCTCGATCACGCGGAAGTAATTGCGCGCGTGCAGGAAACAGTAGGCCTGGTTCGCGAGCGCCATGATGTCGAGGGGCCGCGCCTTCAAGGCGATCTCGGTCCAGCGCACGCCTTCGTCATAATTCTTCTCGTTCACGCACATGAGGACCGACATTCCCATCGCCGTTGAGTAGGACTCGGGCGCCGTGCGCTTCATGTCCGTGAAGAACGCCTCGTCGCTGCGCCAGACGTGCGTGCGCTCGTAGCTCGCGTAGGCGAGCGTCGGAATAAGGAGCCCGAGCGCCGCCGCGTGGACTTTCGGATAATCGATGCGCGAAAGGATAAACGCGGTCAGCGCCGAGAGCGCCGCGATCGGAAAGTACATGTAGTGATCGGACACGGTCGAGATCTTTTGAAACCCGAACGCGACGATGCCGCTCACGGGAAGGAGCGCGAGCATCCAGACGCCGATGAGAGAGTAGCGCTTGTCCGCGCGCCACGCGAGAACGCCGAGCCCCGCGAGAAATCCGAAGCCGAGCAGCACGGACCAAATCATGTCGGGATCGGCGAGCGCGGCTTCGGGCGTGCGGGCGTAGTTCGCCGAGAGCGGGTACGGGAAGAAAAACTTCTGAATGTAGAAGCTGTACGTGTCGAGCACGATCATCGCGCGCTGAAACACGCTGAAATCCTGCGCGAGGAACTCCTCTTGCGCGGCCTTCGTGACGATGACGACCGCGACGCTCAAGAGGAACCAGATTCCGAGCTTGACGGTCTTTAATTTATCGGGCTTGCCGTTGAAAAGAACCTCGAGGACGAGCACCATCGCCGGCAAAATGACCGCCGACGGCTTCGAAAGCGTCGCGAAAATGAAAAGCAGCGAGGCCAGAGAGAACAACCGCGGCTTTCCGAAGTACACGAGCAGCGCCGCGAACGAAAAGAACGCCGCGAGCAGGTCCCTTCCTCCCGAGATCCACGCCACCGTGTGAACCTGCAACGGGTGAAGCGCGAAAAGCGCGACACCGATAAGCGTCGCCCAGCCGTTCAAGCTCCAGCGGCGCGCGAGCCCCTGCAAGAGAAGATACACGAGCCCGATATTCGCCCCGTGCAGCAGCAGATTCAGAACGCGAAACGGAGGCGTCGTGCCTCCGCCGATCACGAACGCGACCTCCCACACGAAACTCGTCACGGGAACGTAAAGGCCGAAGTAGGCTTCGCTCCAAAACGGGAGCCAGTAACCGGCGAGGTAATAGGGATTCTTGAAGATGTTCGAGTCGTCGTCCCAATTGAGTTGCGGAACGTGAAGCAGCGACCCGTAGATGGCGGCGCTGAGCGCGAGGAGTACGAGCAGGATGATCTGAGCTTGAGTCGGCTTTTTCAAAGTGGTCCCCGTCCGTTTACAGGCTCTCACCAGTTGCTTCATGAGGCAAGTTGGGACAAAAGGTAATCATGGACGTTTGGAACCCCGGGCAGTACGGCCGATTCGTGAATGAGCGCGCGCAACCCTTTTGGGATCTGGCCGCGCTCGCTCCCGCCGAGGAGAAGGGCATCGTGCGGATAGACGACCACGG
>CAYPFC010000266.1:0-4004 GCA_964409815.1 uncultured Pseudobdellovibrionaceae bacterium
TGTTCGAAAGATCCTCGCCCAGGTGATTCTCGGAATAGAGAACGCAGGTCGCGCCCGGATCTAAGACTTCAATTTTAAAATTGACCGAAGCGTTTGTAACCGGCGTGCCGCTCGGAAGAAACAAACCGCCGCTGATGTTTAGCGCCGCAGGCCCGGATTGTGCGACGGAGAAAGGATGGTAAAACGATGCCGCAAGGAGAAATCCCGTGAAGAATATAGATTGAATTCTTCCGCCGCTCGACATTCGCACCATACGTTCCGATTGAGTCTAAGTACGTATTTCTTATCGGAATTTACTCGGAATTCTTAACCTTGCAGACAGGGTACGGCGGGTGCCGCGACCACCGACGGTTCGACGTCCATCTGTCTCAAGATGATACGGTCAATTTGAGATTTTCTTAGACTTTATAGAGCTTCGAAATGCGCTCTTTGAGGACCGTGCAGAGCTCGCGACCGCCGCTCATGAGCGTCTTATCGCCGAGCTTGTAATCTTCACCTTGGTAGTTCCAAACGACGCCACCCGCTTCGCGCACGAGAACAACTCCAGCCGCCGCATCCCAGGGCTTAAGATTCGGTTCCCAAAACGCGTCGAATACACCTTCCGACACGAGCGCCAGATCGTACGCGGCCGCGCCCGCACGGCGAATTCCGCGCGCTTGATAGACCAGGTCCGAGAAGATCTTGAGCTGCTCTTTCAGCGCCGAGGTGTTGTCGGGAAAAAATCCGGTCGCGAGCAGGGAATCCTTGATCGCTCCGGTTTTCGAAACCGAGAGTTTCTCACCGTTCGCGAACGTTCCCATGCCTTTAGCGGCGCTGTAAGTCTTATTCATCAGCGGTACGTCGATTAACCCCGCGACGAGATCGCCCTGCCACTGCAGGCCGATGCTGATGCAGAATACGTGAAAGCCATGTACGTAGTTGGTCGTCCCGTCGAGCGGGTCCACGACCCAAGTCGTGGAGCTGACGTGCTCGTCACGCGTGAGAAACGCGCCTTCTTCACCGAGTACGGGAATATCCGGGAAGCCCGCCTGAAGCTCGCGCGTTATGACCTTTTCGCTCTCGAGATCGGCCTCGCTGACTAGACCAAGATGCGCTTTCTCCTCGACCTTCTTCAGTTGACCGAAGTAGTGCATCAGGACTTGCCGTCCGGCCTCAGCGGCCCTCTGAGCGGTTTTCAATGCCTGAGTTAGGTCGAGATTCTGCATACACCCTCTATGAATAAGGCTTCTCTGCCGATGTCAAGGCTTAGGGTAGGTTGACCCGCCAACCCGAACTGCTCTAGAATTTTATTATCCGTGTGGAGGAAAATCATGTCCGCAGAAAAAGGCAGCTCGAAGGCCGATACTTTGGTCAAGGTGGTACTGGTACTCTTTATCTCCTTGCTCTCGTTCTCTGTCGGCACATTCGTCGGCAAGCAAGTCAGTGACAGCGATCATCGTCGTTTGGCGCTCGAAGGCGATTACAAAGCCGAGCGCGGCGTTGCTTCCACGGGCGAACATGGCGAAGAAGGCCATGACGAGAAAATCAGCGAGCAGGAAGTCGAAAGCCTCACCGAGGAATTCGTAAACAAAGAGAAATCCGCTCGTGAGCCCGCCGATCACGGCGATCACGGCCACGCACCCGCGGCACATGCGGCTCCGAAGCCGGTCGACGGTCACGCGGAGCCCGCATCCGCGGATGGTTACAAGGCTTACGAGCGTGGCGCCAAGAAAGACGCTCACGCAGCTCCCGCGCACGCCGCCCCCGCAGCCGCGCACGAAGATCCTCACCACGCGGCTCCGGCTCCGGCCGCGAAGCCCGCGCCGAAAGCTGCGGATGCTCACCACGCACCGGCTCCCGCTCCCTCGAAAGCCGCCGAGAAGGTTTCGCATGACGAAGCTCCGACCGACGGCATGAAAGAAGAGCGCAAGCCCTCGAGCGCGCTACCTTCCGTCGCGTCGAGCGCGATCGGCAAGTACACCGTTCAGGTCGCTTCCTACGCGGACGAGAAAGAAGCGAAAGAGCACGCGGCCGGCCTCAAGGGCAAAGGCTGGAACTCGTTCTACCTGCCCGCGAACGTCAATGGTCGCACCTGGTACCGCGTTCTCGTCGGATTATTCAACAATTCGAAATCAGCAAACGACTTCCGCGCTCAGTTCATGAAAGAAGCCAATACGAAGTCGGCGATCGTTCAGAAGATCGTCCAGTAACGCGATTTAGAAATTCGGATTTAATGAACGCCGCTTGAGAGAGCGGCGTTTTTATTTTTTAGAGCAGCGACGTCAGCGCCCAACCTAACAGAATGAATACCGTGAACCAAAAGATATAACGGTTCGTCGAGCCCAGGCCTTTCGCGAAGATTGCACTTGGAAATAGGATTTCCCGAAAACTGGCCGGCCGATACATCTCTTTGGCGAACCTCTCGAGTTCGGTCCACGTGCGGTTCTGTCTTTCGAGCTCAAGTAAGGAGAGCGCCATTTCACGATGATTCACGCCAGTCGAGTCCTTCACCAGTCGTTCGAGTCGCTCGAGCATCTGCCGCTCAGATCCAGAAACCTGACCATCCGCATTCGCTAAGCTCCGCGCCCAGCGTAAAAGGCGATCACGATCTTCGGCTCGGTAAATATCGCGAAAGACCTCTTCGAGCGACGGCGGATTTGAGAAATCGTCTTCCAATTTTCGACGCTCGGAGCGCGAAACCCCATAGCCGTTGAGCAAAGTGAGAAACCTTTCACGTTCCTTAGCATGAGTTTGTCCGTCCGCCCGGATGAAGCATACGACGGCACGTAATGCTGAAAAGAAACTGGAGTCTACCGAATCGCCCACGCCCGGATACTATCGACCGCCGTCCTACGACGCAATGTTTCGATCCCGGGATCGAAACATTGCGTTACGAGAATCTCATGCCAAACGGAGATTAAATAATTTTTGTTTGAGGTTAATCCCAAGCTAAATGCGAAGGCCCACGCGCAAGAACGCCGAGAACACGGCGTCTTTGCGGTCTTCAACCAGAGCGGCGCGCCCCTCCAGCTCAACAAGCAGGTGCTCCCAGAACGCGCGCGAGATCCCGGCGCCGACACCCCAATAATAGCGCTCACCATACTTTTCGGTCGAAGCGCTTCCATACGAGTAACTCACACGGTCCATGTAGATACCAAGGCCGCTTCCTAAAAACGGCCGCCATCTACGCTCAGGCCCGAACGTGTAACGGCCCCAAGCCGCGAGGTTCAACGACCGCGAATCCACCTGCATCGCGCCGGCGCTCGTGTTGCGCGTTTCTTCCGAAACTTCGACTTGTGCGCCCCAAGGACCGAAGTCGGCGCGCACAAAGAGCTGCCCGAGCGCGGCCGGCTCGGCATAGTCGGGATTCACGTCGCGCTGTAAGCGCGCCTCGAGCCCGGTGCCGAGATTCCATACGGTTTTCGAAGAGGGCTCGCTGGCGGCCGACGATGCGCCCATAGCCGAGCCACCCGCCGCACGCGCGACCTCCTCGGCCCCGACTCCTGTCACTCCCAACACCAAAAGAACCGCGAGCGCTACCTGCATTCGGGAAATCTCCCCAGCAACATGTCTTTCGAGAGCGCCTTATTCATGGCCGCGCACGAAGCGCGATTGAACGGAAAGCCGTCGAGCAAGAACGGAACGATATCTTCGGTGTTCATCACTTCCACGTCGTACGTGGGCAGAATCCCCTCCGGCACGCGCTGAAGCCGCTTCAGGATTCGCGCGAGAAACGCCTGCGGAGACTCCGCGCGCGAGCTCGCCACCTGGTACATCAAGCGCGCGAGCAGCGAGCCTTGCGCGTACGCGTAGCCGACAAGCTCCGAAGGCTTCTGCACGCCCTGCGAGAGCCCGATCCATTCGGCCTTCGTGCCGAGGAGCTTCACTTCCTCGGTGAGCGTGCGCGCGCTGCCGAGCATGGGCAGCGACTCGACGAAGAATCCCGGGTTCTCGGTGTAGACGGCACCGTAAAAATCCGCGAGCCCTTCGTTCCACGCGCGCAAGATCAAGTTATTCAGAGTGCG
>CAYPFC010000267.1:0-3983 GCA_964409815.1 uncultured Pseudobdellovibrionaceae bacterium
CGACTGGAAGAGTGTGAGATTCTGCTTGAGGCGCTGGCGCTCCTCGGTCGCCGCCGGGCCACGGTAGAAAACCTTGATCAACAAGTCGCTCTCTAGGCCTTTCAGCACTTTTTCGCTCTGCTCGGAAAGCGAGTTCAGGCGCTCTTTCGTGACGTCCCAAGTTTTGTTGTGCCGGTTCGCCAGGTAGTTCAGGCACACGAGCAGCGTCAGTACGAGGACGATCATCGCCCCCATGTTCATCCCGTGCTTCGTGGTCCGCATGGTGAGGAAATCCCAGTACAGCTTCCAATCCAGGAAAATCGCGAGCGCGACTAGTGCGCCCGCGAGCGCGACGAGCGCCGTGTTCAGGTTCACCCACATGCCGAACATGAATTGCAGCGCGACCGACACGATGATCGCCAGGAACGCGCCAAGATAAGAAATCTTCGCCCACTTACTCATGGCTTACCTCCACCGCGACGACTCAATCACCCGTTGAGTCAGAAAGATGAAAAGACCGATGAGACTCAGCATGAACACCATCGAGTTGAGCTTGATCGCGCCCATGATGAAACTTAAGAAGTGCTGCCCGAGAGCGATGTACTCGAGCACGGGCGAGTACCAGGTCGTCGCCTCCTGGCCCGAGCCTTGCGAAATGAACCACAAAAGAATGTTGAAGATCAGCCCCATCACCACGGAAAGCATCACCGACTCGGTCAAGGACGACGCGAACAAGCCCACGGCCACGTACGCCGCCGAGACTAGCAGCACTCCCAGGTACGCCGTGAACAGGGGCGCCATCGGAAAATCCGCCACGAGCCGCGTGCCGAGAGGGTAGAGGAACGAGATAAAGGTGAGCGCGGCCACGGCGCCGAACCCCGCGAGGAATTTCCCGAGGGCGATGTGCGTGGCCGAGATCGGCGAGGTCAGCAGCAAGTCGTAGCTGCGCATCTTCTTCTCCTCGGCGAGCAGGCGCATGGTCAGCGCCGGGATAAAGAACACGAAGAGCAAATTCACCTGCGCGATGTGCGATAGGAAAACGTTCTGTTGAAGGTTCATTCCAGAGTCCATCCCGGGCTGCATGAACGCGCGCGAACGCTCGGCGAACATCAGGAGGTTACGCATGTACGAATAACTCCAGAGCAACGCACACAATCCAGAAATCACGTAAAAAAGCGGACTCGTCAGAAGCCCGCGAAGATCTTTTCCGGCAATCGTTAAAATCGCTCGCATCTTTTGGTTCCTCTTAGTGAGCCGCTTGCGCGGACGTGAGTTTAATGAAAATGTCCTCGAGCGCGAGAGACTGGACTCTCAATTCCAACAATCCCGCTCCCTGTCCGACGACGTAGCCCGCGATGCCTTCGACCGCGGCGTCTCCGCCATCGGTTTCAACCTCGATCAAATTCGAGAGGTTCGTCACTCGACGAACGCCTTCGACGGATTGCAAGCCGCGCGCGATCGCCTCTTGGTTGCGGCGCACGCGCACGCTGACCGAAGCGCCTCCGCCCGACATCCGGCGCGAAAGCCCCTCGAGCGAGTCCTCGGCCACGATTTGTCCGCGGTTGATGATGATCACCTTTTCGCAGCTCGCCTGAACCTCGGGAAGAATGTGCGTCGACAAAACGATCGTGTGGTGGCCGCGGAGTTGGCGAATGAGCTGCCGCATCTCGGCCACCTGCTTGGGATCTAGGCCCACGGTCGGCTCGTCGAGGATCAGAATCTCGGGGTCCGACACGAGCGCCTGCGCGAGTCCCACGCGCTGCTTGTATCCCTTCGAAAGATTGCCAATGACCCGGCCTCGCACGTCGCCAAGGCTGGTCTTGTCAAGAGCGCCATCCACCAGGCTCTTCACGCGCGAGCGATCCACGCCCTTCAGGTTGGCTACGAAATTTAAATAGTCTCCAACGAACATGTCTTGATAAACCGGCGGCGTTTCGGGAAGGTAGCCGATCCTTCTCTTCACCTCGATCGGGTTTTCGAAAACGTCAAAGCCGGCGACTTGGACGCTGCCCGAGCTGGGCGCCATGTAGCCCGTGAGGATTTTCATCGTCGTCGATTTGCCCGCGCCGTTCGGCCCGAGGAACCCGACGACTTCGCCTTTGCGCACGGAAAAATTCAAGCCCACGATGGCGGGACGATCGCCATAGTTCTTGGAGAGATTGCGGACTTCAATCATCTTTCCCCCAAAGCTGTAAAACTCTGGGTAAATTTTAAAACTCTAGAATGGAGAGTCAAGGAATCTGGTAGGTCACCTGGCGCTCGTTGTGCACGGTTACGCGTCCCAACTTGTCGCCCTTGATGGGTCGCACGAAGCGACACTCGGCGATGAGGACGTGGAACTTCTCTCCCGAATGCTGCTTGAACTTTTGGCCGAGGTGTAGGCGCACGTACCAGGCGAGGACTTGCTGCACCACCCCTTCCGTCACGGCGGTGTTCTTATTGCGAAACAAGATGGCATGGCTGCTCGGGACGTCCTTGAGGTGAAACCACCAATCCCAAGCGCGCGCTTTCCGTAGCAGCTTCAGGTTGTCCGCGGCGCTTTTCCCCGCCATTACGGAAATTTCATCGCTAATGCGTAACGTCCTGCCCTGAGCCTCTCCGGGCGCGATCGGCGGCGTAAGTTTGGGAGCTTCGAGCGCGCCGGCTTTGAGCGGCTCGCCCTTGCGTTTTTCGAGTCGCGCGACTTCCTCGCGCAGCAGCTCCAGACGCTTCTCGGTGCCGAAGATCTTTCCCTCGAGATCGCGGGCGCGCCCGTAGCACTCCTCGATATTCCACGAAAGCTTACGACGGCGGTCGACGAACGGCTCCCACTCTTTGGGAACGTCGAGCGTCTGATGCGCCTTCAGCCAATCGCCGACTTTTTTCCACGGCTGATCGCGCTTGCGCTCCAGCTCCTCTTCCACTTTCTGGATCGCCTTGACTTTCTTGGCCAGCTCATTTTCGATCCGGCCCTTCACGTCCTTGCCGGTTTTTGCGACTCCTTTTTTCGAGCGTATCGCCTGCCATTCGCGCCTCAACTCCTCCAGGCCACGCATCTTCTCGTCGCTTGCGGGCGCCCCGCCGGGCTCGCTCAGCGCTTTCGGCTTTTGCCACGCGATCTTTTTCTCTCCCGCGCGCGCCAGTACGTTGCGCCCGTGAGGAAAAAGGCGAACCTCGATCTCCGCCTCTCCATCTTCTTTGCCGAACTTCAGAATCACGACGCGCCCCTGATGCTCAGGTCGCTCCACCGCGCGCAGCACGCGATCGCGAAAGTGCGCCCTAAGGAACAGGTTGAGCGGATTCTTTCGGGAGGGAATGTGCAGGGGCAGCTCGGCCCACGGCAGTAAGCACGGCCGGAGCGCGCTTAAATCGATCCACAGCCAGAGCATACCGTCCTGAGAGTAGAAGCCCAGAACGAGATCCTCGTCGGAGGTCTGGATCTCCTGAAGGCGCGTCCCGATCAACGGCTTAATGGACGAGACCACGTTGTCTAATTCTGATACGGTCCAGACTCTCATTTTCCCCCCGAGCCTCCGAAAAGATATCTGAAAGGGGTGGGACATGTCCACTCACAGTGAAGATCCGCTCTACCAAGTCTTTGAGGAGCACCTTCATTCGGGATTGTACGATGATCAGCCCGTCGAAACTTTTGTCCGCGACGTCGTCGACTTTTATTGGTCGGGACTCATGAAGACCGGACACATCCCGCAACGCATGCACGAAGTCTTGAAGGTCGACCTCGTTCAGGACGTCCAAGACATGTTGCGCGCCAAGATCTACGGCCACTACGGCATCGGCGAGTACAATCGCCTGCGTCGCCAAAAGAGCTCGTAAGCTCAGCCTCCCAAAACTTAAAAAAAGAATGCCCTACCGGGGGGAGGGAGTGGCAGGGCATTCACAAAAACAATTCGAATTTAATAGAACGGTTTACTAGCGGCCCGCGGTCTTCGCGCCCGCGCCGGGATACGCACCCGCGCGACGCTGAGCTTCGGCACGGCGACGAAGAGCTTCGGCCGCCGCCTCTT
>CAYPFC010000268.1:0-890 GCA_964409815.1 uncultured Pseudobdellovibrionaceae bacterium
AAGCGACGGCCGTTCTGCTGCCGGCTTCGGACTTCTATTTGAAAATGAAATATCCGCCGGCGCGCGCGCTGATCGACGCGGGCGCGAGAGTGGCGCTGAGCACGGATTTCAACCCGGGCACGAGTCCCACGCAAGATCTGTCCCTGGTCGGCGCGCTCGCGCGCATCGAGATGAAAATGACTCTTCCCGAGGTGCTGACTGCCTTTACCCTGGGCGGCGCTTGGGCTTTGGGACAAGCGCACGAGACCGGCTCACTCGAGGAGGGCAAGTCCTGCGACTTCGCGATTCTTGAGGGGTCGTGGCGCGAGCTTTTCTATTCCGTCGGCCGCCATCCCGTTTGCGGCGTTTACCGCGCGGGCGAAAACATCGCGTGAGCCTGCGGCCTATTTCGGAGTGCAAAGGCAGACGTATCGATCAAACGTTGACCGATTCTGAGTGAACGTTCCCGCGTTCGCGCACGAAGAGTCTTCGGTCGAAGCATTGCAGCAGGGCGGAGAAGATCCCCCGAAGCCCGCAGTCTGTCGGGAATATGAGCACAGCCGTCCAGCCGCCCCCGCCGGTGAGGCCGCGGGTGGTGTCGGCGCGCCGATGGATGAGCAGTCCGTGATTCCATTCGAAGAGTTCACGTTCAGAATCAACTTCCCGGCGTAGCTTTCTTTCATCGCCGTGGCTCCGGTTTTCGTCCCGGTCAGCGAAAGATAGAGGTCTCCGAGCAGGGTACGGGCGCCGGTGGCGGCATCGGTCGCAATGGTCGTGGGATTGCGGAGCTCGACGGAGTTGACGTGCAAGAATCCGTCGGAAGCATCCGAGCCCGCCTCAATGTTGGGGTCGGTGGCGGAAAGTGGAGTCAGGTCAAACGAGAGTGGAATCGTGCCCGAAGCGGGAACTGA
>CAYPFC010000268.1:900-3975 GCA_964409815.1 uncultured Pseudobdellovibrionaceae bacterium
TGCTGGCATCCGACGGACGTCTGAATTTGCACGCGCAGATCCTGAAGAAGGCCGAGTTGGCGAACTTTGGTCTCGAGTCTCGCGCCCTCTCGACGCTGATTTTCGAACATGGTCATCATGGCGAGCATGAAAGCCGTGCCCACACCGATCGCGACTAAAACTTGAATGAGGCTAAATCCGGATTTGTTCACACGGCCTCCAACTTCTGCCCGGTCAAAGCTCGTACTTGATAAGCTCCAGGGATTTTCGTTTACGAATCTCGCGATTGCGGTGAAAACGGCGCTCTTGCTTGACGATGTAGCCGATGCTGGGCGCGTAGTATGCGGTTTTCTCGACGTGATGCTTTTCGCCGGCCTCTACGCATTCCACTCGGAAGGTATCGAACGTTCCGGCTTCGACGGTGATGGCTTCCTTTCCGACGACGATGCAGCGGAAGTCGAACTCCCACGTGAGTCCGTCCATCCCTTGTCCCTTCACGTGGTTCTTCGACATCGAGCCGATCTTTAGCGGGAAAAGCACGTTGGGATCGCCCGAGATATCGTTGCGTTCGAGCACTTGAACCTCTCCGTCTTCGATACTCGAGACCTCGATCAGCGGCAGGAAAGGATTCAGGTGACGGCGGACACGACGATGCTCCCAGTTCGCGCGATACTCGGACGCGGTCACCTCAGTGATCGTCCAGTCCTCGAACGCGAGCGGGGTTATTTTCTCGTCTTCGGTTCCGCTAAAGCGAAGGATGTGCTTTTGCCCTACCTTAAAGGAGGGGAGGGGCGCTTCCGTCACGATGCTGGCGAGGTAGCGCTCCGGACGAAACGTGGATTGGATGAACAGCGCGACCAAAGCGACCGCGAGCGCGGCACCCACCCAGCGAACGGCCGGACTCGAGAGAGCGGGCAGGCGGAGATCGGCGCTGAGCCGGTTGCTGGAGGTCACGCGCTTCAAGAGACGGGTCCGCAGTCCGCGGTAGCGCTCGATCGCCGCATCGAGCGAAGATTCGGAAATTGTGATTTTCGCATCGTTCTGACTCACCATCGTTTTGTCTTCAGAGACTTTTCCGGTTTCGAGTCCGGCGGCGAGATTCACGATAAATCGAACCTCGCCGCTGTCGAACCCTTCTTGTTCGCACTTCATCTTTACCTCTGGGAAATTATTGAGGATCGCGGAGGTCGATACGGGATGCAACAATTCATCGGGAAGATTGTCGAAATTAATTTGACCCAGTTCGTTTAAGATCTCTCGCGCGCTGCCGTAGCGATCTTCGGGCCGCTTTGCGGTCATTTTTGAGAGCATCGCTTTAAGCGGCGCGGGCAAAAGCGCTTCGAATACACCTTGGAAATGGAGATCTTCGTTTCGTATTTTCTCAAGAACCTCCAGGTAATTCGCTCCGGTGAACGGCGTCTTTCCGGTCAGCAGGTAGTAGAGTACGAGCCCCATCGAAAAGATATCCGAGCGAGCCGTCGCGGGAAATCCGCGTGTCACTTCCGGCGCGAGGTAATTTGCGGTTCGCATCACGGCGTTCACCGAAGTTTGTATGCTGACCGCTTCGTTGTGCGCTTTCGCGATTCCGAAGTCGACGAGCTTCGCGACGTGCTGGCGATCGATCATGATGTTGGACGGCTTGATATCGCGGTGAACGATTCCTTGGCGGTGGGCCGCTTCCAGCCCCTCGAGCATTTGCGCGAAGAGCTTCAGCAGCTCCCGGATGCTGCAGGGACTTTGCAGAAGAAATCGATCGAGCGACCACCCGTCGATGAACTCGGTCGCCATGTACATCATGGACTCGAATTCGCCGAAGGAGTAAACGGCGAGGACGTTCGGGTGTTGAAGCTTCGCGAGAGTGCGGCCTTCGTTCTTGAAGCGCTCGAGCATGTCCGGGTCGGATTCCGCTTTGCCGGCGACGACCTTGATGGCGATTCGACGGTGAAGCGAGTCTTCAAACGCCTCGTAGACTTCCCCCATGCCGCCTTCGGCGAGGGGCGCGATGATTCGGTAGGGCCCAAGCATTTGACCTGGCTTCAGCTTCGAGAGTTTAGAGCTCATACTTCACCAATTCGTAGTTTCGCTTCTTGAACAGGACGCCATCGCGGAAGATGCGACGCTCTTGGCGGACGATCTGATGGATGGCCGGAGCGTAATTCATGGATTTCTCGGCGTAATGGTTCTTGCCGGCTTCCTGACACTCCACTTGAAACGTATCGAAAGTCCCGGCTTCGACGCTGACTTTCTCTTCGCGGGTGACCGCACAATTGAATTCGTATTCCCAGGTGCGCGGATCGTCCTTGCGCATTCCGGTAACTTTGTTCTTCGAGCCGACGCCGACTTTTAACGGGAAGATCATGTCGAGCGGGCCGTGTACCACATTGTACTCGGGCACAAGCTGTGTCTCATCTTCCTTCGATGAAACTTCAAAGAGCGGCAAGAACGGGTTTTTCGCGTGGCGAACCACGGTGTTGCCATTGACGGCTTTGTAATCGTCTTTGCCGATCTCGGTAATGGTCCACGATTCGTAGGTGATCGGCTGGAGCGCGCCGTTTTCATAGGTGTGATAGCGGAGCATGTATTTCTCGCCTACGCGATATTCGGGAACAGGAGCGCCCGTCAGGCTCGCGGTCATTCTCGCGGTCGGCGAGAGGGCCGACCATGCGAGCCCCGCGATCGCCAAACTGACCGCGAGGACAAGAGCGCTTCTCCAGGAGAAACGGCGCTTGGGATTTCCGTCTTTCGATAATGGGTATTCCACGCTCAATTTATCGGAAAAAACGGAGGCGTACCGGAGTCCAGACGGCCGGCCTGGAAGACGGTATTTTTGTGCAGTCATTTCAATATCTTAAATGACACATGAACGCGCGAATATGTTCATGAACTGAGCGTTTCGGTTAGTCTCTCGCGAAAGATGAAAAAAGCTTTTGATTTTTTCGCAAGTTCCTTCCTACTCTTGAGTTAGCAGCGGTGTGTTGTACAGGGATGTTACAACCTTGCAGAATGCAAGATGAGGAGACCCAAGCATGGCTCAGTCGGTCATTCACTTGACGCAGTCGAGATTCTATTCGCCGGCATTTAACGCAGCCGTATTCG
>CAYPFC010000269.1:0-1773 GCA_964409815.1 uncultured Pseudobdellovibrionaceae bacterium
GTCGATCTCAACCGCAACTACCCTTCGAAATCGTGGAGCCCGACCGCCGAGAAAGAACGTTACAATCCCGGGCCCGAGCCCGCGTCGGAGGCCGAAATCAAAGCGGTCGTAAATCTCATTCAGCAAACTACGCCCCGTCTCATCATTCACTGCCACTCGTGGAAACCGATGGTCGTCTGCGCGGGAGAGCCGGGCCTTCGCGACGCTCAACGTTTGTCGCGGTCGAGCGGTTATGAAGTGAAACCCGAGATCGGTTACCCGACTCCCGGTAGCTTAAGCCAGTACGGCTGGTGGGACCACGGCATCCCGGTCATTTGTATTGAGGAGCAAGACGAAGTCCCCGAAGCCAGCGTCTGGCCGCGCTTCCAGCAAGGGATGCGCGAAATATTCCTGGACGCCTCTCCCCGCTGATTTCCAGATACAATTTCATTCAGAATGTCGCAAACCTCGGACGTACTCATCGTCGGTCCGCCGCGCTCCACTCCGATGGACTTCGGCGCCGACACCGTGAAGAACTTCAAAGAGGCGAAGGTCTACCTCGATAAGCGTAAGCCCGCGGTCGTCGTCTTTGGAGCGCAGAGAGGCGCGGACTTCGACGAGTTCTGTTCGCACGCCGCCGAGACCTCGCCCGATTCTCTTTGGATACTGAGCTCGGAAGGCCTTGCGCCTTCGCGCATTCTGCACTGGAACAATTACGGCCGCGTGTTCGACGTGATCGACTCGATCGAAGATCCCGAGCTCGAGAGCAAGTTGAAAACCGCGCTTGAGGCGAGCGGAGAATCCGCGCAACGCCGTCAGCTCGGAAAGCTCTTCGAAGATCAGTCGCAGCAGCTTAAACGCCTCACCAACGAGCTCGAAGCGCGCGTCGAGCGAAGGCACAAGGCCTTGAGAAAATCACTCAAGACGCTCGAGCAGACGAAAACGCGCCTCGAAGCCTTTCATAAAGCGCTCCTCGGAATTCACCGCGCCGGCACCATTTTGCAAATGGAACAAACACTCAACGAGATCTTGGGCGCAAGCTTGAATCTTCTCTGGATCCGCGTGCGCTTCGCGAGTCAGAGCACGCTCGCTCACCAACAAACGGGCGCGAGCGTGCTTTCTATCGACATCCCTTTCGGCACCGACGGTCTCAAGGGTCAGGTTCTGTACGCAAAGCCCGAGGGGAAGCGGTTCAATCCGGACGAAGTCGACTTTCTGCACGAGCTCACCGACGCGCTGGCGCTCGCGCTCTCGCGACTGAACACGCTCGAGCAAGCCGAAACCCTGAAAGCCCAGTGGCAGGCGACGTTCGACTCGATCCCGCATCCGCTCTGCCTCACGACGAACGAATTTGAAATTCTAAAACTCAACCGTGCGTTCCAACAGGCGTGCGCGCAACACAGCTTCCGCAGTCTCATCGGGAAGAACTGCTTCGACGTATTCTTCGGCGACGAGTTCCAACCTCCGCCCGCGCTCGAAAGTCCGTTTACTTTTCGTAACGCCCGCACGGGCGTTAAGGAGACCGAACAGTTCGAGGTCGTCGGCGAACGTCTGGGTCTCACTTACGACAACCAACCGGTCCAGCTTCTGCTGCTGAGAGACATCACTCACGAAGTCCGTTTTGAGCGCCGAATCGTCGCCGCGAGCAAGCTTGCCGAGCTCGGAACCATCGGCTCGAGCATCGCGCACGAGCTTAACAATCCGCTCGGCGGCATGCTCTCGTTTCTGCAACTGATCCTTATGGACGTAAAGGCAGGTGACGATCTGTTCCCGGAAATCAAGGGGATGGAGCAG
>CAYPFC010000269.1:1783-3971 GCA_964409815.1 uncultured Pseudobdellovibrionaceae bacterium
CATCGTCCAAAACCTTTTGAGCTTCGCGCGAAAACAGGACCTCGGGGATTTCACCGAAATCGATCTTTGGGATGTCTTAGAGCGGGCGATCAAGCTCATCGAGTTGCAATCGAAATCCAAGGGGATCCAAATCCGGTTTCAGCGGGGCAAGAAGTCTCTCGTCCGGGGCAGCGCAAACGCGATCTCGCAGGCACTCTGTAATATATTGCAGAATTCCGTGGATGCGATCACCGACCGGATCCAATCCGATCCGCTCTTTCCCGGACTGATCGAAGTCCAGCTCGAAGCGACGAGCGAGCGTCAAACGATCAAGATCTCGGACAACGGATCGGGCATTCGTCCAGAGCACCAATCGCAGATCTTCAACCCGCTCTTCACGACGCGAGATCCGAGTATCTACAACGGGATGGGACTCACGACGGCGTTCACTATTATTGGAGAGCACGGAGGAAGCTTGGAAGTTCTTTCCCAGACTGGATCCGGGACGACGGCAATCATTGCTCTTCCGAGCTAGATCATCCACCAGATTGACGGGATTTTGACGGCGAAATTTGACACCGCCAAAAGCGAAACCGTACTATTGAAGTAACACCACTTCTTACATTTGGAGCCAGGAAGGAGCCGAATGCAGGGACAAAGAATTCTGATCGTCGACGACGAAGCCTCCCTAAGAACCGCACTCTTCAGAGCCTTGGACCGTAAAGGTTACCAAGTCATCACCTCCTCGACCGCGAAAGAAGCCGAGACCGTCAGCCAGATGGATAAGCCCATCGACCTGGCGATCGTCGACTTAAGACTTCCGGACGGCGACGGTATTGAACTGATGAGCAAACTGCGCGCCACTCACACCAACGTTCAGGTGATCATCCTCACCGGGCACGCAAGCATCGAGACCGCGGTTGAGGCCACGCGCAAAGGCGCCTTTCACTTCGTCACGAAGCCGTGCAACCTCGACGAGATCATGTCTCTCGTCGACCGCGCGCTCTCGCACAGCCAACTCAAAAACGAGAATCTGCATCTGCGCAACGCGCTCCACACGAAGTACCAGTTCGACAACATCATCGGCCAGTCGGAAGCCATCCAGCAAGTCCTTGGCATGATCGAGAGAGTCGCTCAGACCGACTCGACCGTCTTGATCATGGGCGAGAGCGGAACAGGAAAAGAGCTCGTGGCGAAGGCGCTGCACTTCAACTCCGCGAGAGCTCAGGAAGCATTCATCCCGATCAATTGCGGGGCGATCCCCGCTGAGCTGTTAGAGAGCGAGCTCTTCGGTCACGTGAAGGGCGCGTTCACCGGCGCGATCGCGAACCGCACGGGCCGCTTCGAGCTGGCCGAGGAAGGCACTTTGTTCCTCGACGAAATCGGCGACATGAATCCCAATTTGCAAGTGAAGCTTCTGCGCGTGTTGCAAGAGCGCAAGTTCGAGCCCGTCGGTGGAACAAAGACTTTGAACGCGAACGTGCGCGTGATTGCGGCGACGAATCTCGATCTCGAGCTGGCGGTTGAGGCCGGCAATTTCCGCGAGGATCTTTTCTATCGCCTGAACGTGATTCCGATTCGCATCCCGGCGCTTCGCGAGCGCAAGGGCGACATTCCTCTCCTGCTCCATCACTTCATGCAGACGTTCAACCGGCTGCGCGGCCGCCAGCTTACGGGAGTGACTCCCGAGGCGATGCAGCTTCTGGTCAACTACGCGTGGCCGGGAAATATCCGCGAGCTCGAGAATCTGGTCGAGCGGTTGTCGATTCTTAAGGGTTCGGGGATGATCGACGTGATGGACTTGCCCGAGAAGTATCGCCGTGTGATTCAGCCCGACGCGGATCCCGCGCGTGTGGATATTCCTGAGAACGGTGTGGATTTCAATTCGGCGGTCGATAACTACGAGAACGCGCTGATCATGCGCGCTCTGGAGAAGACCGGCTGGAACCGCAATCAGGCGGCGTTGTTATTGAAGTTGAACCGTACGACTTTGGTGGAAAAGATCAAGAAGAAGGGTCTGCGTCCGCCGGAAGGCACTGTTTAGTTCTGACCGTGCGGGAGCGATGCTACTAGGTCGTCGCTCCCGAGAACCAGGGCCTGAGCTTGGTCGCCCCCCGCCCGCGGACTTGCGTGTCTATGAAGCCCATCGCCTCGAAGAAATTCATTCGGATATAATTTTTGGCGCGCTTATAACCCAAGCCCCACTCCA
>CAYPFC010000270.1:0-817 GCA_964409815.1 uncultured Pseudobdellovibrionaceae bacterium
ACTGGTCGTGGATGCCGCAGATGTGGCTCGACCGCGGCCAGCCGCTGCCCACGCCGGACTTCATCGTGCACCCTGCCTCGGCGGAAGAGATCGCGGCGATCAAAACCGCTCACGCCGAAGAGATCGCGAGCTGGCGCCGCAACTTCGAGGCCGCGGCTCAGGATCACGCCCGCGCCGTGGAGGATTTCGACCGTCGCCTGCAGGAGAACGCCGAATCGTTCGCCACCGCCGACGAATACGTGCGCAAAGAGGTTCAGCGCAAGACGTCTCATCTGACCGCACGCGAGATTCAGCTGCGTAATTACGCGGCCGCGATCTCGAACGAGAAGGCCGAAATCTTAACGACGGCGAAGCAACTCTCGGACGAGATTCGCTCCGCGAAAGCACTCAGCCCTCTGAAAGATTATCTTAAAGTCACCGAGTTCGAGCTTTCGAAAATCGAGTTGCAGTTGAAGAAGACTCCGGCGGTCTCGTTGGATCGCCCGCGTCTGGAGGCCGCGCTCTCGCAAATGCTCGAACAGCGCGACTTCCTGAAGAAGGCCGTCGAGAACTCGGAGAAAGCGCTCGAGCGCCAGGCTCGCACGCTGGCGCGGATCGCGCGTCCCGAGAAGCTCGCCGCGATTCCGCCGCTCCCACCTAAGTCCTGATCTGGACCGACCGAAGTCCCGAACGGTGCGCGCGGCCTTAAGGCCGCCTCGACGCGCACCGAGAAGAGATGCATGGGAAAGCGTCGGAAATTTGACGTCATCATGTGGCCGCTGGCCGCGATCTTCTTCCTGAGCATTCAGGGATGCTCGATGTTTTCCTCGAGCGCCAA
>CAYPFC010000270.1:827-3968 GCA_964409815.1 uncultured Pseudobdellovibrionaceae bacterium
ACGACGGCAACGCGTTCCGCGCGCCGGCGATGAGCGAAACGAGCATGCCGGTCCCGCTCCCGATCGAGATCGCCGAGGACATTCGAACGATCGCTTCGGGCGGGCAAGTGGCGCCGATTAACCCGCAGATCCCGATCACGATCGTGACTCCTCAGCCCGCGGCGGCCGCCCCGGGCGCGCAACCGCCAGTGACCGTCGTCACGAATCCGCAAACGGGCGCGGTGGAGGTGGCCGCGAGCGCCACCGAAACGGACAAGAAGCTCCAAGGATGCAACTGCGATGTCGATTCGCACGAGGCTTCTGGGGAAAAGATCAAAGTGAAAGGCAAAGCGGGAGCGCTACCGTCGAGGAAGGGCGGGCGCCGAACCGCGAGCGTTCACCGCAAGCGAGGCGGCCCCGAGGATTACACGGTCAAAAATGGCGACACGCTCATGAAGATTTCGTTCGAAAAATTCGGCGACGTGTATCGTTGGCGCGAGATTTATAATACGAACAAAGAGAAAATCGCGGATTACAATAACCTCGTCGAGGGAACGGTCCTAAGAATTCTCGGCGTCGATTACGTCGTCATTCAACGAAATGGCAAACCCTACCTGATCAAGCGCGGCGACACGCTGGTAAAGATCTCGAACAAGGTTTACGGAACCACGAAGAAGTGGCGCAGCCTTTGGGAGAACAACCCGCAGCTCATTCGCGATCCGAATAAGATCTACGCCGGATTCACCCTCTACTATCTCTCACCCGAAGGTGTTCCGACGCCGGTCACGGACCTGGAGCCGAGCCCACGCTCACGTGCGAAACCCGCGATCCCCGGGATCCCGGTACAAGGCCCGCTTCAACAGCGCACGCGCTTGCCCGCTACCAAGAACTAGTCTACGCTAAATCATGCACTTTCGGCTTCTCCTCGCCGTCGTACTATTGCTCGCTCACGTCGCGCTCGCCGAAGACTCGAAGCCGCCCGCGGACTTGGGCCCGCTGCCTCCGCCGCCGGCCGATAGCGGCGTTTGGGTCGGCCACATCCTTCGCGAGAAAAAGGCCGAGTCACGAATCACCGAACTGGTTTTTGAGCCTCAAAAATTTCCGGTCGTGCTCGTTCCCCAAGACGGGGGAATGCGCCCGCTCGTCGAGATTCGCGGCCGTTACGCGCGTCCCGGCTGGACGCTGATGATGAGCGATAGCAAGCCGGTTCCCATCACGTCGGTCATCGGGGATTTCAAAGTGCCCGCGTACCTGAACGCGCGCATCAGCGACGTCACGTTCCTCGCGAAGGGGCCAAAAGGCGAGATCGAGAAAGAGCGAGTTTTCATTTACGCTCCGAAGGCGCAAGAGTTCAAAGCGGTGAAGCCGCTGGACGCTTTGTTCTTCGGAATCGGAAGTTCGTACATGGTTTACCGTCAAACCGGTTACGGCGAGTTCAAGTCGATCACGGGATTACTTACGGCCCGTATCCAATCTCCCGAGCGCGAGAGCTCCCGCTTTGCCTACCTCGCGGCCGCCGACGTGACCGTTTTCACGCTCGCCTCGACGCCGATCGAGCGCGGTCCCCAGATCGTCGACGCGAAGGCCGATGTTTCCTACCGCCTGACTAAGGAACCGGGAAAGATTTGGAACTTCCAGGCGCTCGCCGGGCTACATTACTTAACGATGATTCCCAATGGGAGTCCCTTTGGTTTCAAAAACCTGGCGGCATTCGAGCTCGGATTGCGCGCTCGCAAGGTGACGAGCCCGAAGACGGCTTGGGTCGGGGAGTTCCGCTACGTACCGCTCGACGGCTTCGGCGACTTCGAACGCAGTGGCTTTGATGGCTATGTTTCGTGGAATCGAATTCTCGATAATCTGCACCGTATCGAATTGGGGCTCGCGGTTTCTCAATTTAGCAATCAGCCGGACGCGTCCACAGCGTACGAAATTGGGCTGATTTCGCTTAAGGCCGGAATTTCTTTATAAATGCTTAAAGTTTAATATTTCCTAATACTGGTGTCTCATACCGAGATCACCGTGAACCCTTCGAATTTATTCCCAATTTCCTTTTAGCGACGCCCGTGTCTCAACTTGACTAGCTAAATGTTTAGTCGAGTTAAGCCGATTCGTAAGCGTTGGACGTTTGTAGAAGGGAACAGCAATTGAAGAAGGCTAGGACTTTTATGGCAATCAACTCGGATTTGTGGACGGGCTTGCCGCGGCTTTTGGCCGTGAGCGTGTTTTCGCTCCTCATCACTTCGTGTTTGCCGAAAGAAGTTCAGCTGCCCGAAGCTACTGAAGACTCTTCCTCCTCTTCTCCCGATTACGGATTCACCGGCGCGGCCACCGCTCAAACCGTTGGCGCCACCAAAGTCAAAGTCACTTGGAACGCCGCCACCTCCGACAAAGTCGTCGCCTACAACATCTATAACGCGAGCTTCTTTTTCGCGCCTGTTCTGATGAAGACCGTTCCCGCGGGCTCGAACGAAGTCACGTTGACCGGCCTCACGGAAGGCCAGTACTACAGCTTCCGCGTTCGCGCGGCGAACTCGAAAAACGTGGAAGACGGGAACACGAACGACCTTGGCGCCATTCCCTACGGCGGTATCGGTACGGCGTCGATTCTGAGCAGCACGTCGGTGAGCGTGCCCTTCAGCGACGGCTCCAATGCGGACCAGATCAATATCTATTGTAAGACTTCGACCACGGATTATTCGTTGATGACCTCGGTCACCAACGTGGCGCTCACTTCGGCCACGCTCACCGGACTCGTATCCGGCACCGAATACACGTGCCGCGCGGCGCTCGTCATCAACAGCTTCGTCGATAACAACACGGTCACGACTACGTTCATGCCGATGGGCCAAGCTACGCAGCTCGTGTTCTCGACTCAACCTGGAAGCGCGGCCGCGGGCGCGAACCTCACGCCCCAGCCCGTGATTACGATTAAGGACGCGAACGGAAATACGGTGACCGCGGGTCCGGATTCGACCGCCGTGATCACGCTGACGGTCGCGGCGACTTCGCCCTCGCTCGGAACGGTTCGTGGAACCGCTTCAGTCGCGGCCGTCGCGGGGGTCGCGACCTTCACCGATTTGAATTTCCAAGAGTCGGGAGTGAAGATCCTGACCGCGACCAAACCCGATACTTCGAATCAAACTTTCGGGACTTTGTCGATGA
>CAYPFC010000271.1:0-3942 GCA_964409815.1 uncultured Pseudobdellovibrionaceae bacterium
TTTTCCGCTTGCTGATGGGCCTGGAGCCATGCCCGTCGCTCGTTTGGAAATTCGGCGCGGGCGGGGCGGATGGTGGCGTGGTCGATTTGGCGCGGCTGTCACCGCCGGATCGGCGCCTTGGGGTCGTGTTTCAGACCTTAGAGCTCTTTCCGCACATGACCGCCGAGGAAAACGTTTTGTTCGCGGCGCGCGCGCGGGGCATCCCCTCGAAGGAAGCGGTTCACCGTTTGCGCGATCTTTCGGACGAGCTGCGGATGAGGGGATACCTGTCGCGAACGGCGCGCGTGTTATCGGGAGGAGAAGCGCAGCGGGTCGCGCTCGCGCGCGCGGTGATCGGGCAGCCGCGCTTCTTGTTTTTGGACGAGCCGTTCTCGAGCCTGGACGCCGAGCTTCGCGGCGAGGCACGGGCGTTGGTGAAGACGTTGGTGTCGAGGATGAAGATCCCAACCTTGCTGGTAACTCACGATAGCGAGGATCTTCGTCAGGTCGCCGACCATGTCGTGAAGATCGCGAACGGGCGTCTGGTCTAGGTCGCCACTGCGGCCATATCTAATCTTCGCCTAAGGGCTTTTCTCCCGCGTGGCTGATAAGCAATCTCTCCCCACGATTCAAGATGGTTCATCTGAACGTAGCCGATTGCGCGCTTAAAATCCCTTCCCCACTCCACTATCCGAGTGAACGGGCGAAAGAGCCATTTCACGCCGAGTTTAAGCGAGATGATTCCACAGATTCTTTGGATAAATCGGCGATAAGCCGCGCGCGTAGGGATCTTAATAATCATGTGAATGTGATCTCCGAGAACCGAAATGCGATAAATACCCACGCCCCAACGTTTTGCGGCTCGATCCACCTCGCGTAAGATCATGCGTTCTTCGCGAATCAAACCGAATCCCGAGATCTTCATCACGAGGTGGATCGCGCGTTTGGTGCAGAGCGGGCGCGCGCTCTTGCGTTTACCGGCGAGGCATCTTCCGCCAAACTTCTTCTCAGTCTTCATCGAAAATAGACTTTGCTGCATCTGAGTACGAATATCAAAATCTAATGATTCAAACAAATTCAATTTACTAATGAAGCTCGCGAGTCAAATTAATGCGAAGTTTTTGCTCCGGCTTCGTTCCAGCCCAAACGTAAATTTAAATCAGCTCCAAACACCATCGGAGACCCCGCGCTGGCACCTCGACTTGGCGGCGCGGATGCCGCCAAGTACGCACTCTCATGGACGGACGATCTTCGCGCCACCGCGATGAGCGTCTCGAAGGCGTGAGCTTCGATTTAAACCCACGCCCTGCCCGAAGAGCCTATTGGCCGCGCAAGCCGCGACTCCGATGCGCCCATCGTGCTAGAGCCGAAGCCTTTCCATCCATGAGAGTGCGTCTTCCCGCGCATCCGCGCGCGGGAAGGGAGGATACGGGGGAAAGTTGAATTTAGAGGAGAGAGGCGGATTAGGAGAGGAGAACGCGCGTGCAGCTATCGCACTTCTAATGCTTGCGCGCGAAGTACAGCCGGCACGGAGGCATGTTGAGAATCTCGTCCGTGTACGTGTAATCCGGGAACCGCTCGGTAAGCGTCGCCCAGAAATCGCGCGCCGACGGAGTCCACAACATATGCAACGCCAAGAAGACCGAGAACGTTCCGCCCGGCTCGAGGCACTCGTGCACTTGGCCCAAAATGCTGTGGCGAACTTCTCTCGGAATCAGCGACCACGGCAGCGTCGAGATCACCGCGCCCACTTTGCGGCCCTTTACGACTTCGGCCAAAGTGTCCGCCGAAGCATGATGGATCTCTAGGTCGGGAAATTTCTCGTTCGCCAGAAACTTGTGAAGATCGGCGTTCAACTCGAAACCGACATACTGCTTCGGGGATTTCAGCTTTTCAAGGATGTGCTCGGTGATCGCGCCCGCGCCCACTCCCAACTCGACGACGATTTGATCGTCGCGCAAGTGCAGGTGACGCGCGAAGCGTTTGCCGACGCGCGGCCCGCTCTCGACGAACGTGGAGGTCTGCATCGGGCTCTTCAGGGACGCCTTCAGGAACTCGTAGAAACTGTTCATTAGCGCACCAAATCTTTCGGCCAAACTTTCTTGCGCTTGGCGAGGGGGATAAAACTGTTCTCGGCCGCGATTTGCGAGCATTTTTCCAGCTCGGCCTCGCTCATCCCTAAGACCTCGCGACAGATACGGTATTCACGATTGAGGTTCGTATTAAAAATTCCGGGATCATCCGTGTTGATCGTCGTTTGAATTCCAAAATCCAAAAATTTCTTCAGTGGGTGGTCCTTCAGCGAAGGAATCGCGTTGGTGAGCATATTGCTCGTCGGACAAAGCTCCAGAACGATTCCGCGATCGCGAATCGTCTTCATCACGCTTTCGTCGTGCTGAATCTGCAAACCGTGACCGATACGTTGGGCGCCGAGCACGTCGACGGCGTCCATCACCCATTTCGCGGCCTTCGGATGCGGGGCTTCTCCGCTGTGAATGGTGATGCCCATTCCTGCTTTCTTCGCGCGCGCGAACAGCGGCGCGAACGGCTTCGAGTCGAAGCCCTCCTCGTTGTCGGCGAGGTCCAATCCGACGAAGGTGTCTTTGTGCGCGATCGCGAAGTCGGTCACGCGCTCGGCGTCCTTCACGGGAAGAATGCGCTGAATGATGCACACGATCCCCACGGCCATCGGGTACGACGCCTCGGCGCGCTCCACTCCGCGCATGATCGCTTCGTGAATCTGCTCGAAGGTCATGTCGTGGCCCTGCTGAATGAAGGTCGGCGCGTAACGGAACTCGACGATTCGGATTCCGTCGTTACGGTACGCGTCCTCGCACGCCTCGAACGTGATGCGCTCGAGGATCTTCGGCGTCGCCAAAAGTTTCTGCGTGTCCAAAAACTTATTCAAGACGGTGCCCAAGTCCTTCATCGGCTCAAGGATCATGAAGCGGTCTTGGAACTCGCGTTGCGATTTCAACGGGATCCCGAACTGCGGCGCCAGCTCCCAAATCGTATCGGGGCGAAGGCAAAGCTCAAGGTGGCGGTGTAACTCCGCTTTAGGGAGTTTCTCTAAGGGGCTCATCTCTGGAGTTTATGATTTACGACATTCCGCGCTCAAGGGGATTCTGTTGACGCAAAGTTGAATCCGCCGCTAGAACACTCTCATGACTGAAAATCTGACACCCCTCAATCGCAAATCCCGCCTTGCGGATACGCCGGCGCGGGACCCTGAATATTTCACCACGGTCAAACTCTCCTCGGGAGAGACCATCAAAGTCGCCGACCCTGCGAGCACGCGGGCACTCGTCGCGCTGATGGACATGAACGCGGTGATGGGAGGGGCGGCCAGCCACTGGGGCGGGCCTTCCGCGTTCGCCGAGCTGATGTCGGCGACTCACGGTTTGATGTTTCACGAAGCCCGCAAAGCCGGAAAGCCCTGGCACGAGATGTTTAACTTCGCGAACGACGCCGGCCACTGCGAAAACGGCTTGTACGCGCTGAAGGCCAACTACGGCTACGAAAAGCTCACGTTCGAGGATTTAAAGCACTTCCGCTCGATTCAAAGCCGCCTTACGGGCCACGGGGAATCGCACCTTTTCCCAGAGGGCGTGATGCTCTCGAATGGCCCCCTCGGCTCGACGATCCCGCAGACGCAGGGTCTTGCGTTCGCCGACGCGAAGGCGGGCAAAGCGCGCGTGACGATCACCGCGATTTCCGACGGCGGGTGTATGGAAGGCGAGGCACGTGAGGCGCTCGCCGCGATTCCCGGCCTGGCCGCGAACGGCAAGATGGCGCCCTATGTGCTCATCATCAGCAACAACAACACGAAGCTCACCGGCCGCATCGACAAAGAGTCGTTCAGCATGACGCCGACGTTTGAGTCGTTGGCGACTCTCGGCTGGAACGTGATCGACCTTCACGAAGGCCATGATTTACAAAAAGTGACGACAACCATCGAGAACG
>CAYPFC010000272.1:0-3934 GCA_964409815.1 uncultured Pseudobdellovibrionaceae bacterium
GCGAGCGGTCGGTATAGATGCCGACGAGAAGCACGAGGAGCGAGAGCGTCAGCGAGATCGTCAGCGCCAGGTCGAGCATGAACGGAGGCAACGGAACGATCATGACCGCGAGCACCGCGACGAGCGCGATGGCGATCAACAGGTCCACGTTCTTCGTGTACTTTTCGAATCCCTTCAAGAAGTCAAAAAGCTGATCCATGCTACTTCACCGTCTTTCGCTTCAAGCGGTATACGTAAGAGAGAACTTCCGCCACCGCGGTATAGAGCTCGCGGGGAATCATCTGGCCGATTTTCAAGGTCTTAAACATCGTCCGCGCGAGGGGCTTGTTCTCGACGATCGGGATATTGAACTCTCGAGCCAGCTCGCGAATTTTCTCGGCGATCAGGTCGGCGCCTTTCGCGACCACCGTCGGCGCGACCATGTTGGCGTCGTATTTCAGAGCCACCGCGATATGGGTGGGGTTCGTGACGATCACGTCGGCCTTCGGAACCTCTTCCATCATCCGCTTTTGCGCGAACTCGCGCTGAACGCGCTTGATGCGCGCGCGGATCATGGGATCACCTTCGCGGGACTTGTGCTCTTCTTTGATCTCTTGCTTGGTCATGCGCATTTCTTTTTCCATGTCCCAGCGCTGATAAAAGTAATCCAGCCCGGCGAGGCCGAGCATGAAGAATCCGACGCCCGCAAGCAGGCGAACGGTCAACTGACCGAGGAAGGTGAAGATCTCGCCCATCGAGAACGACATGAGCTTCGGGAGGGCGGTGATCTGGTCTTTGAGAAGCCAGTACGAAAGCGCCAAAATCACGGTTAATTTCAATACGGCCTTGAGGCCCTCGGTCAGAGCGCGTAACGAAAGCATGCGCTTGAACCCCTGGACGGGGTCCATGCGCTCCCACTTCACTTCAAGCGCTTCCTCATTATAAAGAAACCCTACCTGGATGAGCGTCGACGCGAATCCGATGACCCACATCACGCCGAGGACCGGGAGCACCAAATACGCGAATTTCACGCCCGCGAATGTCGCGAGGTGCGTGAAGCTCCCGCCGCGAACGGCGGCCACGAGGTCATCGCCCATCGAAGCGAAGAAGATCTCGTGAATCTGGCGGAAGAAGAAGCTCGACAGCATCCAAATCAGAAGCACGCTCGTGAACAAAAGAAGAACGGACGCAAACTCACGCGTCTGCGCAACTTGGCCGCGCTTGCGAAAATCTTCGCGGCGCTGCTGGGTCGCTTCCTCTGTCCGTTCGCCCTGATCCGCTTCCGAAGCCATCCCTGGCTACCTCTCCCCTAAAACGTCCGCACGAGCTTGAAGATCTGCTCGGTGCTCGTGTTTAAAAACTCGCCCATGTTGTCCATCAGCATCGGCAATGTGACGAGTATCAACGCAAAACCAACGAGAATGTTGATCGGAAAGCTGGTCACCAGCACGTTCAGCTGGGGAACGGTTTTTCCGACAACGCCTAAAACCAAGTTTACGACCAGAATCGAAACCACCACCGGCGCGCTCAGCTGGAGCCCCAGCTCGACCACCTGCTGAGTAAGATCCGCGATTCCGACAAATTGCGAAGTGTTGAATGAAAGCGTCGCCGCTTGAACCATGCCGAAGCTGTCGACCAGTCCTTGAATCAAGAAATGATGGCCGTTCACGCCCAGATAGAACAGCGAAGCGAGACCAATGTAAAACTGTTCGATCGCCGTGACCTGCCCGCCGAGCGAGGGGTTGAACATCTGCGCGGCGCTAAGGCCCATCGCCTGGCTGATCATCTCGCCCGCGACGCGAAACGCGAAGAAGAAGAATCGCCCTAGGTATCCGATCGCAAGACCGATCGCGGCCTCGCGCATGGCGAGCAGAATCAGATCGGATTTCACGGCCTCCATCTGGGCGACCGAGAAATTCAAAGTCGGAAAAACCACCATCGCGAGCACGACGGCGAAAAGAATTTTGACCTGGGAGCTGATCGTTTCGACACCGAAGATCGGCCAGCTCACGACGAACGCGCTCATGCGCACGAGCACCATGAAGAAGAGCAGAAGTTCGGAATCCGAGAAACGATAAACGTCGGTCATCGTATGCGCACCATCTCCCCGATGCCTTCGAACAGGTTCACCGTGAAGTTGTTCAAAATATCCATCATCCAAGGCGCCGCGAGCATCATCACGATACCGACGACGATCATCTTCGGAATGAAGGTCAAAGTGGCTTCGTTAATTTGCGTGACAGCTTGGAAAATCGACACGACCAAGCCCACGACGAGGGCCGAAACGAGCATCGGACCCGCCAGCATGGCCGTGGTCCTTAAGGTGTCGGCGCCTAATTTTAAGATCAGTTCTTCCGACATTTTCCTAACCCCTTACCCGAAGCTCTTAACGAGCGAGCCGATAAGCAAAGTCCAACCGTCGACGAGCACGAAGAGCATGATTTTAAACGGAAGCGAGATCACCACCGGCGGGAGCATCATCATCCCCATCGCCATTAGAACGCTGGCCGCGACCATGTCGATGACCAGGAATGGCAGATAGATGATGAAGCCGATCTGGAACGCCGTCTTGAGCTCGGAAAGCACGAATGCGGGAATCAGAACCGTCGTCGGCACGTCGGCGCGGGTGCGCGGAGTATTCATTTTGCTCAGGCGCACGAAGAGCTCAAGATCCTGCGAGCGCGTCTGGTGGAACATGAATACGCGAATCGGGGCGAGCGCATTGTCGACCGCGGCTTCCTGCGAGATCTGATTGTTCAGATACGGTTGGAGCGCGTCGGTGTTAATTTTATTGAAGAACGGCTGCATGATGAAGAACGTGAGAAAGAGCGCGAGACCAACGAGGAGCTGGTTCGGCGGCATGTTCTGCGTGCCGAGCGCCTGACGCACGAACGAGAGCACGATGATGATGCGCGTGAACGCGGTCATCATGATCAAGATTGCCGGAGCAAGCGTCAGGACGGTCAAGATCATCAAAATCTTGATGGCGCTGACGACCTCCTGGGGATTGTTCGTCGTCTTGAAGCCCAAATTGACATTGGGGAGAGTCACCTGAGCGTGAGCCACGGCGCCGGTCAACAGACCGAGTACTGTCGCTACGAATAGCCAGCGGCCGAACTTCATCATGGCTTAGACCCTCGGACCGAGAGCGTTGCGAACGTCCTCGATCGAAAATTCGTCTTCTAAGAAGTTATTGAAATCTTTGTTCGCGATATTCTCTAGCTCGTCGTCGATCAGGGTCACGCTCTTCAGCATGTTGACGTTGTGATCGGTAATTCCAACGAGCATGGTTTCACCCGACACGCGGATGAGCGCGATGCTGCGCTTCGGACCGAGGTGCATTTGGTGCATGATCTCGATGCGCGCCTTGTTTCCGCCCTTGTCTTTGTGACGAGTCCAGCGTTTGCCCGCATACATGAAGCCGCCCGCGACCGCGAAGATCACGAAGATGCTCGCGACCAGGCGCCAGAGGATCGAATTGTCGGTTTTCGCGGCTTTCTTTTCGGTCATGAATACCGGAATGTCGGACTCTTTCAGGTTGTCGGTTTGAAGTTTGAGGTTTGAGGTTTCGGTTGCGGAATTCGCGGTCCCGGTGGAGGCCTCAGTGGCCGCGTTGGACCCGGACAAGCTAATCGTGCCGTCGCTCGATGAAGAGCTGTTGGCTTTTTCGGCGGCCGCGTTGGCTTCGCCTTCCGCGATGAGCTGTTCCGCCGCCGCGATGATCGCGTCGTCGCTACGCTGGTCGATACTGCTTTCTGCGTTCGCGTTCAGGCAAAACACGGCCGCAAGAATCACGATTGTGAATCTCATATTCCCTCTTTGAAGGTTCCCGAAAAGGTTCCAGGTTCTTTTTTTACTTCAATTGCTCCACGCGCTCCGTGGGGCTAATGATGTCCGTCAGACGCACGCCGAATTTCTCGTTCACCACCACCGCTTCGCCTCGGGCCACCAACTT
>CAYPFC010000273.1:0-1505 GCA_964409815.1 uncultured Pseudobdellovibrionaceae bacterium
TTATAGCTGACTACGGGCCGGTCCTATCACGAGTCCGACCTCAGCTCGAATAAAGGTGGAGTACTTCCGCTGCGGAAGCCATTTTCGAAAAACTGAATTTGATGTGACGCCTGAGAGGCGATGGCCACGTGTGCACGCCTAGGATTTCGCTCGAGACCGATTGCGCACCGAAAGCGTGAGCTTATACGTCATCACCGGCTCCTCGCTCGAGCTCGGAACGTAGGCGTAGCCGTTGAAAGTCTGCGACAAGCGCTCGCTCGAGTCCGCCGCTTTTCCAATCAGGGCTTCGACTTTGTCGGCCTCGTCGCATACGAAGTGCACATGCCCATCGGCCCGCTTCAAAAACTCGCATTGAAAATCTTTAAAAATAAAATCGATGCGTTGGCCGCTTTCTTGAATCGAGGTGATCGCCTTTAAAGCAATAGAAAGCTCCGCGCCCATCGCCAAGGCGCCGAAGTACATGACCTTCAGGTGATTGCGAGTCTTCATTCCCAGGCGCACGCGCACGACACTGCGCTTTTTTGAAAGCTCGACAACTCGAGGAGTAAGCTTGAGGTTCTTAGCCTTGCTCACTCGCCAAATTCTTTCCGAGCTCCTCGTGGTAAGCCATCAGCCCGCGCGGGAGGCGCTCGCCGAACTTCGACAAGAATTCGCGGTGACTACCGAGCTCGGCGCGCCAAGCGACGTTGTCGATCTTGTTGAGCTGCGAGAAATCGATCGTCGGATAATTCTCTAAACCTTTCCAATCCAGGTCTTCGAAAGTCGGGCTCAGACCCAGCGCATGTTTGCGGCCCGCCGAGCGACCTTGCACGCGCTCGAAGATCCACTTCAGCACGCGCATGTTGTCCGAGTATCCCGGCCAGATGAATTTGCCCTGTTCGTTTTTGCGGAACCAGTTCACGCCGAAGATCGGCGGCATTTCGCTGTCGCCGTGCTTGCCGAACTCGATCCAGTGCTGAAAGTAGTCCCCCATGTTGTAGCCGCAGAAGGGGAGCATCGCCATCGGATCGCGGCGAACCACACCGGTGGCTCCGGCCGCGGCCGCGGTGGTTTCGGACGCGAGAGTCGCCCCGAAGTAAACGCCCGCCGTCCAGTCGCTGAGCTCCGTGACTAGCGGCACGAGCTGCGCGCGGCGACCGCCGAAGATGATCGCCGAGAGCGGTACGCCTTCCGGCGCCTCCCATTCTTTCTCGAGCGACGGACACTGAGCGATCGGTACCGTAAAGCGAGAGTTCGGATGCGCGGCCGCGCGGCCACAACCCGGAGTCCATTCCTGGCCCTGCCAATCGATCAGGCGCGCGGGAGGCTCGGCGGTCATGCCTTCCCACCAGACGTCGCCGTCTTCTGTAAGCGCGACGTTGGTGAACAAAGTATTCTCGCGAATGGATTGCATGCAGATCGGATTTGTCTTTTCGGAAGTGCCCGGAGCGACCCCGAAGAATCCGGACTCGGGATTGATCGCGCGCAGTTTTCCGTCCTTGCCGTGACGGATCCAGGCGATGTCG
>CAYPFC010000273.1:1515-3917 GCA_964409815.1 uncultured Pseudobdellovibrionaceae bacterium
TCCAGCCCGCGAGCTCCGCCGGCGGACGCATCATCGCGAAGTTCGTCTTACCGCACGCGCTCGGGAACGCGGCTCCGACGTAGATCTTCTCGCCCTTCGGGTTTTCGACGCCCAGAATGAGCATGTGCTCGGCGAGCCAGCCTTCCTCGCGCCCGACGTACGAAGCGATTCGCAGAGCTAAACATTTTTTACCCAGCAAAGCGTTTCCGCCGTAGCCGCTGCCGAACGACCAGATCTCGCGCGTTTCGGGATAATGAACGATGTACTTTTCGGGATTGCACGGCCAAGCGACGTCGGCCTGGCCTTCGCCGAGCGGGGCGCCCAGCGTGTGCACGCAGCGGACGAAGTTTTGCGACGAGGAGCCGAGCTTCTCCCACACGGCCGCGCCCATGCGGGTCATGCGCTTCATGTTTACGACGACGTACGGAGAATCGCTGAGCTCGATGCCGATCATGGAATAGGGCGACGCGAGCGGGCCCATGCAGAAGGGAATCACGTAGAGCGTGCGTCCGCGCATCGAGCCCTTGAAGAGGCCATTCATTTCGGCGCGCATTTCGCGCGGCTCTTTCCAGTTGTTGTTCGGGCCGGCGTCGTCGCGCTCTTCCGTGCACACGAAGGTGCGGTCTTCAACGCGGGCGACATCCTTGGGGTCCGACCAGGCGAGGTAGCTGTTCGGGCGCTTCTCGGGATTCAATTTTTTGAGCGTGCCTTTGCGGACCATCAACTCGAGCAATTCGGCGTCTTCGGCTTCGGTGCCGGTGCAGAAGTGAATATTCGCGGGCTCGGTGAGCGCGGCGATGTCTTCAACAAAACGCTGAACGTGCGGATTGGTGGTGGGCCATGAAGTGACAGCCATTGAATCCCCTATTTGTGGTTGTAAGGAAGCAACTTTATAATGTTTGAGAAAAGGAATAGCCCCTTAAAATGCATAGCGTCAATGGCCGATTTTATAGGCAAGCCAGGGTAGGATCACAAGCTAGGCAAGTTATTGAGATCATTTAAGTTGAGGAGATCATCACTGTGAATCCAACCAGCCTTGAAATCGTCGCCTCAGCCTGCTTTGCTTTAGCGCTCTTACATACCTTCAGCGTGCATCGCTTTCTTAAGATCGCCGATCGCTTTCCGTCGGGTTCCGTCGGCGAGAATGTCTTCCACTTGCTCGGTGAAGTCGAAATTGTTTTCGGATTTTGGGCGGCCATTTTTCTCACTTGGTACGCCTTGCTTCAGGACCTGTCTTCCGCGATCCACTATCTCGAGGGGTTGCATTTTACCGAACCGATCTTCGTTTTTGTCATCCTCAGCGTGTGCTCCGCCAGGCCGATCCTTTCGGTGGCGAGTTGGGCCGTAGAGAAATTCAGCCGCCTTTTGCCTCTCAAACCCGCCTTGGCGTTTTATTTTGTCGCGCTTGGGATCGGCCCTCTGCTCGGAAGCTTTATCACCGAGCCCGCCGCGATGACGGTTCTGGCGCTGATTTTGCTCAACCGATTTTATTCCAAAGCGATTTCCCCTCGGTTCATGTACGCGACACTCGGCCTCTTGTTCGTCAACGTTTCGATCGGGGGCGTGCTCACCCCTTACGCGGCACCGCCCGTGTTGATGGTCGCCGGACCTTGGCAGTGGGATCTGTCGTTTATGCTCGAAAACTTCGGCTGGAGAGGCGTGCTCGCGTCGCTCGTCTCAGCCGCGGGGACGACATTCTGGTTCCGCAAAGAGCTTGCCCAGCTGGAGTGGGGTCCGCCTCCCAAAGCCTCGGGTCTTCCGCTCTGGGTCGTAGGTACGCATCTCATTTTTCTTGCCGCGATCGTCTCGTTCACGCACCACCCGGTGGTGTTTGTGGGAATCTTTCTCTTTTTCCTCGGCCTCGTTCAAGTGACGAAGGAGTATCAAGACGAGCTGAAGGTTCGCGAAGGCCTCCTTGTGTCTTTCTTTCTGGGCGGTTTGGTGGTGCTTGGCGGGCCGCAACGGTGGTGGCTCGAGCCCCTGTTGAGAGCCCTCGATCCGAACTCGTTGTTCTGGGGGGCAACGGCTCTGACCGCGCTCACGGATAACGCCGCATTGACCTATCTGGGCGCGCAAGTTCCCGATTTGCCGGATCTCGCGAAGTACGCCCTCGTGGCCGGTGCGGTGACGGGAGGAGGGCTGACGGTGGTCGCGAACGCTCCGAATCCAGCCGGATACGGAATTCTCAACCCAGCTTTCGGAGACGGCGGGATCAAGCCGCTGGGGCTTTTGCTTGGCGCGCTCCCGCCCACACTCGTCGCGGCAGTTTGTTTCTGGATTATTTAATCGAGCCCGCGCGGTGAAACACGCGGGTGAAAAGCTCGTGCGAGAGCGCGAGCACGTTCGCTTTCCATTCCGCTTGCGGCGGGAAAAAGCGCTCGAGGTACCAGGTCTTCACTTGA
>CAYPFC010000274.1:0-3902 GCA_964409815.1 uncultured Pseudobdellovibrionaceae bacterium
AAGAAGAGAGCGAGCGTCCACCAGCCGCGAAATTTCCAGACGAGGAGCGCCGCGAGAAAGAGCGCCGCGACGGCGATTCCGATCCAGTCCGCGGTCGAGAATCGAAACGCGCCCGGCTCATAGAAGATCGCGAGTTTCTGCGGAGCGAAGGTCTTCGCCGCCGAGAACGCGAGCGCCTTCGCGACATTGAGCGCGCCCGCGAACACGGATTCGGTTTCCGCCGCGAGGACTTCGTTCGTGCGTTGCCCGATCATCTCGAGCAGCGCCGCCGAGAGCGCGAGCGCCGCGAACGGAACGAGTTTCAGGGCTTCGCGCTTCGTAACCGCCTCGCCGCGAATCTTCATGAGGATCAGGAGCGCGACCGGAAGCGTGACCGCCATCGCTTTCGAGAAGAGCGCGCACGCGAAGAGACCGAGCGCGAGCGCGTACGCGCGCCGGTACGTCAGCAGCGCCGACAAATAGAAGAACGCGCACAGGAGGTCCTTCCTGCCGCCGCTGATCCAGGCGACCGGCTCGACCCGAAGCGGATGCGCGAGGAAGAGCGCGACCGCCGTCAGCGCGAGCGCGACGTCAAGGCCGAAGAGCCGGCGCGCGCAGAAGTAGAGCAGTACGCCGTTTGCCGCGTGCAGAAGCAAATTCACGAGATGGTACGCGAAGGGATCGAGTCCCGAGATTTGGTTTTGAAGCGCGAGCGAGAGCAGCGTGAACGGGAAAAGCCCGCCGACTTTCAGGTTGAAGAGGATTTGCCGCAGGTCGAGGCCCAAGACCGCGGGGTTCGCGGTCAGGAGCGCGTGGTCGTCCCAGTAAATGAAGTCGGCGCCGAGGAGCGGGACGAACGCGAGGAGCGAAAGCCCGGCGAGCATGGCGAGCGCGAGGTTACTGTACGGCCAGGATCGCATAGTTCTCGTTCTCTTCGATGAGCTTCATCCACGGCTGCTTAACGATCTGCCGCAGCCACGCGAGGAGGTCGGCGCAGTTGGGATCGCTCAGGATTCTCTTGTTCAAAATCCAGACGCGAAGGTTCTTGGAGACCGCATGCGCCCTCAGCGCGTAGGGCGCGCGCATGAGCTCGCCGTTGCGGAAGGGCAGAACGGTCTGGTTGCACCCGAGCTGGCTCAGGAACGGGTCATTCGCGTGCGGGATCAGCGTTTCGTCCGTGTACGTCGCGTACGAGAGATAGCCCGAGGTGATTTTTTTCTCGTGGAAGATCTGCAGGAAGTTTTGCGGATCTTGCGCGTAGGCCGCGGGGATGTGGGCGACGATAAACTCCGCGGGCGCTTGGCGAATCGCTTCGATCCCCGTCATCGGGAAAATCCGGCGGTACTCGAGCGTCGGCAGAAGAATCTCGCGGTTCATCGCGGGACCCATGATGAGCACCCAGGCGCAGAGCGCGGCGGGGACCTTCCACCCGAGCGGCAAGAAGCGGCGGTGGAGAAAGGTGAGCGCGAAGTACGTCAGGCAGAGCCCGGTGACCGCGGCGAAGCGTCCGGGCGTTCGCGAGAACGAGAACGGCGGAAGCTGCGCGAGGATCGCGTCGAGCGGGTTCGCGAAGAGCTCGGTCTGGTTGAAGCGGATGACCGGACCGAGCGCCGCGATCAAGCTCAACGCGGCGACCGCGAACAGCACGCGCTCGAGCCTCCCGCTCCAAAAGCTTTTCCGCGTGAGGGCCCAAACGGCCGCGACGAGCACGACGAGGTCGAAGGAGTTCAGCGCTTCCGAGGGAATCCGCGCCCATCGGCCCGTGAGCGCGTGCATCCAGTTCAAAGGGTGCGCCACGAACGGGCTCAAGAGATCCAGTGAGTAAAAACCGCGGTCGCCCGGAAGTCGCCGGAGGTCTTGAGTGAAATAGCCTTCCACGAACGGGCCGAAGAGATAGCCGAACACGGCGACGAAAATCACGAGCGCGCCCGAGATATTTCGCGCGACCGCGAGCGACTTGAGCCGGGCCCTTTGTGTCCAGAAAACGTAGCCCACCAAAAGAAGCGCCGGCATACCGAGCATCGCGATATTGTGAAACGATCCCGAGAACGTCAGCCCGAGCAAGAGTCCCGCAAGCAAAACGTCGCGCGCCCGGCGCACGTCGACCGCGAGCGCGATCCACAAGAGAAACTGAAATCCCCAGAGTCCCGAAAGCAGCGTGTAGTGCTCTTGCACCCGGCCGATGTAAAAACCGGTCCACCACGCGAACAAAACGTACGCGATCCGCCAGCTCTCCTCGCGGAACAAAACCCGCGCCACCATCCACGACGACAGCAGAATCAACAGCACCTGTAGCGCGGCGAAAAGGTGAAATTGCCCGATCGTGCCGAGACCCGAGAACGGACACGTCAGGATAAGCGGGAAGGGGCTGTCGTAGCTGTTCGCCATGTTGACGCCGAAAGGGGCCATGAAACGATCGGTGCGCGTCTGCCACTGCGGGATCATCGAGCAGTACCATTCCGGAATTCCGGCGTGCGCGAGGGGATCCCCGTAACCGCCGGCCAGTTTCTCACCCGGGTTCCACAGCGATGCCGTATGAATGAAGAAGAGCGGGAGCAGTACGAGAAGCGCTTTCACTCCCAAATCTTCTCATCGCGAAAGGGGAAGCGTCCAGCGCCCGCGAGGGCCTGGACGAAAGGCTTAAGGCAAGCGCAGTTTCGTTTCGTTCGCCTTGTAGAGCGCGAAGGCGTCGCGAATGACTTTGAGGGCCTCGGCGCGATCGAGGAAGTGATCGATCTCGATCTTGTTGTTTTCGAGAATTTTGTAGTCCTCGAAGAAGCGCTGGATCTCTTTCATCCGGTGCGAAGGCAGATCGTCGAGGGACTCGATCTCGGAGTATTCGGGGTCGTTGGCGTGAACTGCGATGATTTTGTCGTCCGCGTCCCCTTGGTCCTTCATCTTCATTACGCCGACGGGTTTGGCGAGAATGATCGAGAGCGGGACGACGGGCTCCTGACCGAGCACGAGGATATCGAGCGGGTCGCCGTCGCCGCAGTACGAGCGCGGGATGAAACCGTAGTTCGCGGGATAGTGAACCGAGCTCATCAGAACGCGGTCGACTTTGATCAATCCGCTTCGCTTGTCCATTTCGTATTTTACTTTGGAGCCGCGCGGGATCTCGATAATCGCTCTTACGTGTTCGGGATTCGAGTCCGCGGGATCGACGTCGTGCCAAGGGTTCATGGCCCGAAACCTAGCACGAGAGGCCCTTGACCGCGAGCTTTTAAAGACGATACGACAGGATTATGCAAACAAAGTTGATGCTCCTCGGAGCCGGTGAATTGGGCAAGGAATTCGTTATCGCCGCGAAGCGCCTCGGGCTCTACGTGATTGCCGTGGATCGCTATAAGGGCGCTCCGGCCATGCAGGTCGCCGACGAGTTCGAAGTCATCGACATGCTGAGCGCGCTCGATCTGGAGCGCGTGGTGAACAAGCACCGCCCCGACATCGTCGTTCCGGAGATCGAGGCGATTCGTACCGAGAAGCTCCTCGAGTTCGAGTCGCGCGGCATTCAGGTCACGCCGAGCGCGAAGGCCGCGCACCTCACGATGAATCGCGACGCGATTCGCGATGTGGCCGCCCATCAGTTGAAGCTCAAAACCGCGCGCTTCGCGTACGCCGAGTCTCAGGCCGAGCTTCAGTGGGCGAGCGACGACATCGGCTACCCGAACGTGGTGAAGCCCGTCATGTCGTCGAGCGGAAAAGGCCAGAGCGTGGTCAAGAAGAGCCAGGACGTACCAAAAGCGTGGAAGTACGCGGTCGAGGGAATGCGCGGAGATAAGGCGAAAGTCATCGTCGAGGAGTTCATCGACTTTGATTACGAGATCACGCTGCTCACGATCAAACAAAAGGCAGGTCCGACGCTTTTCGTGGCGCCGATCGGCCACCGCCAGGAGCGCGGCGATTACCAAGAGTCGTGGCTG
>CAYPFC010000275.1:0-3866 GCA_964409815.1 uncultured Pseudobdellovibrionaceae bacterium
AATGTGAATGAAGAGATTGTGTGAAAACGCGGCGGTCAGTAACACCCAGTAACGGCCCTCCGTCAGCGCCGTCCAGCTCACGGTGAAATTTCGGATCATGAATTCCGGATCAAGCTTCGCCCACATGAGGTAAACAATGACGTTCACCAAAAGAATGAGCCAAATGAAAACAGGTTTGGAATCGCGGAGATCCTCTTCAACCATAGGCTTCAGATGGTATCTCCGCGAGCCGAATCTTACAATACGCCTTTACAGTTCGTCAGACGGTATTGGGAGGCCAAAATCATGCGATTGTTCAGCGGACGCTGTGTAATGCTCAACAACCCTTCGCCCGTCGGCACGATTACGGACGGCGCGGTGGAGACCACCTGAATCGCCAAGACAAGATCGGCCTGCACGCCTCCTTCTTTGATCGTTAGCTGATCTTCGGCGCCCTTCTCAAGCTCCTTCAGCGCGAAACGCACTTCGTCCGCAGAAAGCGAGGGCTCGAGGCTCGCGCGGACCTCGTACTTGAGGGTTCGCATTCCCTGCGAAGTGACGGCGAAGCGCTCCGAGGCGAAGAGCGAGTCCTCGGCGGTGATCGAGATCACGATGGGTCCTAACGAGCCCTCCGAGTCGCAACGAACGGCCGCGCCATGCGCGAACGCGAATGAGGGGGCGAGTAAGAGAACAGTGAGCAATGTCTTCATGGGAAACCTCCTGTGTTGCGGGTATTTCTTATCGTCTCTCCTCCATTAACTAAAATGGGAACTGCGTATGGGGATCATAGGCACTATCTATGCCGCCTTCCGCCTTGTTTGGTGTACAAGCTTTCGCCATGGAGCACGCCTTCATCAAATATTGGCGAGAAACCTTCAAGCCGTTCCAAACGACGCCCTCGCGCTTCGATGTTCCGGGGTTTCAGGATCCGCTTGTCTCGGCGAACTTCATCGAACGCGTTCCCCTCGGCGGCGCGCAGGCGCACTTCAATTTCGTCGGAGACGACGGCGATGTTTACCTGCAAGCGCTCTAGGCCGGCTACAGGCGCACGCACTTCTTTCAACTCGGTACGCGCAGCCTTCGCGCCTGGTCGTCTCGGCCGCTCATGAACGTGAAGCGCATGCCCCTCACGCACGCGCTGATGAAGCCGGAGCTCTGGACAATTCTCGGCGAGGGCTTTCCCGGAAACGAAGCGATGCTCAGACGTCTTCTGATTTTCCTTCCGAAAACGGAAGCCCGCTACATTACGATATTCCTGGAAGCCGACGGCGAGCCCGCGGCGACCGTGACCGTGGGCGCGGCCGCCGAGACCGCGCTCGTCCTCACCGCGTGCGTACGTCCGAAATTTCGTGGCCGCGGACTCACGCATGACCTGGTTGAAGCCGCCGCGCAGAGCGCGCTCGAGCTGGGCGCGCGCGAGGCCGTTTTCTGGAGCGATCGCGAGTTCCTCATGAAGTTCGCCGATCGCGTCGTCGACTACTCGATTTACCGCCGGACGTAAGTCGTAATTCATAAGAAGGCGTGATGCATAAGCAAAGCGCATACGCCGCAAACTCTCGACTTACGTCCGTTACCGGAACACTCGCGCGGCTCGTAGGGCCCGTCCAGCATCGGGAGATGCGTCGCTCTCAATTATTCTAGGGCCTATCGGGCCAACAATTTACATCTGGTTTGGAGGGTTTATGAACCTGCCGCGCGCATGGCGCACTTCCGTAATTTTATTCGCGATGCTTTTGAGCTCTGTCTCGTTCGCCAATGTTGAGATGGAAGGAACTGAAGGCTACGACGTTCAATCGCAAGAAGAGATCGAGGCCGCCCGCCGCGCGGTGGAGCGCGATTTCTCGCGCGTGATCGATCCGATGGCGCTTTCGGAGAAACAAAAGGCCGAGATCCTGGCGCGTTACCAACACTTGGATCCCAAAAAATACGTACCGACGGATCTCCTCCAAAACGCCGTGCTTTACTTCGACCAAAACAAATCGGGATTCGCGAACCAGTCGTACATCACGGTTGTCGACTTCAAACCGCGCTCGGACGCTTACCGGTTTTTCCTGATCAATATGCAGTCAGGAGAAGTCGAGCGCTACCACACTACCCACGGAATCAACTCGGACAAGAACAAAAACGGCTGGGCCGAAAGCTTCGGCAACGTGATCAACTCGGGAAAAACTTCACTGGGTTACGCGCGTACCGCCGAGGTTTACCATGGGAAATACAAGCGCTCGCTCCGTTTGGACGGACTGTCCTCCACAAATTCGAACATCCGAGCCCGCGCCGTCGTCTTCCACGGCTGGGACAACGTTCACGAGAAAAACGTGATCCAGGGTCTTAGCTGGGGCTGCATCACCATCGACTGGGATTACAAGGACGCCATCCTCGACAAGATCAAGGAAGGCAGCTTGATGTATTCGGGCGTTTCCTCTAAAAAGTAGCGGGTGAAATACGATATCCGCCCCGCTACGAATCAAGACGCAGAGGAAATTTCGACCCTCGTAAATTCCGCCTACCGCGGCGACAGTTCTCGCCGCGGATGGACCACTGAAGCCGACTACCTCGATGGCCAACGAACAAGCGCCGAGCTCATCTCGAAAGATATCCGCGATCCTTCGAAGCGCGTAATGCTTTGCCTGCGCGAGCGCGCCGGCGGCGAGATCTTGAGCTGCGTTTCCCTCGAGAAACGCGACGGCGCCATCTGCTACCTTGGCATGCTCACCGTGAAGCCCACCCTTCAAGCCAAGGGCCTCGGCCGAATCTTGCTGGAGGCCGCCGAGGACTATGCGCGCCACTGGGACGTGGACAAAATGATTCTCACGGTCGTGCATCTGCGCGAGTCTCTGATGGCGTGGTACGAGCGACGGGGTTATCGCCGCACCGGCGAGACCGCGCCTTTCCCCTACGGAAATCCCGACTTCGGCCTCCCGAAAGTCGAAGGCCTGCACTTCATCGTATTCGAAAAGGATCTTTAAGGATTGCGCTCGTACTTGGCGACTTGGAAGTCCTCGCGCTCGGCGCCCGCGTACCACTCCTTGACCTCGGGCAAACTCAGGATGCGCTCGGCGTAAGCTTGAAGCCCGGGGCTCAAAAGTACGCCGTAAGTTTGAAAGCGGCCCGCGACCGGCGCGTACATGGCATCCGCGATCGAGAATTCCCCGAAGAGAAACGGCCCGCGGCCCGCCTTGAGCGCCTGCGTCCAGATTTCCTGCACGCGCGCGATATCTTGCGCGGCGGCCGAGGTGTCGTAATCCTTGAAACGCTTTTTCGCGTGGAACGAGAGGTGCTGCCTTAGGTCGGAAAACCCTGAGTGCATTTCGCAGCTGATCGCGCGAGCCTGCGCGCGATTCCGAGAGTCCTTCGGCCACATTTGATACTTCGGGAATTTTTCGTTCAAGTATTCCATAATCGCCAGAGAGTCCCAGATCGTCAAATCGCCGTCGATCAGCGCGGGCACGCGACCCGAGGCCGAATACTTCTTGATGTCCGCGCTGGTACTCGGAAGGTCGAGCTTCACGAGAGTTTCCTCGAAAGGAATTCCGAAGTGCTTCATGAGCATCCACGGACGAAGGGACCAGCTCGAATACGTCTTGTTGCCGATGATTAATCTCATGTCCGCGATTATAATTCTCCTCGCTAGCGACGCAATGGTTTGTCCTTGGCGCCAACTGGGAATTGGGCTACTCGTGAAGCTTTTCCGGGAGGAACTCGATGAATATCGCCAATGAAACCGTTGTCTCGATCCACTACACGCTCAAAGACAGCAAAGGCAAAGTCCTCGACAGCTCTTCGGGAGGCGATCCGCTCGTTTACCTCCACGGCGCGAGCAATATCATTCCGGGCCTCGAAGAAGCGCTCGTGGGCAAGAAAACCGGCGATAAGCTCCAAGTCACCGT
>CAYPFC010000276.1:0-3824 GCA_964409815.1 uncultured Pseudobdellovibrionaceae bacterium
TACTTTGGCTCGTGCAGAATGTTGATCAGCGAGAGGTAGATCGGTCCGTGGGTTTTCTCAAGGTTTACGACGTAGCGGACGAGCTCCGGGATGTGGAAGATGTTCAGCGTGCTCAACGTCGGACAGATATTCACGCTGATCTTGCGGCCGAGCAATTTTTTGAGGTTGCGCTCGACGATCGCGAACTTGGTGGGAAAGCGGATGTACTCCGCAGCCGCGCCGACCGCGTCGATCGAGGCGATGATGTGCGTGGTGTATTGCTCAAGGACGTCGAGCATTTCGTCGTTGATGACGGTCATGTTCGTGGTGATGTGCAGAGTGGGCTTGTGCGCATCGTCCTTGTGGCGCCTGAGCAACTCCAGGTTCCGCTTCATCAGGAAAGGCTCGCCGCCGAGCAGGTCGAGGCGCTTTAAGCTCGGGAACAGCTTTTCGAGCTCGTCGACGAACAGCGGATCTTCGGGCCAGTCCGAAAGGCCGGCCGCCATCTCGTGGCTGTGCGTGAAGAAGCCGTGATATTCCTTGGTGCCTTTGTTCGCTTCCATCTCCGCCTGGAACGAGCTTGAGTTCATCGAGTTGCACGTTGTGCATTTAAGATTGCACTTGTTTCCCATGCGAAGATCGAACGACTTGATCTGCGGGTTCTCCACGATCTCGCGGCCGATGCCCATTCGCAGCGGGGCCGTCGTGTTGTCCTGAACGCGCTTCGAGTTCTGTCCCGCGGCCTCCTGGGCGTAACAGCGCTCGCAGGCTTTGACTTTTACTCCCTCAAGCATTTTGCGGCGAAGTTCTTTCATGTCGGCGCCGTGGAAGTATTCCTCCATCGAGTCCTTGTTCGCCCAGAACTGTTCGCGGGTTTTGCGATCCTTAAAAAAGAAATCTTTGTACCAGCAGCAAGGCCGGTAGCGCCCGTCGGTGCGCGTGGAGAGTTGAACGAACGCGTTCACGCAAAACGCGTCGCCGAGCTCGTTAAAGTCGAACGGGGGATTGGAATGATCGCTCACTCATTAACGGTGGCAGGACTCGCGGGTGAAATCAATCCCCGCTCGAGCGAAACGACGCGCTCCTCAATGGCATCAGAGCTTTTCAAACGGGCGTTCTCCGACGAATGGACTCAAGCGCGACTGGCTCCAGTCAAAGGCGCCCATGCGTCCCTTCACGCAGAGCTCGTGCCAGAAAAGAAAGTCGACGGCGCGCACGGCGAGATCGAAGTTCGTTTCGGCTTCCCGCAAGAGGCCCTCGCGTCGAAACACCGGGTGCGCCCACGCCTCGTCGTCGGCCACCGCGCGCAGAACTTCGAGGTACGGAAAAGGCGTCTTGACATTCTTACGAGGCTCTTCGGGCTTGCGTGGATCCTGCGCGACCGTGGAGTAGCGCGTGTAGGTTGAGTTGAACGGAGTCTCGGCGAGCTCTTTAAGCGAGGTCGAGAACAGTTTGTCGTAAAGGCGGTAGTTGATCAGATACTCGCGCGGCAGGGACATCAGCACGTCAAGGACGTCCTCGCTGAGAAACGGGCTGTGCTTGTCGGCGTGTTGGTTCTCATAGGGTGCGACATACACGTGCGTGCCGTGGGCGCTATACGTCGACGTGAAGAAGCTTCGCCAAAAGAATTGCGAGAGGTAGCCGTACTCCTTGCTCGCGTGGAGGTCGCTTTCGATTCCCGCGATGACTTTCCCGTAAGGGCAGGGGCGTGAGAGCGCCTCGCCGTTAAAAATTTTCCGCCGCATTTTTTTGTAGCGATCGAAGCGGAAGAACGAGTAGCCGAGTGGAAGGGCATAAAAAGCGCCGCCGCCGACAAGCTCCGTTCCGAACGAAGCGGTCAGGACTGGAAAATGCACGCGCCGAAAAACGGTCGCGAGGGCGCCCATCGGCATGGGCTTCACGACGCCGTTCGCGAAGGTCTGAATTTCGTGTTTGAGTTGCCAGCGCTGGGCAAGTTCGCGCGAGATCGCAACGTCGAAATTGTCGGCCGACCATTTCGCGTCTTGAAAGGTGAGGTATCCGAGCTCCGCGCGTCGCTCGGGCGTAAGGCATCCCAGCAAGAGGCGGCTGTCGCTTCCGCCGGTGAGGTACATGGTCTTGATGCCGAAGCGGTCGATCAGCGTTTCGCACGCGCGGCCGACAGCAAGCCGGAAGACCTCGGCGCTTTTGCCTAGTGAGGGGGAGCGGGGCCATTCGGCGCGCTCGGAGTAAGCCGCGGGCGATTCCGTCAGGCTGCCAGGCGCGATTTTCAGCAAGTGTCCGCGCTCGAGGAACCGGACCTTCGCGAAGAACGTTTTCGGTGGAATAACCATCCCGATCGAGAAGTACTCTTCGAGGGCGTCGCCATCGAGTGATTTGTCGAAGTCGTCCTCGAACGCGAACGGGTGATAACGCGAGCCGAGCAGCCAGCGGCCTTCGGTCTCGCCGATGAACCAAGGGCGAATGCCGTAGCGATCGTTCACGATTTCGAGTGCGCGCGAGGCGCGATTGTAAATCCCGATGACGAACGCGCCTCGCAGAGACGCAAGCGCGCTCGTTCCTCCCGAACGGTAAAGTCTTTCTATATACTCGAGCTCGCGCGCGATCGGGTCGTTGCCGGAGGCGGGCAGAGAGGAAAGATATCCGTTGATGAAGAAGACGAAATCGTCCGTGACGTTCAAGCGCGAGTCTTTCGTGTACGTCGAAATCCAAAAGTGTCCGTCGTTCCACGATTGGTGGTGCGCGTGTTCGCTGAGGATCAAATACTTGCGTAAGATCCCGAGCGAACGATTCGGAGTGTATTGCCGGTTGCCCGGTCGCTTATAAATCACCGCGTGAATCATGATTTTCCGTCCGAAAAAAGTCTCTCCCCGGCCTGATGAGGGTGTCAGCCGAAAAAATCTGCACGCCTGAACGCGACCGGTCTTTGGATTTCGGCCGCGCTCCCGCGATTCGAAAAGCCGCTCAGAAAATCTCGCTGGATCCGGAACGGAACTGCCTCTTCGGCGCGAGGTCCGTCGATTGTGACGGCTTCATTATATGTGTAAAATCAAATAGATACGTTAAAACATGCTGGATTAATAAGCATGCGCCCAGGGTCGAAAAAATCTGAGTTACGGGCCGAAGTTCCCGTTGTCTGCGCGAAAACTTTCGTGCATATTGGCCCCTCTGTCGCGGTCCCCATCGGACCTCAACAAGTCTGACAATCTGATCGATAAAAAAATTTTTCGAAAAGATTGACCGTACTGGGCCGCTGACATAGAACCCTTAGTTCTCACTTTTGCTCTTTGAAATCTAAATAGCTAGCTATCATGGTTTTGGGTCCCACTCATTCCATGCGAACTCGCAAGAGTTCACACGGCGTGAATGGGTACTAAGTAATATCTTTGATAGCGGCCAAACATATGTACTCGATAGATCGACGTAACAGTCGATCGATCAAACTTTAATTTTCGAATTAAAAGTAAGTCAGTAGTTTGGAAGCTAGATAAGAACAATTTTTTTAGAAATTTCGAGTTATCGAATTTTTAATTGAAGAGTTTGATTCTGGCTCAGAACGAACGCTGGCGGCGTGCCTAATACATGCAAGTCGAACGAGGAAGTCCCTTCGGGGATTGTACTAGTGGCGTACGGGTGAGTAACGCGTGGATAATCTTCCTTAGAGTGGGGAATAACTAGTCGAAAGATTAGCTAATACCGCATAAGACCACAGGGGCTTCGGCCCAAGGGGTTAAAGGAGCAATTCGCTCTAAGATGAGTCTGCGCCCGATTAGCTAGTTGGTGAGGTAATGGCTCACCAAGGCGACGATCGGTAGCTGGTCTGAGAGGACGGCCAGCCACACTGGGACTGAGACACGGCCCAGACT
>CAYPFC010000277.1:0-3820 GCA_964409815.1 uncultured Pseudobdellovibrionaceae bacterium
CGGAGCCGAAGTGACCCTGAAAAGGGGCGTGGTGTAACGGAAAGGCGAAATTCCGGCGAAGCGCGCGTGTCGTCTTGTCACCACAAGACAATGGTCGAGGATTGTTTGACCGAGACGGTACTGAATCCTACGCTTTGTTGTCAGAGGTGATTCATGCTCGCGCTATCTCTTCTCCTTTCGCTCTCGATCTCCCCACAACTTGAGGCTCTCGAGATATATAAGACCGCAACTGTTAACGCTCCGGCTAATTGGACATATATTTATAATGAAGACAAACGCTGGATCGTCGAAGAGATCGCGCTCGATTCGGCCGGTTGGCCGATCTTAAAGTCCAAAGGGATATATAAGGATAAGGCGCTTGCGCAGGCGATCTTCGAATCCAAAACCAAGAATCTTATTAAGACGACCGGGTTTCCCGAGGACGGCGTCGAGCTCGTTGACCCGGCGGGCGATACGTTGTGGACCGTTACCAATCAGTGGAGCTGGGATTGGGAAGTGAAGTACGCGAAATGGGTGACCACCGAGCTCGATTCGAATTGGTGGAAACGTCACGGGCTTGCGACCGATTGCGCCGACGTCGCCTACTCGGCGCGCTGGATCTTCGCGCGCAATAACGGCCTCCCGATGGCAAACCGCTTAGGAAATGGGCAGTGGTTCACTTATAAATCCGTGAAGCCCGAATGGAAACGGCTGCCGACGGCGCCCGAGTGGCATAACGATAAACGCTTTCTGGCCGCGCTGAACTATTTCCTGACGTACGTGTTCACGCACTCGCTTTGGAATGATTCCTATCCGATCGCGATCTCTCCCGAGTCTTTGACTCCGGGCGCGCATCATTTGAGTCTTACGGACGCCTCCGGACACACCCAATTCGTCTATAAGGTCGGAACTCAACCGGATGAGATTCCGGTCCTCACGTTGAATTCCACGATTCCGCGCGAGGTTCGCGATCTTTCGGAGTTTCTCTTCTTCGGCGGCGCGACGGAAGGCAGCGAGGCCATGCTTCGCATGCGTTGGCCGGTGTGGAACGGAACGAAGGTTGGATTGGTCCCCGAGAGTCAAATGCCCCATTATTCGCGCGAGCAGTTCGACCCGAACTTCGTTCAGTCGCCGCGCACCTCGTTCTGGCAAGAGACATTCTTCCGGGTGAACCCGGTCGCCGACTTTGACCTGATCGCCCAGCGCGCGCTCCGCTTTGTCGCCGATCTCATGCGCGCGCGGATTCAGATCGTCGAGGACGGGTACGCGGCCTGTAGCGGAAACCGTTGTCCCGAAGGCGGGGCGGCTTGGGAGTTGTGGAGCACGCCCACGCGCGACGGGCGCATTCAGAGCGCCATCATCGCGTTCCGAACGGTATCGAGTCACGTCACGCAGCCCGAAATCATTCGCCAAATGTACGCTCAGGAGATTCTGACTCAAGAAGGCTATCCGTTCAGCCTCGAGCAAATGATTCTGGGCTGGCAGAGCCGCTTGTTCTCTTCGGACCCGAACGAGGAGCCGGTGGTGCGTTGGGGCGTGCACCCGCGAGGAGCGGCCGCGAGCCTAGCCAAAACTTTCGAAGTGGGGCTTTCGCGGCGCTCGGCGAAGATCGCGGCGACCGGAACGTGTCGTGGCCTGACTTGCGCTTACGGTTCAGAGAAATACCGGAAGGAAGGCACGTTCGCAGAGGACGCGATGTTGTGGCAGAGAGCGGATTTTTTGCCGAGCTATTGCGCGAGCTTCGGGGAGGTGATGTGCGCGGACCTCACGCATCGCTTGAATCAAGTGGCGGTCACCGCCGACGGCCGAACGCTCGGGTTGGACGGTTGGATGTACGAGAGCCTGTTTTTCAACTCCGACCCGCGCACCGCGCGCGAGCGCCGTTTTCGTGGATGGTCGCGCGAGATCGGGCATTTCGTCGTTCCGATGGGCGGGCTACAGGGTATCGAGGTCTTCGATTCCAAACTCATGCTCGTGACGAACGTGATCTACGATCGTGCTTATCGCTTGGAGCGCCGCCTTTACGTGATGAGCGGAACGTCGTTCACCGAATGGAATCCTCCTCCGGGAGAAACCTTGCTCGCGCTCGACCCGCAGCAAGGCTGGATTTGGACTTACTCGGGTACGATGGTACATGCGCGCAAGATCGACTCGGCGGAGGACCTGACGTTCGAGGCGGGCGGCGCGCCGACGACGATGTTCGCGCGAGCGGGGAACGCGCTCTTGTACGCGGATCAAAGCCCGATTCGCCTTTCCATTCAAGGCGGCGCGATCGTCGCGACGCCCATCGCGCCCTCGACCTTGCTGGCCGAGAAAGACGGGCTCTTCCTACTCGGCTCGGACACCGGCGCTTCGAGCGTTTTGGATTTGGACTCGGGCTCGCTCTTTGACTTTCCCGCATACGAATCGATCCCCGCGCTCCAGAGGGCTTCAAACGGCGTCGTGCTCGCGCGCTACTTTCCGGCCGGAGGCGACGAGATACTTTGCGCCGCGATTTCAATGAGCGGCGTTAAAATCTTGAGCGGCTCGGACCCGTGCGCGCTGGTCGAAGAAAGCGGCTACGCGATCGTCTTTCGCGACAGCGAAATCGTGAAGCTCGTCTTCAACAATTGGCAACTCGTCCGCGAGGAAAATTTGGGCGAGCTCAAGAAAAATCAGGGGCGCGTCTTCGTAACGGAAAACGCGGCCGGGCTTACGCGCAGTTTCTGTACGACCGATCGGGGGCTTGTCACGCTACCCGCGCTGGCCGCGGACTTCGCCTACTATGACTGCAACCATCGCTTCGCCTCCGCGATGGCTGAAGGCAAACCCTGGCAAATGATCGAGATCGCGACCGGACGCAAAGTGTTTGAGATTCCCGGCTGGATGCAGTTCGCGTCCGCGCATCCCGACGAGCATTTGATCATCGCGTCCGCGGAGCGCGAGTACGCGCTGATGGACCTCGACCACCTCGAGAAATTTTCGATCCTTTCGGATTACAGCCTGTGGAACTACGACCACGGGCGCGTCGATCGCAGCAAAGGGTTATTGCTGTATAAAAACGGCCAGGGTGTTTGGCTGAATCAGCCGCTGCCGTGAGCACTCAGGCAGCGATGCGGTAGCACGTATCGCGCTGGTTCCCGAATTTTTCGACGTGCCCTTTTTCGATCGCCCAATTGATAAAAAGCTGAAACGTCGAGCGCGGGAGCTCGATCACGCCTCGCGCTTCGCGCGCCGTGAAGACTTGCTTCGGTTTAAAGCGTGAGCGCAAGCGGTGAAAGTGCTGGCTCATCGTATCCACCGGCTTGCGGTCGAGCGGGAGGAGGAACGCGAACGGGCCGGTCATCTGCAGGCTGTAAAAACCGTTGTCCTCATGGATCGCGATCGGCAGTTGCTCGCTCTCGATCCAGCGGCGCGTGCGGCGAATGAGCTGATGAATGCGGTCGGGCGACGAGAACAAATCGAAATGTTCTTCGGGACAGAGCTCGGTAAAGAGCGCGCCCAAGCGCTGCGGGCGATAAAGATCGCGCAGCAACACTTCGATCAACTGGTGGCACTTTCTTCCGGCGGTGATCGCCGGGCCGTCGTCGACCTGCCCGGTCGAGACATCCATGACCGAAGCCTGAGGATCCCCGTAAAGATAAGAGGATTCGTTAAACTCCCGACCAAGTTGACGGCAGATGCGCTCGCGGTAAGCCGTGAAGGGCGTGCCGAACATAAGGTGTCGAAAGCGATTTTCGTCGAAGCGGATGAGGAGCGCGAAGCGATCGGCCTCGCGGACGCTCTCCCAGTCGGCGCGGCGCGCGGCCTCCTCGCGAAAGGTTAGAATCGGAACGAGATCGCGCATTTCGAGACCGTCGGC
>CAYPFC010000278.1:0-3818 GCA_964409815.1 uncultured Pseudobdellovibrionaceae bacterium
GGCCAACCGTAATGCGGAACATCTTTCGGGTGATACCCTTCCATATTCACGACGCTAATGGCGATCTTCATGTTCTTGAGGCTCTTGTACCAGAGCGCGGCCTCCCCGAGCGTGAGCCCGTGGCGCATCGGCACCGGCGCCGCGCCGACGAAGCTTTCGAAGCGCATGTCGAGCTTGTGGCCTTCGATGTCGCGGCCCGCGGGATTCGGGCGATCCAATACCCAGATCTCCTGCCCAGTTTTCTCGCAGGCGTCCATCATGTAAAACAAAGTGGTGAGAAACGTATAAATTCGGCAGCCTACATCCTGCATGTCGATCAGGAGCAGGTCCCAACCCTTGAGCATTTCGGGCGTGGGACGGCGAACTTTGCCGTAAAGGCTGTAAACCGGAATCCCGAGGATGGGATCTACGTAGTCGTCGCTCTCGATCATGTTGTCTTGTTTTTCACCGCGCATCCCGTGCTGGGGACCGAAGGCTGCGGTGATTTTCAAATCCTTGATCGCCATCAGGCTATCCAAGGAATGCTTCAATCCTTGGGTGACGCTGGCCGGATGCCCCAGAAACGCCAATCGCTTTCCCGCCAGTTTTTTCTGAAGATCCTTTTCGCCGAGAAGCCGCTCAATGCCGAGTTGAAACATATCTCCCCCAAAGGGAAATTCTAGGGCGAATTCAAGTAGGCATGCAAGGCCGGGATCTCATCTTTCAAAAACGGTAGCGGAACCATCGTTTTCGTCGTCCGCTTGGGCTGATACCCGGGCGGATATTCGCCCTTCAGTACGCGCACCTCGAGCAACTCGAGCGAGCTGGCAAATACCGCCGGCCCCAGCGTGCCGTCCACTTTCGGGTTCACGCTATGGCACGCGGTACAGTGCCGCGCGTACACCACGCGCCCCTGTTCGGCCGGTGTGAGCGCCTTTTTCTCCTTTTTTGTGCAGGCGGAGAGGCAAAGAATTCCCGCCATGAAAATCATCATTCGCATGGCGCGAATGTAGCACGCGAGCTTAAAGGTTGGCCAGCGGCTGACCCGGAGTGCCGATCGCCATGGGAATGATCTGCGCGCAAACCTGGCCGAACTTCTCGGCATAAAATACCTCGAGCGGGTCCTTGCGCTCCATGCGCACGCTGATTACGCCGAAGAACTGGCCCTCCCGATGGATGGGAAAGAGCACGAGCGTCTCAAACGGCGCGTTCTCGAGGCGTGGCGCGACGGGAGCGAGGATGTCGGAAGTCCGCACGTTCGGAATAATCACCGTGCGCTCGGTTCGAATCACCTCGCGAATTTCGGGATACTGCGCGAGATTCAAACGCAGGCCTTGGATATTTTCGTCGTCGTTCGAGGCCAGCACAATACCCGACTTTTCATCGAGGCACTGAATGAGCGACGTGCGAATCGCGTTCACCTTTAAGTTCATCATGCGCATGAGATTATAGAGCTTCAATGAGGAATCGCGCCCCTGCGTAGCTTGCTTCAAGAACAGGTTGATCAGCTGAAGCTCGCGCAAAGTCGACGGCGCGAGCTCGGCCGCCGCGGCCTTTGCCGCCGGCTTCTCGGCCGGCGCGACGGCGACTGCGACGAACGCATCTTCGAGCGAAAACGGCTTCACCAGATACTCGGCGGCCCCCGCGCGGCGCATTTGCTCGATCCCTTGGGGCATCGATTGGCGCGACATCACGACGACGCGCGGGCGTTTTTTCAGCGTTTTCGAATTGATGAATTTGAATAGCGCGAGCGCGTTGGTCTCGGGCAGAAAGAGATCGATGAACACGGTGTCCGGGCTCCAGTACTCGACGATATCTTTGGCTTCCGAAATTCTCGAGGTCACGCGCGCCTCGTAGCCGTGATCCCAGAGGTAATCGCTCAATCGGCGGGCGAAGGGCGTATCGTCGTCCGCGATCAGAACGCGGTGCCGGCAAAGGTCGCGGTGGATATCGATTCGCTTGGCGATCTGGCGCATTCGTGCCTCCCCGATTGAACCTAGCGGCTCTCATTTCGCCGATGGCCGTCCCCGTCTCGAAACAGGGAACTGCCAACCGAGAACCGACTAAATGAAGATCGAATTGATCGCCATGAAGATCACGGTGAGCACGAAGCCCGACGTGATCACGCCTTTGATCGTCGTGATCGGGCCTGTCTTACCGAACATGGCATTTGCTTGAATGCCCAAAATCACGATCAGCGAGACGATCCAGTAGAGCGCGACGTTCGAGCTCTCGTTCACGTCAAAGCCGAAGTGCGAAGCCCCGACCATGAAGAACATCATGGGAATCGAGAACAACACGTTCGTGCGCGAAGCCACCAGCGCGCGGGCCGCGGCCGCTGCGGCCGCCGGATTCGGAGCCGCGCCACCCGCCGTCGCAACGGCGTTCGCGATGATGATTTTTTGCTTCGGCCAGATTATCAGCCAAACGTTCAGGAACATGATCGTCGCCATCAACCCGCCGGTCAAAATGTTGATCCAGTAGGGGCTCGCGAAAACGGCTCCGCCACCCGCGGCCGCGTCCTGATGTCCGCGAATCATGAGCATGATCAAACCGGTGAGAAACGTCCACATAGCTCCGTGGCGGAACCACCACAGCGCGCGCGGCGCGAGCTTTTGTAAAACCTGAGATTTCGCGCCGGCGTCGGTCTCATTCATGAACGCGCCCTGCACGAAGTTGAAATAATAAAGATGTCCAATCCACACGACACCGGAAAACAAGTGCAGCCAACGCAAAATGAAGTGCAGGCCGACGAAGTTCTCACTCATCAATGTTTCAAACATGAGATGTGCTCCTTATAGATGTTTAAACTTCTGATTTATCTTTTTGCTTACTCGTTTGAGCGTCCGATCCTACGCTATTCGTGATTTGCTCTCTGGGTGCCTGAGCGTCTTTCTCATCCGAGCCGTCCATGCCCTTTTTGAACCCGCGAATCGCGTCTCCCAACGACTTTCCCAGTCCTGGCAGTCGCGAGGGGCCGAACAACACCAAGACAATCACCAAGAGAATGACTAGCTCCATCGGCCCAAAGTTCATGAAATCCTCCAAAAGATCGAACTCTTAAGGCCCCACTGTAACCTAAATTCGAGGGCTGGGAATCAATCTTCTCTCGGGGTTTGGCCTCCTGCGTAGAGAGCTTATCCACAGACCCTGTGGATATCGGATTCGAATTTTAGGATTTGGTTCTTCACACTCTCTTGAATTGCACGCGCGCTTTGCCATCTGGAAAACTTTTCAAGCGAGGGGGGAACGCGAATGATGAAGGGAATTGTCTTAGCGAGCATCTTGGCAGTAACGGGAGCGGTCTGGGCGGAAGAAGTTCCGCTAACACCCAATCCGGATTACACGACGGGCGATTACTGCACGAAGCAGGATCCGGATTTCGACGGATACCGCTACGAAGAAAAGATCCCGTATTGCCGTCGCGGCGTGTCGCAGCACCGCAAGCGCCAGGTTTACGAAGCCTACGCCATTCCGGATCGCTGCAAGCGCAACTACACGGTCGACCACTTTATTCCGTTGTCCATGGGCGGTTCGAACAAATTTGAGAATCTCTGGCCCGAGCACAAGGCGATCAAGCACACGCGCGAGACGCTGGAACAGGAGATCTACGACCAATTGCGCCGCGGTGAAATCAGCCAGAAGGAAGCGGTTGAGATCATCATCGATTCGAAGATGAATCCCCCGATGATCGCGGGTGTGGAAGACGGTACGGCCCCTGCCGGCTGTGCTTCGCCGTAAAGCTACAAGAACTGGCCCACCAGCCTTCGGCTGAGGTGGGCCGGGGATTGCTTTAGCACGAGGGCATGACGAAGCTTTATTGCCCTCATTGCCCGCCA
>CAYPFC010000279.1:0-3741 GCA_964409815.1 uncultured Pseudobdellovibrionaceae bacterium
CCTTCATGCCGCCGACCTGGTGAAGCTCGTCGACGGTCCGGAGCGGACGGTTGGGAGGCATCGGGTAGTCCTTGTCCTCGTGATCGCGGTAAGGCGCGCTCTCGTCGCCGCCTTCCTCGCCCTGTTGATCTTCGTCGATGTAGTCGGCGATGTTATTGACGACCTCTTCCCAGCGGTAGCCGCGATATTTGTCCGCGAACTCTTCATTGCGCTCGACTTCGGTTTCGAAAACCTTCTGGATCTGAAGCTTCATCGCCTTTTTGAGGACCTTCACTTCCGAGCCCAGGTCGTTGATGTCGATGCGTCCGCCTTCGGGAGAGATCGTCGTCGAGTAGGAGCCTTCGAAGATCGATTCCTTGGTGGTGCTGTCGATCATGCTCTTATCGACTTCCGAGACCGCGCCACCGGCTGTTGCGGTCGGTGGCCACATGAACGGGAAGCTCCAGATGGGGTCAAGCATGTTCTTCTGGTTCCCGAGCTGATCGCCGAACGCGGCGACCGCCTGCTTATAAAGCATCACGCGCATGAGGCTGATCTCGACGCCGGCCTTCGCGGCGTAATAGGCCTTGATGCGATTCACTTGCTGAGAGGAAACGACGTGCTCAACCGCGGTGTCGTAGGCGACTTCGACCGCGATGAACGAAAGCAGCGTGAATGCGAAGAGCGCGATCAAGAGCGCGACGCCTTTTTGCGAGCGTATCGGCTTAAGCGGTGAGGGGAGAATCGGCTTTTTCTTAGTTTCCACCGCCGGTGCCTCCCGTGTTTCCGCCGCCGCCGGTATTGCCACCGGTTCCGATTTGTCCCGTTCCGTTGCCGCCGTCACCGACGATCGGGTTTCCTTGGGCGTCGACTTTTTTCTCGATGTTGTTCGGATTGCGGATCGACGCCACCATGGTCATGCGCAAGGTTTTGTCTTTCGCATCCGGGTTCGGGTCTTTCATCTCGAGCGTGATCTCGACCGCATAGGGGAATTTGTTTTTCGTCGTGTCGTCGCCGCGCTCGTTCGTGATCCACGTGTCGAGCCATTCTTCCTCGTGCTTGGGGCCCAGGTAGCGCAGTTTGAATTCGGTCACGTTTTCGAGCAGCACGGTCTCGTCGCCGACTTTGGTGATGTCTTCGTGAATGAAGTTCGAAACGCGGCGCCAGAGGCATTTCGACGATTGCTCCTGCGTCGAGCGGCGGCGGCAGGATTTGATCTTGTAGCCGATCTCGGCCTGGGAAGAGATCGGGGAATCTTCGGTCAGGCGCACGTTGGAGGTTGTCGTGAAGTCGAGCGAGTCGGGCTCGCCGATGAAGTGCGTATAAATCTTTTCGGTCTTGTACTTCGGCGGCGTGGGCGCCGTGCGTCCGGTGGCGGCGCCGGTGCCTCCGGTTCCCGGCGTCCCCGTGCCGCCGGTCGCGCCCGTCGTGCCGCCGCCGGTGGTACCTCCGGCGCCCGTGCCCGTGCCGGTTCCATTGCCGCCGTTGAACGCCTTCAATTCGGCATCGTACTTCGCCTTCATCGACAGATTGTAAAGCTCGATGCCCGAATCGCGATAATTGAAGGCCATGTTGATATCGCGCTCCATGATGCGGAGGGCATCGCGGAGCGTGGATGTTTTATCGATGTCCTTTTGAACTTTCGTCTTCGTTTTGAGCGCGCTCTGGATCGCTTGCACGGTAAAAAGCGAAAGGATCGTGAGAATCGAAATCGCGACGATCACTTCCAGTAAGGTAAAGCCCTTGCGGTTTCTCAATTGCCACCCGTGCTTCCGGTGCCGCCGCCCGTGGTCCCGCCGCCCGTGGTGGTTCCACCGGTCGTTCCGCCGCCGGCCCCGGCGTCTCCGCCCATGCCGCCGGCGAAGTCCTTGTTGTAATCGATGAAATACTGCGAGGCCGAGAACTCGAGCTCCTTGCCCTTGCGTTTGATAAAGACGCTGACCTTCACTTCCTTTACGGCTTTGTTCAGGAACTCGGTCATCTGCTTGATCATCGAGATCAGCATTTCGTCCGCGCCTTCCTTCTGTTGCATCAACACCGCGGTGAGATCGGGGAGCTCGAGGTCGCGCGAAGTCATCGACCATCGATACTGGGGAAAATCGGAACCGAAGTCCCCGGACTCGGACTCGGGGATTTCGGTGATCGGCTTGATCGAATACTTCGCCTCGATCTCCACCATCTTGCGCTCGAGCAGGGTGGCCACGTCGTACTGAAGCGCCGACTTGCGAATGCGCATGAAGTTTCCCGACCAGAGGCTCGCGGCCGCGACGATGGCGCCGGCGACGATGACCAGCGCGATCAACACTTCGATGAGGGTGAACCCGCGCGCGCGCCTCATTGCGATTTGATCTCCTTAAGCGGCGTCGGCTTCGGAATGAGCTCGGCGCGGCCGGTGAGCGGGTGAATCGCGATCGTCCAGGCTTGCGTGCCCACGCCCTTGATATGAATCGCGGCTTCGTCGACAAGGCCTTGCGGGAGGTAGTGGATGAACGCGCGTCCGGTGCGAACGGGATTCTTTAGGCGCGTCAGCTCGATCTGCTCGAAATAGATTCCGCTCGGCAGGTCGCGCGGCTCTTTAAGGATGCCGTTATCCATCTCGAACCCTTTCGGGTCCTTTCGCTTTTCTTCGTCTTTCTCGGCCAGGCGTTCCTTCGCTTCTTCTTCCTCATCCTCGCTCAGGACGAGTTTCGAGTTGGATTTCTCCACCCAGTATTTCTGTTCGCCCGGTTCGCCGTTGGCTTTCGGTGGAGGCATTTCGATGACGAGACGGTAGACGACGCCGTGAAGCTTCGCTTTCGTATGAAGCTCGCGGCTGAGGACGGTCATCTCGCGCAGGAATCTTCGTGTCTGCGTGTTGCGGCTGGTGATGTAGGGAAGGGCCATCATGACGCTGGCACCGATGATTGCAATCACAATCATGATCTCGATCATCGTGAATCCGTTCCCGACTCTTCGCATAGTATTGATAATAGGGCGCCGGGCGGGAATAGGCCAGTATTATGAGGGCGATTTCATGGGGTTTTCATCGAGTGTGCGGAGGCGCACGTCTTCGCTGAGGGGCAGGCGTGGCGGCGCGAGGGTGAAGGCGAGGGAGATTTCGATTTGGTTTTCGGAGGCATTTGAGGCGCGGGCTGTGCGGGGGGCTCAGATCGAATAAAACGCGATCACTTCCGCTGCGGAAGTCGGTCGATACCCGGTCGTGGAGGCGAGCCTTTGGGAAATTCGTCACAAAGTGCTTCGGGTAGTCGCTTCGTATTTGCGTCGTTCGATAGGCGAACGGATTTGTTTCGGGTGTTTGGTTTTCTTTTCGCATTCGGTCTCGTACTCTTCGCCGACTCTCACTCTCATCTCTCTCCCTCCCTCTCATTCTCTCCAAAAAATTATCAACCTCCTAAATCTTCAAGAACTGCCGCGCGCGGACGCGCGGCAGTAAGGCCTTCTCATGGACGGACGGGCTGTGGCGCTTTTCGTTCGGGCAAATCGAAGACGAGGGCAGCGTGGCCAGCGCGATCCAAATCGGCGCTAAGGCAAGCACGCCCGGCAGACTCTAGCGGTAAGCCAAATGGTAAGCTGGTCCAAACAGAGTTGGTCGCGACAACTAGGTCCCAATAAACCAAAGCGAACATTTCGAAACCGCCCCCAAGAAACGCGGCAGCGAACGCTGATTTTCAACTTGAGTCTTCGGGAGCGATGGGGTACCCAAAGAACCGATGACGAAACGAAAGCAGCTGGAATTCCAAGACTTAAGAAAGCCCGCGCAGG
>CAYPFC010000280.1:0-3492 GCA_964409815.1 uncultured Pseudobdellovibrionaceae bacterium
CGAGCGCGAGTACGACCTCGAGAAAAAGCCGGGGACGCTTCGGGTGGCGTTGATCTCGGCGTCCATCGCGTTCCCTTACGGAATTCCGCAAGGCCGCGAGTGGACCCGGCTCGTCGAAGCCGAGCTCGAGAAAAGGTATCCCGACGTGGAGATCCTGAACTTTTCGGTCATCGGGTTCAGCTCGATGCTCGGCCCCTGGACTTTCGAGCGGGAGATCGCGCGCTTCAAGCCCGACATTCTGCTCGCGGCAAGCGGCGAGCGCGAGCTTTCATTGAACGTCTTTAATATCTCAACCGCTCTGCGATCAGGCCTTCACATTCCGTACGCGGACGAGCTGATGCCGATCCTCGGCCTTTCGGAGCCGGGCGGTTTCCTCGCGCGGCACTATTTCGTCCGGCCGCCGCAAGAGACCGCGTACGAGATCTTTCGCTGGTGCGTGAATAAGCTCGTGCGCCAAAGCCGGGAACTCGGAGCCGAGCCGCTCTTCGCGATGTTTCCGACAAAAGTGCTCGCGAGCGAGTCCGAGCTTCAGGGAATCCGCTGGGATGAGCTCAAGCTCCTGGAGATCGCGCGCGCCAGCGGCTTCACGACCTTCGACATGGGCCAAACGCTGAACGGCTTCGCGCTCGAGGACGTCACGCTCGCCGACAATCCGCGCGCCATCAATCACTTTAGCGAGCGCGGGCACGAAATCATGGCCCAAGAATTCTTGCGCCACTTCGAGCCGCACGTGCGCCGTTGGTTTGAGTCGCGCGAACACCGTCAGGCGTCGTCCAATCGGGAGGTCCAATGAAAACACTGATTTTGATTCTGGCTTTTGCGGCTCCGCCCGTCTGGAGTTGCGAGTTGCATCTCATGCTCGCGCAAGTGGACAACGAATCCGCGTTTAAAAACCTGAAAAGACGGCTCGGCCCGCGCGCCGAAATTCTTCAAAGCTTCGAGGTCGACGATCGTCTGAACGCTCCCGACGATTTCGGCCCCGTCAACCGCGCGGTGCTGATCCGATCGGGAAATCCGGAAATGATGAAAGAGCTGGCGAGCCTCCCCGCCTCGGAATTTCAGAACCTCAAAATTTTGTGCGGGAAAACGCGCGTTCCTTTTGTCGTTAAGCGCGGCGAGAGATTCGTCGCGCGCCTGATGAACGTTCGCAGCGATGAGGCAAGCGAACCGGCCGCAAAAACCATGCGGAAATTCGTCGCCGACAACGGGAAAAAATTCGGCCTTTTCGTAAAGGCGGCCTTCCGCGCGGAGGACCGTAAGAATATCCAGAATGTCAATGACGTCGAAATCTTCGGATTCGAAAAAGCCAGCAATCACGCATACTTCGCCAAGGACCCCGGCGTCCTCGAAACCGAGCGCCTTTACAATAAAATCTACGCCACGAACTATTTGGCCCTCTTAATGAAGCCTCTTTAGGCCCTCCAAAAAGGGGCACCGTCCAGCGGCTGATCAGGCCCAATTCAATAATATCGGCCCTCGCCCGGTATGCCGGCTGCACCGGTGAGCTTTGGCTAATAGAAAACCAATAGGGGGCTTCCCGTGAAGATGACCGCGATTCTCGCAATGCTTTTGGCGTTTTCGTTCCAAACCCAGGCGAAACTGTCGGACCCGTCCCAGGTGATCGACGACGGTGTCGTGACGGCCGAGGAGCAAGAGCGCCGTGAGAAAGTTTTGAACGCTTACCACTCCGGCGATTTCCAAACGTTTATGGACGAAGCGGAGCCGCAAGAGATCGGCGACCTGATTCGCCCGTTTATCGTAAACGGCACCGCCGAGCGAATCAGCGAGAATCAGGCGTTTGGGTACAAGCACATCTTCGCCGTGCATTTGAACAACAACCAGCCCGGCCAATCGATGATCTGGATGGTGAACAATCGCGTTCGTAAGAGCGGCATTAAAGTTTCGGGCGCTCGTCGCGGCAAAGTCACTCCGCGCGGCCTCTTCGCGGTTCACAACGTCGCTCGCGAGGCGTTCTCGGCATCGTATGACAACTCGCCGATGCCCTGCTCGCTCTTCTTCCACAACGGCGGCAAGTACGCCATCCATGGAACCGGTTACATCAGCAAGCTCGGCAGCCCCGCTTCGGCCGGCTGCATCCGCGTCGATCCGCGCGTGCTCTGTCCGATCTGGGACGAAATCGTCCGCAACGGCGAACAGAACAGCGTCCTCGTTCAAGTTTACGATTGATTTCAAACCGACCGGCGCTCGGACGGGGCGCCGATCCCTCGGTCCAATTCTGGACTACGCGAAGTTCCAAGTTTCCACTTACCGCGCGAAAACTTGCCTAAAATTCAATCCATTCGTGTCTGAACGCGGGCGCGCCTTTGCAATGATGACGGGCGTATGAAACACAAGACTCTCGCAAGAATAGCTATCGTTATGGTGATCGTCTTCGGACTTATCGTCATTGCCTACCCGATGATGTTCAGTCCCGAGTCGGCGACGCCCTTGGCACCCGCGCCGGCGCCCGTACCCGTTGGTCCGTAATGGGCTCGGTGAAGCGCTACGACTGTAAGATCTGCTCGCATCCACTGGAGGCGGTGGTGGGTCAGGCGGTCGTGTGCTCGCGATGTGGCCATAAGGACAAGACATTCACGCATCGTTCGTCGAAACTGTGCCTGGCATTCTCGTTGACGGCGCTCGTCTTCTACGTGCCCGCGAATATCTTTCCGTTCATGACGATCGAGCTCTACGGCCGCAGGAACAGCTCGACGATTTGGACGGGGATCGAGTCGCTGCTCGACCAGCGCTCGTACGCTATCGCGGTGATCGTATTTCTCGCGAGCATTTTGATTCCGGTTTTGAAGTTGTTGATCTTGATTTTCCTGTCGCTTACGGGACGAAACGGTCAGCACGCCAAGTTTAAAATGGGACTCTATCATTTTGTCGAGACGATCGGTCGCTGGTCGATGCTGGATATCTTCCTGCTCGCGGTGATGGTCGCGGTGGTCAAGCTTGGGAATTGGACGACTGTGGAGCCCGAGCCGGGCGCGGCTATGTTTCTGATGGTGGTTATCTTTACGATGATGGCGTCGGCGTATTTCGACCCGCGCGTCCTGTGGGAGAAGGAAAATGAAAAAATTCATTCGGCGTAACGTTAACGCGTTAAAAACGGGCTGGTACATCTGGCTCTTTCCGTTGTTCGCGCTGATGATCACGGGCTGGCTGATGTACGACTACTATCAGGATCAGGGTCCGCGCGTGCGGATCGCCTTCGACGATGCCGGAGGCATCCAGGCCGAGAAAACAACGCTCCGGTTTCGCGGCGTTACGATCGGCGTGGTGAAGGACGTGATGATCTCCGAAGATCAGAAGGACGTGATCGCCGAGGTGCTATTACGTCGCGATGCCGAGAAGTTCGCGGTCGAGGGCTCGCGCTTTTCGCTCGTCGAGCCGAAGGTGGGCTTTGAGGGTATCTCGGGATTAAACACGCTCGTCGAAGGCGTGTACATCGCCGTGCTTCCGGGCGATCCGGAGGGCAAGCCGAAGACG
>CAYPFC010000280.1:3502-3727 GCA_964409815.1 uncultured Pseudobdellovibrionaceae bacterium
TGGAATTCAAAGCGCAGGCGACGATGACGGTCAATCCGTTGGACGATACAAGCGTCTATTTGCTGGTGACCGACAATGCCGAGTCCGTCAACCCGGGCGACGCGATCACGTATCGCGGGATGAAGATCGGCTCAGTGACCAAGATGGGATTCGACAAGCCCGCGCGCAAGGTACAAATGCAGATCAACGTGGAGAATCGTCACACGCGCTTGATCCGCGTGAACC
>CAYPFC010000281.1:0-3724 GCA_964409815.1 uncultured Pseudobdellovibrionaceae bacterium
GTACGCTCTTGAAGAACATCGCGCCCACCCAGCCGGCGATACTCGAGCGAATGCAGAAGTTTTCTTCGCTCTGGGTATCGTAGACTTCTTCGCAGCGCTGTCTGAGGACGGGATCGATCGCGTTCTCTTGCACGAACTTCGTGTTCTCCTCGTCGGTCATGACGGTGCGCAGGCATCTGAGCGTCGCGAAGTAATCCGCGGCGCCCTCGTTGCTCGCCCAGCCTCCGACCTTCGGCGCTCCGGCGATGTGGTGGCCGATCTCGTGGCAAGCGACCATCAGGTATCCGTCGCGAGTCATGACTTCGTGGCGGGCCAGGCCGCCGTACATGTTGATGTGCCAGCGCGATCCGTTCTGGCTGGCGGAGGCGTTCACGACCGGGTTGGCCCAATCGCGGTTCACGACGAGCGTCGCGCCTCTGGCGGCGACGATCGGCGCGTAAGCCTGCTCAATCCGCGTTAGGACTTCGTGAAACTGCGCCTCGGTGATTCCGGTGGAGGAATCCGCCGTGATCGGTCGGCGCAGATCGTTTTCGGGAACGTAACCCGAGCAGAGAACGCGATCGTGGAATGTGGGACCACTCAAGATAAACGTCATCCCGACGAGAATGAGCGCGCGTGCGATCATGGAGAGAATCCTTTCTCTAAATTTTTTGTAACTCAGAGGCTATTTCCGAAATCGCGCGCGCGTGAGTGCTCAATCGGGGAAACTAGACCATGGTCTCGGACTTTTGGGTGGGATGAAACTTGGCGCCGTCGCTAGCGCGGCGTCGTCGTTATAGGAGTGATAATTGGATGGCCGCTTTTCGAGTTACGGCTTCTTGGGAGGAGGCTGAATCTTGCGCTCGGTGCCGCGGTGCTGGCGCCAATCGAAGCTCTTGTTTTTCTCGAAACGGTCTCTCCACGATTTCCACTTCTCGGGAGGCAGCTTGTGCATGACGCCGCCTTCGCTGTCGAAAATGTCGGGGGATTTACCAAATAGAAAATCTAAGATCTTGCCCATAGGGCTACACAGTAGCCCGTAAGGCGAAAAAGGACAAGTCGGGGGCCTATTCGCACTCGAGGTTGACGCAGGCGAGCGCCAGGTCGTCGATCGCGGCGTCTTCAATGCGGCCGCGGCGGGCGAGGTAATCGTCGATCAGCTTCGATCCGCAGATCTCGCGGGCGGCTTGTTTGGCGGCGAGCTTGCTCGAGCCTTTGCCGATGGCGGTCCCGTAACCCGTGACGATTTTGCACGTGTGGGCGTTCGAGGGCTGGCGTTCCGGAGCCGCGGGGGCCGCCGAAACTTCCGTCGCGATAAGGGTCATCAGAATCACACCGAGGGCTAAACTGAAAATACGCATATGCGTTCTCCTGTTGCGTTTAGCTAGAGCAAGGGGAGAGCCAGGCGCCAGGCGAGGTATGCTCGCTAAGTACCTGTTTTTACGTAGATAAATGGATTTATGGGAAGGGCTATATGGGTTCCGGCTCGAGGCCCTAAAATGCATGCGAAATCGGCAGCCAGGTGTCTAAAGACGAGACACCCCTATTTGGGGGCCAAAATAAACAAACAGTATTTATTCAAAGCGGATTTCAAGGAGCTCGGCGATGAGGAGTCCGGCTGGCCTTTGAATTTCGATCTCGTCACCGACGCGTTTTCCAAGCAGCGCCTTCGCCATCGGCGACTTCCATGAAATCCGGTTTTTACCGGGCTCGATCTCGTCCTCTCCCACGATCTGGTACGTCTTTTTCTCGCCGTCCTCGTCCTCGATAAGGACGGTGGCGCCGAAAACGACCTTGTCGCTTTGGACTTGTTTGGGATCGACCACGCGGGCGCTCTCGATGCGGTCGCGCAGCCACTTGAGGCGTTTATCAATCTCACGCAGGCGTTTTTTACCGTATATGTAATCGCCGTTTTCGCTGCGGTCGCCGTTTCCGGCGGCCCAGGCGACGGTCTCGACGAGCTTTGGCCGCTCGTCGTGAAAGAGCTTCTTGAACTCGTCTTGCAGCTTCCGAAATCCATCGGGAGTGATATAGTTTGCGGTGTCCGCCATACCTAGAAACTTAACCGAAGGCCCGGCATTTGACCAACTTGAGTTTCTTAAAAATCGACAACGAGCCGGCGCGCCCCGCGGTCGATTGCAGTGCGTGCGCGAAGCCCGCGAAGTGTTGTGCGTTTCAGCCGTTCATTGCGAACTTCCTGGTCGGCGGCTGGCTTGAGGCACGGGGACTGAACACTCTCCCGCCGGTCTCGAACGCGCACTGGCACCCGATCGGATTGATCCCGGCGAAAGCGTACCGCGAAGAGCACGGACGCGCGAGCGAGCCCGGCCTTGATCTGGCCTGCGCGTTCCTCGATCGCACCACGAGATCGTGCTCGATTTATCTCTTTCGGCCTGGTGAGTGCGCCACGTACTTCTGCGACGACGAGCGTGAGTCCCCCGAGCGAGTCGGACATTCTCAAGCGGTGTTCGATCGCGAGCTCGCGGTCGCGCAAATGGCGATGGTCGAGATGGGGCTGGCGCCCGCCGAGATGGCCGCGCAAGTCGATCTGGTCAACGTCGGCTCGCGGGAAGATTTCGCTGGGCCCGATCTTGTTTTCATGTATAAGAAGGCATGGAACTGGAGCAAAGGCGTGACAACCGAAAACTTGAAGAAATGGATGGCCGAATGAGTCTCGCTCAGCGCCAAGCCGCGGTCGTCGCCGAGTTTCAGAGTCTGAGCGATTGGGAAGACCGCTACAAAAAACTCATCGAGATCGGGAAGGCGCTTCCGGATCTGCCCGATGCGAAAAAGCTCGAGGATTTCAAAGTGAAGGGCTGTCAGTCGCAAGTGTGGATGCACGCGCGGCTCGAGGACGGCAAAGTCGTCTTTGAGGCCGATAGCGACGCCCTTCTTGTGCGCGGTCTTGTGGCGCTTTTGTTGAAGGTTTACTCGAACGCCACTCCGAAAGAGATTCTTGAAACGCCGCCGGATTTCGTAAAGGACATCGGTCTCGAGAGTAAGCTTTCACCAAGCCGCGCGAACGGTTTGTTCTCGATGATCAAACAAATGAAATTCTACGCGATGGCTTTTCAGGCCCGGCTTGGTGGCTGATTACTCGATCGTCGCGTGCACGCGGTGAGAGTCGTCGTTGTCCTCAAGCGCCTCAAGTAACTCGAACACTTCCTTCTTCTGCTCATCGGAAATGCTGGTCTTCTCTTTGGCCTTGAACGAAAGCTCGGCGGTCGTGATCTCCCAGCCCCGGCCTTGAAGGGCGGTGCGGATGGAGTCGAGGTCCGAGGGCGCGCCGTAGAAGCTGTACGTTCCTTCGCCGTCGTTCTCGACTTCGTTGGCGCCCGCTTCGATGGCTTCCTCTTCGGGGTCACCGACGTTCGCTTTCTTGCCTTGGATCAGCGCCACGCGCTCGAACATCCATGCGACCGCGCCGCTCTCGCCCATGTTCCCGCCGTTGGCTTTGAACACGTTGCGAATTTCCGAAACGGTGCGCGTACGGTTGTCGGTCTGGCATTCGACGATGATGCCGACGCCGTGAGGCCCGTAGCCTTCGTAGGTGATCTCTTCGATGGTTTTTCCGTCGTCGAGTTGGCCAGTGCCTTTTTTGATCGCGCGCTCGATGGTGTCCTTGGGAACGGATTGCTCTTTGGCGGCGTCAATCGCGAGCTTGAGGCGCGAGTTTCCGGCGGGATCTCCGCCGCCGAGTTTCGCGGCGACCGCGATCTCGCGCGCGAGCTTCGTGAAGATGGCG
>CAYPFC010000282.1:0-3718 GCA_964409815.1 uncultured Pseudobdellovibrionaceae bacterium
GATCTTCACGCCCGTGTGCTGGGCATCGCGGATCAGGTAGTCCATGCGGTCGGCGTCTACGTCGGCGTGCATGAGCTGGTTCGCGAGCAGGTTGGAGGATTTTCCGGCCATGATGAGCGAGAGCTCGACGGGATCGATGCCCTCGTCTTTCAGGATCTTCGTGATGCCGCCGTCGAAATCGGTGTTCTGAATGATGTGTGAGCCGAGCACTTCGTGGTTGGCGGTGTACTTCGGCTTCGCGACTTGTCCCTGCAGCCGCCAATGGTTGATATAAGCCATTTCGATCGAGTGCGAGAACGGGAAGGTGCCGATGTCGTGAAGCATGGCCGCCAGGCGCATCATGCGGTGGAAGGTCGTCTTCTCGTCGCGCGCCTTCGGGTCGAAAAATTTCTCGTCGCTTGCGGCAATGCCGAGCGAGCGCAAGATGCGGTCCATGACGTGACTCACGCCGAGCGCGTGCGCGTGGCGCGTGTGGGTGGCACCGGGAAAAATGTAAAAGCTGAAGCCCAGCTGTCGGATCCAGCGCAGGCGTTGATAGTACAACGTTTCGAGTATTCGGGTTTCGACGCGATTCAGGGTGATGTAGCCGTGGATGTTGTCGAAAATGACCTTTTTCATCTCTCTAAGGATTATCCGCTGCAATTCGGGCGCCTAATAGTCCCGCGCGCTCTTACCGGACCATTGGCGGCGAGTCTTGATAAACTTTAGTCCGGGAGTCGAGTCAGCCTTTTCAAACTCCAGCGGCGAACGTACGATATAAATCTGCCCTGGAGGTTTTAATGTTCGTGTCCGTGTTGGTACTGGTTGCAGTATCGGCGCTCGTTGCGGCTAAGGCCGCTGAGCCCAAACTCGTTCCCGCTAAAAAAGGATAACCGTCGGTGAGGATCCTCCTGCTGCTTTCGCTCACGCTAACCGCCGGCATCTCTGAGGCGCGTTGGCTCACCAAGCAGGAGTCCGGAACGGTCATCGAAAAGTTCCATATTGAATACAAAGTCCGCAAGGACGGCTCGTGGACGCAGACGGTGGACTACATCGTCCGCGTCCAGAGCGAAGACGCCAAAGTGAACGCGAGTCTCTTCGCGATTGACTACAACGCGTTCACCGATCAAGTGGAAATTTTGGAGGCGTACACGCTCAACGGGAAAACGCGCACGAACGTCGACCCGAAAGCGATCGAGGATCGCGACAAGGGCGAGGCGCGCGATTACGACGCGATGAAAGCGCGCTCCGTGGTTTTTCCGCAAGTTCAGATCGGCTCGAAGCTCAAGATCAAGTACCGCGTGAACACGCTGAAGCCGACCGTGCAGGAGCGGTTCTCGACGGAAATCGGGATTCAGCCGAGCTATTTCATCGAGGACTTCCGCGCATCCTTTCACAGCGAGATTCCGTTGAGTTTCGAAGTTCGGGATCCGCGCAAGCTGGTCAACGTTCTGCAGATCAACCCGAAGCGGATCGAGATCAAGAATCGCGGCGCGCTTCCGGGCTGGGTGACCGCCGAAAAAGATCCCTTCTTCCATCCCGCCGGGAACACCGAGATCCGCATCAGCTCGCACTCCGAGTGGCCCGAGTTCTTTAAGACTTTAAGCGCCGACTATGAAAAAATTTTGAGCGCGGGCGTGCCGCCGGGTTTAAAGGCGTGGGTCGCTCAGGCGAAGAAAAAATCCACGAACGCCGAGCGCATTCAGTTCCTCATCGAGAAGATGAGCGTGGAGTTCCGTTACTTCGGGGACTGGCGCCGGCATAACGGCGGCCTCGTTCCGCGCGCTCTGAGCGAAATCGAAAAATCGCGCTACGGCGACTGCAAGGACCTGAGCTCGCTGCTCGCGACGATGCTGAGGGAGCTCGGCATGAGCGCGAACGTGGCGCTCGTTCGGCGCGGGGACAACCCTTACGGTGAAGAGCCCGATTACAAGTTGCCCGGAATCACGCGCTTTAACCACGCGATCGTTCACGTCGTCGACGGCGAGGAAAAGTACTGGCTCGATCCGACGAATCCGGTGGGCTCCTTGAGGCCGTATCCGGATATCGCGGGCCGGCCGTCGTGGATTCTCGGGCAAGGCGCCGATCGCTTCGCGCGCGTGCCTGCCGTTCAGGCGAGCGACATCGAGTACGTGCATCAGTACGAGTACCGCTTCCGGGGCGAGGATACGGTGACGGTGAACCTGAAAGCCCAGCTCAACAAGCTCGCGCCCTACGATCTCGCCAACCAGCTCATGCTGGCGCCGAAGCCCGAAGTCTTGCAAGACACTCTCGAGTACTTCAGCGAAGACCAGGAAGTGAAATCGTACGAGTTCGTGAAGGAGCCCGAGACCGGGCGGTTTCTGCGGGATATCGGCGTCGAGCTTCGGTACGAAGCGGGACGCGTGACGTTCAACGCGGGGAAATCCTCGTTCTGGGTGATTCCCGACGGCTTCCTTCAGGGCGCGTTCTACGAAACCGAAGGGCGCGAGAGCGATCTGGCGCTCGCCGACGAACCGTTCTCGTTCCGCGGAGTTCGTCGTTTGAAGGACACGCGCCTCGCGCAGGAAACGCCCGAACCGTGCGAAGTTCAGTCGCCCTGGATGACGTTGAGGCGCGCGCTCGAGGTCGAGGGCAACGACGTCGTCATCAATTACAGCGTCGAGCTTACGAAACCGCATATCACGCGCGCCGAGTTTCGCGGCGAGGCCTTTAAGAAGCTCCAAAGCGAAACCAAGCGCTGCTTTTACCGGTCGGGCATTCTGATCGAACCCATCTCTAAAGGCACGTTGTCGGACCTCAACAATTAGGCTAGGCTTTTCGTATGGACATGCTTGAAATCGGCGCCAAACTTGGAATGTTCTTCGTTCCGTTTCTCTTCGCTCTGTGCTTTCACGAGTTCGCGCACGGACTTGTCGCGAAGTGGAGAGGGGACAACACCGCCCAGATGATGGGGCGGCTGACTTTGAATCCGGTCGCGCACGCGGATCCCTTGGGCACGTGGGTGCTTCCGATTCTCGCGATCGTGTTCAATTCGCCGTTCTTTTTCGGGTGGGCGAAGCCGGTACCTGTGAACGAGCGCAATCTCAAACGCCCGCGCCAAGACATGTTCTGGGTCGCGCTCGCGGGCCCGATGTCGAACATCTTCCTGGCGTTCGTCGGGATGTTTCTGCTCGCCTTCGTGTTCGCGAAATTCGGCGGAAGTGCCGACGGCAGTGCGTACCGCACGCTTCTGGACACCTTCATCATGGTCAACTTGTTCCTCGCGGTCTTTAACCTGATCCCGATTCACCCGCTGGACGGCGGTAAGGTCCTCGAACCGTTCCTACCGGCCAGCTGGAACATTTGGCTCGAGCAGAATCAGGGCACGCTGAATATGGCGCTTTTGATCTTTTTACTGCTCGCGGGGCGCGTTCTGGCGGTTCCGGTGCTGATTCTGGCCGGTTTTTTCCGTCAGGGAGCCCTTAATCTCGCGGGCTTTCTGATCTAAATGCCCGTAATATAAGCACTCCATTCCTTTAAAAAGGCTTGAATTTGATGGTCTAACTTGGTGGAATTTATCCAAGACAGACGTCCAGACTCACGGAGTCAATGCTTTGAGCATACATGTTCAGTTAGAACGATTTGAGGGTCCGTTAGGCCTCTTGCTGCACCTTATCCGTGAGCAGGAGATGGATATTTTTAACATCAATATCCATCACATCACCCGGCAGTACCTCGAATACATCGAGCAGGCCCGCGCGCGGCTGGGCCCCCGCGC
>CAYPFC010000283.1:0-1620 GCA_964409815.1 uncultured Pseudobdellovibrionaceae bacterium
TAGCGCGTTCTTTCTTCGAGAAGAACTCCATCTCGCCCTTTTCACGCATTTGTTCGATCTTCTTCAATCGATCGATCGACGATTTGATCGTTTGGAAGTTGGTGAGCATTCCGCCGAGCCAGCGTTTCGTGACGTGATATTGTCCGCACTTCGCCGCCGCTTCTTTGATCGGCTCTACGGCTTGCTTCTTGGTGCCGACGAAAATGAGAGTGCCGCCGTCCGCAGCCATTTTAGCTACGAATTCCGCGGCGTTCTTGGCGCTGACGACCGACTTTTGCAAGTCGATGATGTGAATGCCGCCACGATCCGTATAAACATACGGCTTCATCTTGGGATTCCAGCGCTGTGTTTGGTGTCCGAAGTGCACGCCCGCGTCGAGCATGTCCTTCATAGTGATCTGAGGCATTTAATTGTCTCCTGGTTAATCCACCTAATCGCGAGAGTAGCGGAATGCTACGTAGTGACCGGTTTTACCCAGCACCAGGACCCGCGAAAAGTGAGTCGTTATTAGGTAGTTGAGTTAACACACGGATTTCCGAGGCGGCAATGAGATTATGCCGGTTCCGGGGGTATTTTGGGGCTAAAAGCCGCGTAAAATCGAGGGCATCAGGTCGGAGAGCCGCTCAATCTCGAATTTCGGCTTCAAATCGAGGGCTAGCGGGCGCTTTAGGGGATTAAAATAGCAGGCGTCTACCCCGAAATTCAGGGCCCCGCGAACGTCCGCTTCGCCGCGATCGCCGACCATGAGGATCTCGTGCTTAGGGTACGGGCCGGCAAGGGACATCGCGTACTCGAAGAAGCGCACATCGGGCTTCGAGTACCCACAAGCTTCGGAAATAGCGACGAAATCCAGGTGAGATGCTAGGGGAGAGTTGGCGATCCGCCGCTCCTGCACTTCTTGAATGCCGTTTGTGACGATTCCGATTTTCCCGTACATGCGCAACTCTTGGCACAGTTCGACCGCGCCCGGGATCACTCGAATCGTTTGGGTGAGTCGCTCCATGTAGTCGTCGTTGACCTTTTCGGGTTCCAAGTCCACGCCGTGCTTTTCGAACGTCGTGCGGAAGCGCTCAATCTTCAGAAAATCTTGCGTGAGCCGGCCTTCCTCGAGTTTTCCCCAGAGTACTCCACTGACCGCGCGATAGGTGGGGTAAAGCTCGTCATAGCGCTCGGCGATTCCGAAGCGATGGAACGTTTCCCGGAGCGCGACCTTTTCGGATTCGCGGAAATCGAGAAGCGTGTCGTCGGCATCGAAAAGGAAGAGCCGGTACTTCGTCACAACGCGAACTCGTTCTTGTCCAACTTGTACACCACGTAGGGTACGCCCTGCGGTGGCTGGCTCGCGATGCGCTCAAGAAGACTCGCGCCGATTTTCTCGACGGCCCTGCGCGAGCGCAGATTTTCCTCACCGATATAAAAAACTACGCGTTCGACGTACTGGAACGCGTACGTCAGCATCAGCTTTTTCATTTCACGGTTGAGGCCCAAGCCCCAACATCCGCGCGAGAGAAACGTGTAGCCCACTTCAACTTGCGTACGCGTGAGGTTCGTGTAGCGAGAGCTGCCGAGCACCTGACCCGTAACCGCATCGAGCGCAATGAGGGCGCCGTGAGATGCGAG
>CAYPFC010000283.1:1630-3678 GCA_964409815.1 uncultured Pseudobdellovibrionaceae bacterium
TCGTCGAAAAATTTCCTGAAAACGTCGCGCTGATGGCGCGTTTTGACCGGATGCTGAGCCCAGATCTCGGGATCGCGCGCGACTTCGTACAGACTTTCAAAGTCGTCGTACGCGAGCGGTCGCAGGCGGATCATCTCGCCTTCGAGCTCGGGCTGCCGATGGAAGAACGTGTATCCGGGAATCGCCGGACGCGGACGTCCGCTGGTGGGTATAATGAGCATGCGCGCACTATATCCGATTGCCGGACGATATATAGTGCTAATTATTCAGTCCGTATCCGCGGCGCCGCGGATAGTATCCGCGCTGCGCGGATAGAAGTTCAAAGCTAGAAAATCTTCGCTAAGGCTGCGGTGACCGCAATCGCCAACGTAAGCATCGCGCCAGTGATGGCACTGAGCTTTATGACTAAACGATACTCAAGGTGATTGAGCTCGAGTTTTAAGTCTTTGATATCCTGTTTGGTAGCCAAGTCGTCCTCTACAATCTCGGCGATAATTTTAATATGGGCTTCCGCCTGTTCCCGTGAAAGCCCTACCGCCTCGAGAATTCTAGAATACTTTAAAGTATCAAACATCGCCAGCCTCCAGTGGATAGCCCAGGCTGCGCTTGCAAGACAAAGCCCTGATACAAAAGGCGTATTAGAGTGAGATGATGAACACAAACTTCCGAACACCGGCCAACCCGATGCCGGAACGGACGGAACTAAAACTCGGCAGTGCCGCTCTCGCGCGCGGGCGCGGCCGACAGACGCCCTTCGAACAGCGCCGCCTCCACATCCTGAACGACTTCGAGTGAGCCAAGCTCACCCGGGCGCATCGCGAGCAGGTGATTCGCTAAAAACAAGCGCGGCAGCTCCGTAAAACGATAAGGCTCTTTCGCCTTCAGCGACTGCTGTCCGAACGCGTTCGGCTGCACGAAGATCTTCTCTTGCAGCTGACCATCCAATGCCAACGGCCACGCGCGCTTCAGCTGGCGCTTGATGTGACGTATGCACTGACCAATAAACTCGACGTCGGAATCGCGTTCGCCCGGAACCAAAGTCATCCACTTCGACTTCGAGCCGAACACGCGTCCCACGACCGGCTCGAACTCTTTCGCGTTGTGCGTGAAAACGCGAATCGACGAGTCCTCAACAAGCGGCGGAGCGTGATTGAGTTCCAAGATGACCGCAGTCCACGACTGCATCTTCGCCAGACGCGTACGCGATTTCGCCGAAAGCGCCTCGCCTTCGATCAGGTTATTCAACAATCCTGGGTGCGGAGTGAAGACGACGCGCTCGGCACGCACGGACTTATCGCCGTTGATGACGACTTCGCACAGATTCTCGTCAACCATCTTGATCGCCGTCACTTCGCTCATCGTTTGCGCTTCAACGGGAAGCTGCTCCACCAGCGCGCGCACGAGCTGCTCGAGGCCCGGCTCGATCGCGAGATCGTGAGTCGCGCTGAAGTGCGCGAGCTCGGTGACCGATTGAAAGTCCGTGTCGCCGAATCCGCTGAAGTGCTTCCAGCGGGCGTCGTCGTAAAGCTGCGGACGATGCTCGTTCATCGCCACCTGCAACGCGATCGGCGAAACGCTCTTGATCCACTCGAGCAAGCTTAAGTTTTCATTCGAAGCCGGATAGAAATCCAATCCCGGCGAGGAATACGTATTCGATTGGCTCTGGCGGCGATAGCGGCCGCCGAGAGTTTCACGCGCCTCGAGCAAAAGCACGCGCTTTCCGCTTAAGTGCAAGCGATGGGTGAGAAAAAGGCCGGTCAGGCCGCCGCCGATAACAATGGTATCGTACACGTTCATAGTTATTTAAATCATCAAGTCTTCAGGGCGAAGACAAGCGATTCTTCAACCGCTGGGCGATTTTTGTAATCCACCACCGCACGACCCGGGATTTGAGTTGACTCCGGCCGATCCAGGCCGCCAGGGGAGGCGAAACTCGGTAATAGAGCCAAATCAGACGCCGCCCGAGCGGCGAGGGCCTGAGGACCCGGTCCCTGTACGCCCGCAAAATCAGCAGCTCCGGGGCGTAGGGAGTGTCGGCGAACGCGGCC
>CAYPFC010000284.1:0-3668 GCA_964409815.1 uncultured Pseudobdellovibrionaceae bacterium
CGCCGCCGGGTCGCGCTGCTGCTCGAAGAAGATCGGCAGGTCGGCGTCGACAACTTCGCGCAAAACCACCCGGGGCGAATCGCTCATGTGGTGAGTGAATCGCGGAAACGGCAACGCGTCAAAGATGCGGAACCGAGTCCAGCCACCGCGCAAGCCTCTCAGGCGCGACGAATCTTTCGGGTGATCTGGGCGAAGGTAGTGCGCCGAGGAGGCACCCTACGCCACTACCGAAAACGGTACTTTCGCTCGCGGGCCAAAAAAGCGTCTTTGCCTCCCTCGAGTATGGCGGTTACCCGATCCCGCAAGCTAATCTGATCAATCCCGCCCTGATGCTCGATCATCCCGCGGATGTTCGGGAGGCCTTCGAGGGCCGCAAGCCGGGGTTCCGTATCGAGGACGACCACTTTCTCGGCCTCGGCGTTCACAAGCATATTCGCGTTATGGGTAGCAAAGATGATCTGCTGTTCGTGTTTAAGCTCGTTGATGGCAGGGAGGATGTCCATTGCAATAAATGCGTTGTCCAAGTCATCCTCTGGCTGATCTATCACTAGTATCCCATCAGTTTGTGCAAGTAGAATCAAAAACAGCGCGGTGGCCTTCTGCCCGACGGAGGCTTGCGCAATCGGTATGTAATCATCCCCATCGGCTTTTCGTCGCAACTCGACTTTTGCCGCATCGGGTACGTACTGACATAGAAAGGCACCGACTTGTTCATCGTCAAACGTCCCGATCAACTCGCGTAGTTTTTGACCGAATGAACTCAGCCAAGGGGGCTCCGCAAGTTCGCTCGAACTCGGAGTCCGCCCCAGTGCCTCATCCTGGCGCCGCTCGAAACAATTGAGCAGATAATCAACAAGCTCACTCCACAGGGTGGCTGGCTCCGCTGAGCTGGAAGAAGACGCCTGTTCCCGGATGACCCTCGCGAGTTCGTCAGCGTCCGAACTTCTAAATCGCCGTTTGTCCTTTGCTCGTTCCTGCAACTCAGTTATGGCTAGCCTTACATCACCGGCCCGGAGGACAGTCATCTTGACTCGGTTGCGCGTGCTAGCAGTAAGTTCGTTCGCCAGCGTCGCATATACATCTCCCTCGGCTCGGCGCACTTTTCTTAATTCGGCCATTAGCTTGCGTCGAGCCTCACGCGCATTGGCGATTTTCTCATCAATCTCAGAAAACGTCCGAATTCGAACATCAATTTCGAGTATTCGCTTCTGCAATGGATCGAGCAGCGCGAGGTTGACGTTTTGCGCCTCAGTTTCCTTTTTCGCCGCTTCGTATTCGGCTCCATGATCGGTAATTGCCTCGGTGATGAGGCCATACTCCGTGCTTTGCCGTAGGCCACCAACTTGACTCCTCCACGTCTGCGTCGCTGCGTCGATGGAGCCGACCAGTTCACTAACTGTGCCTTCCGCTGCCGCCTTTAGCGTCGTGAGCGAAGCTTCTGCACCTGTGTTAGTTCGGATGCTCAAGTCCTGAATCTGTCTCGCAGCCTTTTTCGCTTCTTCCTTTAGCCGCGCTTGGGCGTCAGACAGTTCGTCTAGCCGCGTGAACAAGACCGCGCGTTGTGATTCAAGCTCGAGGAAATCCCTATGCAATTGGAAGGCGGGGTGCGACGCTTGCCTTTTTATTTTCTCCAGGTCCTGAAGTAGCCTTTCTCGCTCCGCAACGAGCTTTCGGCGGTCGCTGAGATCGCGTGCCCACGATGTAATATCGATAGACGTCTTCTTTATGTTGTCGGCTATTGCGATCGCAGACCGCTCTAATTCGCCAATAGAAGTGAGTTGATCTGATTTTAGGAAGGAAAAGAGGTTCATGCCTTCGCGCTGAGAAGGGTCGAGCGCGAAAAATGATGGGTTACGTACAATATTGGCTAATTCGCGTTGCCCAAAATACCGGAGGTTGATTAGTGAGGATGGCGCTGCACCAGTTACTTGGACGCCTTCCTCGCATTTCTCGTCCGCGCACTCATGGATTGTCGTGGAACCCGTCGCTGCCCTATTGAAGCGATAGTACTTTTCACCCAACCGAATATGTAATTCGAGTTCCGTGGATCTTAGTAGCGTACCCTCGGGAGAGCCGTCTTTTCGAAGAACTAGGATTTGCGCATTCGGTCGATCGTAACCGGACGATCGCTGATAGTCGCAAACGTGCGCCATGTACTCAAGAATGCACGATTTGCCTGTTCCGCGTCCTCCCACCAACGCAGTCAGATTGGGGCTAAACGCCAAGTTGAGATCGTCGAAAAAGACAGTGTTCTTGATGCTTAGGCGCAGTATTACGGTATTCGGCTCAGGAAACCGGTCATTTCGGACGAACGTGGCACAGTTTAGAAGAGCCTGCCGCACACCTTCTATCGTGAAGCTGCCCAGTTTCAAATAGGAGAGCGACTCTTTTGATAAATCGGAAAACGTACCGGCATCTGAGGATTGCACGAATCCACAAGGGTCCGTTCCGTAGTCTGGTATCTTCCCCAAGAGCAGACGTTGAGCTTTTTCATGGCAATCAGTAAACGCTCCCGAAAGAATCATCCCGTCCGCTAGCTCATATGCCTTCTTGTATAGCTCGCGATTCCTCGTGACGGCGTGCCCGTCCTCAAGGATGCCCTTATGGCCCGTTGCTACGACGAGAGAGAGTAATCGATCCCGAAAACGAACTCGGACCTCTTTCAGAATCACCTCAAGTGTAAGGCCGCTCTCGTGCCACTGGCGGCCGGGCTGGCCCAGTTGGAGAGCCTCGCTCACGCGGGTATCTAAATCTTGACACGCGCTCTCATCGGGATTGGCTAGCAAGATAATTTGCAACTGATCTGATGAGGTTAGCTCGTAGCCTGGAAAGACTATTGGAACGTCAGCTCGGCCATCTGACCTCAATCGACGTGCGATATCTCGGACCTTTTTTGCCCCGCCCGATGCTGCAATCGGATTGTGTTGTGGTACTCCGATGACTTGCCGACCCGATGCAAAGACCTTTGGCAAATACTCTTCAGCGAGGTAGTCGTCGACACTCTTGGCCCCTAGACCATCGTTCCAATCGGGCGGGGCGTGGACCTGAAAATCACATGAGTAGGGCTTCGCTCCCATCGCCTCGATGTGAGCCTTCCGAAACGTCGGTGCTTCTGCAGACGATGAAACCGCCACTTCGAACTACTCCGGCTCTGTTGCGATCCTGCCCTATGGTAGAGCGCACTGCCACAGCTTACCCGCTGGCGTCGGTCTTTCAAACGCACCGAATTCAACTTTGCCGGGACAGGTAGCACCGCCGGGCATCGGGTGCCACTGCCTCTGCGAGCAGTGAATTCCGGCGGCGGCAGGATCGGAACCCGCCGAAACACCTCCGACGGCGATCGAACCCCTCGTCCCCCGATTCGCAATCCGCGCGTCCCGTCTCAATTCCCGCCAAATCCCGCCATTCTTCACTGCCAACCGCCTCGACCGCCGCCGATGTGTAAGAATCCCGAGCATGCAGACCACGCTCGTCGATTTTTCGGCCTGGCCCCCCCGGCCGGTCCCCGCGCCGGGCGGCCGCGGGCGCGGCGGGGTTCCCGGGCCGGAAACGTCTGATAACGAAGGTGATCAACCCGGCACGCGCGCAAAAGAAAACATGATCACCTTCGGCGGGCGAGCTGGAAACGGGGTTTTCGGTGGTCTGATAACCAAAATTGCCAACCCGTC
>CAYPFC010000285.1:0-3657 GCA_964409815.1 uncultured Pseudobdellovibrionaceae bacterium
CTTCGACCGTGATACGCGCCACACGAAACTCCTTGGTTCAAGAACGCTCGAAAGTAATCCACTACCCTATTGATTTTTCAGAAGATTTTCAATGATTTTCCGCAGCTCAGCGTAACAGGTGTCGAAGTCCGAGTTGACGAGCTGATATTGGAAGTCGTCGGCCTGGGCCATTTCCATTTGGGCGCTCTCCAGGCGCTTCATAAGATCAGCCTCGGACGTCACACCCCGCTTGATAAAGCGTTGACGCAATGCATCCATAGACGGCGGCCTCAGGAAGACGGTCACCGTTTGAGGATAAACGGCCCGGAGCTTCTTCGCGCCCTGAACGTCCACATCGGCGACCAGGACCAAGCCTTCGCGCGTGGCCTCCTCGACCTGATCTTTCGGGGTCCCGTACATTCGTCCGTGCACGAGCGCCCATTCCACGAAGCGACCGGCTTTCTCGAGCTTTACGAATTCGTCTTCGGTCACGAAGTGATACGGGTTCCCCTGGCTCTCTCCCTGGCGCATGGGACGCGTGGTGTACGTGATGATGTCGCGAAGTTTCGGGTAATCCACGAGCGCGCGCTCGAGCATGCTCGATTTACCGACGGCCGTGGGTCCGATGATAAGTAGTATTCGCGGGTTCATTCTACGTTTTGCACCTGTTCCCTGAATTTTTCGATGATCGATTTCGCGTCGACAACAACTTGCGTGAGCGAGGCGAGCTGCGATTTCGACCCGATCGTGTTCACTTCGCGCAGGAGCTCTTGACAGTAGAAATCGAGTTTCTTACCGCCGGCGCCGCCCGTCTGGATCAACTGTCGGCAGGCCTTCACGTGCTCTTTGAGGCGAACAACTTCCTCGTGTACGTCCATTTTGTCGATCATCAGCGCGGTTTCCAAGGCCAGTCGTGAGGCGTCCATTTGGGGCGCATCGACGGTCGCGAGCCTCGACTTGAGTCTTTGCGCCGAAGACTTCATGGCTTCGTCGCGCCAGCCTTCCATGGTCTCGATGCGCGCATCGAGGTTCTTCAGCTGCGCGAGGAGCTCCTTCTTGAGGCTCGCGCCCTCTTTCGCGCGTACGCTTCTGCAGCGATCCATGGCCTTCTTGAGCTCGCCTTCGATCACTTTCAATTCGCCAGGCATGAGGCTTAAGCGATCTTGATGTTCCATCACGAAGGGCATCTGGAGAATGTCGCGCAAAGAGAGGTCTTGCTTCAGATCGAGCGACTTGGCGAGCGTGCGGAGAGTTTTCGCCCAGTGTTTCGCGTTCTGCTCGCGGATTTTCACGGTCTGCAGGCGGGCTTCAAGCGCGGGTTTGCGGTGAACGTAAACGTCGACGGTGCCGCGGTTCCAATCCTGAAAGATTTTGCGGAAATCGTTTTCGAAAGGGGCGTACTCTTTGGGAAGATGAAAGCGCACTTCGAGGAAGCGGCCGTTAACCGATTTAACGTGAACCTCGACCTCAAGCTGACGGTTCTTGCTTTGGCTTGAGCCATAACCCGTCATGCTGTTCATACAGATGATCCCCTAGTGTTTCGGGGATCTTATGTCCTGGTTTTCGAAGGCTCAAGCTTAAACTGCTGAGGCGCGGCGCGCGGGCTCGCGGGAGAGCGCGAGGTGCGCGTCTTCGAGGAGGCGCGACCGTGGCGGCGCGGAGCCCGTCCGTCCTTGCGAGGCTTTTCCCGCCGCCATCCGGGCGGCGTGACCGTAGAAGCGCGGGAGATTGAGATTTGGTTCTTTGAGAGAGCGGAAATGCGCTTGCGAACACGATCGGCGTGCTCGAATAAACGGCGAGTACTTCCGCTGTGGAAGTGATTCTCGCTCCAACTCCGCTTTTGCCCCTGAAAAAATCAAATTCTCCCAAGTTCCCAAGGACTGCCGCGCGCGGATGCGCGCGAGGCGAGGCCTTCTCATGGATGGAAAGGCAGCGGAGCTTTTCGTTCGGGCAAATCGAAGACGAGGGCAGCGTGACCAGCACGATCTAAAACGGCGCTAAGGCAAGCGGGACCAGCAGACTCTAGCGGTAAGCCAAATGGTAAGCCGGTCCAAACAGAGTTGGTCGCGACAACTAAGTCCCAATAAACCAAAGCGAGCTTTCCGAAACCGCTCCCAAGAAACGCGGCAGCGAACGCTGACTTTTAACTTGAGTCTTCGGGAGCGATGGGGTACCAAAAGAGCCGATGGCCAAGCGAAAGCAGCTGGAATTCCAAGACTTAAGAAAGCCCGCGCAGGCGTTTGGCGGCTCGCTCTTAAAGGGAAATCCAAAGACCAAAAGGCCTCTCGATTCGAAGCTCCCCATCCTACTCACGCTCAGGGCAAACCAGGGCGGCATGCGTTTACCGAAAGCCTTTGGACACGTCGACCGAGCGGTGAATCGTGTAGCCAATAAGTACGGCGTAAGGATCTACGAATACGCGAACGTCGGTAATCACCTGCACCTGGTGATCAAGATCCCAAGAAGGCAGTCTTGGGCCGGGTTCATCCGCGAACTCACCGGCGAAATCGCCGCCGCACTCAAAGTCTTACTTAAAATCGAAGGCAAGTTCTGGAAGTACCGCCCGCACACGCGCGTGGTTCAAGGCTGGAAAAAGGCGTACGAGATCGCGAAAGCCTACGTCAGACTGAATATCTATGAAGCCGAAGGATTTATTAAGCGAAGTGAGACTAAGACGCTGAAAGATCTAAGACTTATTTTTGCGGATGACTAAGTGCCCGCTGAATCAGCTCCTCCGCCTGAAGAATCGGATTCTCGGGATCGAGCCAATGAATCTCTTTATCGCGCTTGAACCAAGTCCGCTGTTTCTTCGCGAGCTGAATCGTCTTCTCTGAGATCGTTTGCGCCAAACGCTCGCGCGGCAGCTCCCCACGAATGACCGACAGACACTCTTTGTAACCCACGCTCTGCATCGGCGGCCACTCGCTCCAACCTTCGGCAACGAGCTTCTCCACTTCTTTCAAAAAACCCATCTTCAACATCTGATCGGTGCGCGCTTCAATCCGCGGCAAAAGCCACTCACGCGTCGGAGCAAGACCAAGCTTCAACAGCGGAAAAGGGAAGGCCTTTGTCTCGCGCGCGAACTGCTCGCGCAACTCGCTCACCTTGCGGCCACTATCCCGCAGGATCACCACCGCGCGCACGATCCGGTATGAATCATTGGGATTCAAATCTTCCGCGTACTCGGGATCGCCCCGCCGCAGCTCTTCGTACAAAGCCGCAAGCCCGTTCCGCTCCAAATCACGACGAACCCCGCGATCGATTTCGGCTTTCGGCTTATCGAGCGCGAACATTCCCTTTTCCAGCGCCTGAATATAAAAACCGCTTCCACCCACGCCGAATACAACGCGCTTCGGGAGTTCCTGTTCCAAGACATTCAAAGCCATGCGCCGGAAATCCCCGGCCGTCAAAACTTCGCCGGGCCCAAGAATGTCGAACAAAAAATGCGGCGCCCGCTGACGCTCGGACCACGTCGGCTTTGCCGTGCCGACATCCAAACGTCTATAGGTCTGCAGGCTGTCGCAATTCAGAATCCCGCCGCCGAATTTTTCGGCGAGGTGAAGCCCGAGCGACGATTTTCCCGAAGCCGTCGGGCCGACCAGAAGCACGAATGGGTTCATACGATGCGGCCGAATTCGCGCTCGATCTCGCCGAAGGTGCGCTTAATGAACACCGGAC
>CAYPFC010000286.1:0-2780 GCA_964409815.1 uncultured Pseudobdellovibrionaceae bacterium
AAGGCGAGAGTCCGCGCGTCTGAGCGGGACGGATTTCGAGGCACTGGCGCGAATTCACGGTCGGGATGTTCAACAGGTAGTAGCTGAAATCAAGAGTTTGACCCATCGATGCGAGCCCCGTTCCACTCGTGGAGCGGCTGTTGCCGACGGAATTCGTTACGCCGATGTCGATGAAGCCCATATTCAGGCCGACCGTGCTGAGGAAGTTGAAGAAGATCTGCGCGGGCTTAAACGAATACGATTGGGTGGTGTCCTGCGAGTGCGTGCGCGAGAGGGCGAAGTTCGACAAAATGGTGTAGTTGAGCGCGCGCTGAGAGATGCGTTTGATCTCATTCACGATCGGACGCCCGATGTGCGTGACACGGGTAATGCGGAAGACACGCTCCGGATACCAGCGGCAAAAGTGGATGAGCTGATAGACGTCGCCATAGGGCGAGAAAAACAGCATCGGCTGGCGCATGTCTTCTTCGTATTTTCTGTTCTTCTTTAGGAGCGCCTCGCAGAGCATCGGGTAAAGCGACTCAAAGCCCTCGTTTAAATGAATCGCCCCGGCACTGCGCGCGCGCAGCAGTTCTTCGAACATCTGCTTAAAGCTCGGACCCCCGCGCTCTTGATGGCGGCGGCCGGCTTCGTCGAAGAGCGGATCTCCCGTCGTCATGAAATGGAGCTTGTTTTCGCGCGCGTATTCTTGCGGAGAAAGGATCTTCGGAGCGATTTGCATGAACGTACGGGCCTGATGGAGCTGGGCGCGAGAGATGTAATCGGCAAGCGAGCGGTCGCGGTAGGGAATATCGTCGCTCATAACGTCGTGTCGCTCAGCTTGCTGCCGGTGGTGATGAGGGGAACGAAGGGCATCTCGATCAAGTAAGGGCGGTAGTTCGCGAGGGGCTTAAGCGTGCTGCGGGTGACGTCGGCGGACCCGTCGGTACGTACGCGAATACAGGGGGCGGTGTACTCGCTGCCCGGCTTGACGACGATTTTGCAAGAGTTGTCGAGCGGAATCAGCTCGATGAAAAGGTGATGTTTAAGTGCGACGTCGGTTATATTCGGGAATCGAAGCGAGATCTTACGGGCGAAGGAGCCCCCGCTGATCTTTACGAGAGCGGAAGTCGACGTCACGTAGCGGGAGTAAGGATCCTCGACGGTCGGGCTCGCCGAGAATATCGAGTCGCGACTTTTCTTGATCACGGCCATTTGAAGTTGGTACCAGCCGTCGGGAACGGCGAGGCCCCGTCCGTCCGAGTTGCGCGCGCCGAGCTCGAAGTTGAAATGGTAATTATATTGAATGCCGTGGCGGAGATCCAACTGAATGAAAGGCTCCACATATTCAGTCTGCGGAGAGTACGCGACGAGCTTTGGCCAAATATCGTTCAGGATGCCGGCTTGTCCGTCAGTGATCGGCGGCGAGCGAAGGACCGGAAGCGATTGCTCGACGTGCAGGCTATGCCACGCGGGAGATTGCAACAACACAACGTCGGTGCGGTGAGAGTTGAGAAGCGGATTCGCGTTCGCGATCGCGGGCAAAGCGCAAGTCAGCGCGAGCGCGAACGCCGTCAATCGTCGCATGAACCCCAAAATCGTCACTGATGTCCCCATAAGCCTGCTCTCCATTGCATCCTGCAACAGTCTCCTGACCGAAATACAATTTGAGTGCCGGAGAGTTTAAGGCTTTTTGAAATTTTGACAATTTGCCGGGAGCGCGAGGGTCACGGTCGTTCCAAGTCCGTTGTGCCTCGAGATCGTGAGCGATCCTCCCCACTCAGTCAGCGCGCGGCGGGCGTCGGAGAGCCCGAGTCCGCGGGTGCCGCTCGAGTCCTTGCCGTAGGAGAGCCGTGATTTTCCAAGGCGAGGCAGAATGTGCGGGGGAATTCCGTGTCCATTGTCTTCGATTGTAAGGAGGGCGCGCGAGCGCTCGGCGTTGAGAATCATCGTGACGAGAATCTTCGGGTTCTCAAGTCGCCGTTCGAGCGCCTCGATACTGTTGTTTAGAAGGTTTGAGAGGATGCGCTGAAGCTTTTCCGGTGCGCAGGTGATGTCGGCGCCGAAGTCCTCGTGGTGAAACTGAAGGTCAACGAGGGGATGTGCGAATCGCTTCTCGTCGACGACGCTCGCAACGAGCTGTTTAAGCTCGCGGGTGGAGACCTCGCGCGCCAGGCTCTCCATCGAGCTCGTGAGCTCGTTGACAATGTCTTCCAGGCGCTGGGCCGCCGCGAGAAGGAGTTTGCCGCTCGATTCGTGCTCGACGCCGATCTTGGCGGCGACGATCTTAATCGCGGAGAGCGGCGAGCGCAGGTCATGGGCGGCTTGGCGGACGAGCCGATCCGGCGAAACCGGCGCGAGCTTCAAGGGGTTGGTTGAGTTTTCGCTCATGGGCTCGTCATACGCTTACGGTTTAGAATTGTTAAGGGGTCTCCTTCCGGCCAAGAAAAATCCGTCTAAACAACCGGAGTTTTGGCGCCGACCGTGGTCAAGGCTGTAAAAGTTTTAGACAGTCTCCCTCTCATTCCCGACATAAAGCCGTTTTCAACCGGGCATAGGAACTGCTATATAAGGTCGAAGGGCGACTAATTTCTGTGGTTTGAGGGTAGTCTCGGTATGAGAACGATCTTAACAATCTTGATGATCTTCGGATTCTCGGCGGCGGCGGCCAACGACTGCGATCTCTATCAGAGTCCCGCCAGCGCTCTTAATGGTTTGATTTCTCCAGCGAATGTAACCAGCGATGATGACGGTTTCGGAAACGCCGACGGCCGTGGAACGATTCGCGAGCGCGCGGCGGA
>CAYPFC010000286.1:2790-3648 GCA_964409815.1 uncultured Pseudobdellovibrionaceae bacterium
GGTTTACGCGCCGTCGAGATCGCGCACGCGGTGCGGCGGAGCTCGGAATCACGCCCGCGGATGAGCTGCAGATTCGACGTTCGTCGGGATTCGTGATTTGCGATGGCGCAGAACATGGGAATGGAGTAGTTGCTTCGGGAGCACTTGTCGGGAGTAATATGCAGCTCGTGACGACGGTGCACACATTCCTTGATGCTCAAGGCCGCAGTCGCGGCAAATGCCAGTTCCGTAACCACGAATCTCCGCCGCAAATTATTGATATCGATTTAACGGCCGCTCATCGGTTCGGTAAAACTGGACCGAGAACTCCCGAAGAACTTAATGACTATGCAGTTGTACGGTTGAAAGAGCCAGTAAAAGACGCGGTGCCCTTCCGAACAGATACTGCGTATTTGCAACAGAACGAATGGGTTATCGGAGTAGCAGCTTCGCAGAAGTCACCCACGCGCCAGTTCGAACGGTATGAGCCCGTAGTTCAGCGCTGCCGGAATCGTGATATTTACTCGGTACCAGGCGCTCCCGTTCAATACATTACGGACTGCGATCTTTCACCTCTTGGTTCGGGTGGAATCGTTTATACTAAAAATGCGAATGGAGCTATGGTCGTTAAGGGTATCTTTGCGGCCACAGGGAATGAAGGGTTGAATGGCCAACCTTATAACACAGCTAATGGAAGCTATACCCGGGTTGTTGGGATCAACGGTACTTTCACCGCAAGCATTCAGGAAATCCGCAACTCAATTCCGATTCAGACGGCAAATCTCAAAGATTGAGCGAAGGTTTGTCTCGTTTTGAGACAACTTCGTTGACTCAAAAATCTGCACTTTAGTCCTAAAGCTCGCCTCAAAAAGTGACGAT
>CAYPFC010000287.1:0-2694 GCA_964409815.1 uncultured Pseudobdellovibrionaceae bacterium
GATGAAATGGGGGGAGTGGCGCCTGCGGGCATCCACGCTCTGGCGCAGGATCCGATAGTCGGCGTAGTCCGGAGCCATCCAGGCCAGCTGTTCCTCGAGCGATTCGTCGAGGCCGACTTTTACATTGCGCAGAGTGCGACTCATGGACTCTTTTGTACCGAGCTTCTAGGTTATAGGCCAATGAAAGCGTTTAAAACCTTCTTCTTCGCGTGGCTTTTTCCCTGGGTGCCTAAGCGCCAGTTGAGCCGCGTGGTCGGCGTGATCATGCGCCTGCCGATTCCGAAGCCGCTTCGTCGCTCGATGATCCTCGCGTTCTCGCGGTTTTTTGGAATCACCGTCGAGGAAGCCGAGCTCGCCCTTCACGAATACGGCTCGCTGAATGCATTTTTTACGAGGAGAGTGAAGGCGCGCGCGCTCGACGGCCCGTTCATCCACCCGGTCGACGGCAAGCTGACCGAACGGGGAGAAGTGAGGAACGGCGAGCTCATTCAAGCGAAAGGTTGGACGTACAGCCTCGGCGAGTTTCTGGGCGACGAAGCTCTCGCCAAAAAGTACGAGGGCGGAACGTTCGCGACGTATTACCTGTGCCCGGCCGATTACCACCGGGTGCATGCTCCGATCGCGGGACAACTTGTCTCGGCGCGGCACATCCCCGGTTTGCTTTGGCCGGTGAACGAGTGGAGCGTGACCAATATCCGCCGCCTGTTCAATCTTAACGAGCGGGTGGTGATGAACTTCCGCTCGGAAGGCGGGCACTGGTCGCTGGTGATGGTCGGAGCCACGAATGTCGGCCACATCACGATGACCCCCGACCCCTCGATCACGACCAACCGATGGATGTGGCACGCGCCGACCGATCGAACCTACACGCCGGCTCTTCCTATTCAATCTGGCGACGAGGTGGGAATTTTTCACCTGGGGAGCACGGTCATCTGCGTGTTCGAAAAGGGATTATTTACGGTCCGTCAGGAAGGTCCGAAAACAGTCAGGATGGGCGAGAGGGCGCATTAGGTCCAGGTCCATTTTCATTCCGCTTTCATCCGCCTTTCACCCCAAACTCATGTACGCAAAGCTTTTGCCGTTCGTCCTCGGCGCCTTTAGGTTCTCGTGCATCTCAACACACTCGTAGAGGAGTCACTAGAAATGAAACTGTTGAATGGTCTCTTGCTGAGCCTTGCGCTCTTCGCCGTCTCGGCCAATGCCGCGGACATCAAAGTTCTATCGGATCGTAACCAGGCTTACTTCCAAAAGGTGGTCGACGCCTTCACCGCGAAAACGGGCAAGTCGGTCGAAATCGTTACCGCATCGTGGTCAGATATTAAGAAGAGCCTTAAAGAAGGCCAAACCGGCGACGTTCTGCTCGTGAAAGATATCGACCTTATTGTCGACGCTTCAAACGAAGGCGTGTTCCAACGCTTAAGCGACGCCAACTTGAACGCCGGCGTTCCCGCGCACATGCGCGATGCGGGCGGCAACTGGACCGCGGTTTCGTATCGCGTTCGTACCCTCGTTTACGATCCTGCTATGGTCGACGTATCGGCGCTCTCGAGCTACGAGGCGATCGCGAAGCCTGAGTTCCAAGGTCAGCTTTGCGTTCGCAACTCGAAAGAGTACATGCCGACTCTGGTCGCTTGGTTGATCGCCACTTACGGCGAGCCGAAAGCGCGCGAGATCGTAACGGGCTGGCGCAACAACGTCGCTCAGTTTACGGCGGGCGACACCAAGTCTATCGAGCAGATCGAAGCCGGCAGTTGCACGGTCGGGATCTCGAACCACTACTACTACGCGCGCATGAAAACCGCCGACAATCGCCTGGCGACTTCGCTCATGTTCACGAACCAGCAAGACGGCCTTCACACCAACGGATTCGGCGGCGGCGTTTTAAAAACCGCTTCCAACGTTGACGGCGCCAACGCGTTCATTAACTTCATCCTCTCGGCCGAAGGCTCTTCGATCATGATTCAAGATCCCTCGTTCGAATACCCCGCGGTCGCGTCCAATCGCCCGACGGCGTTCGTCGAGTCGCTGGGTAGCTTCAAAGCGTCGACGACTCCTTGGAGCGCGATCGGCGCGGAAACGGCCAAGGCCCGCGAAATCCTCGAAAGCGTTGGATGGCCCAACCAATAGCGCGTCGCTCGTTCTTAAGATGGACCGTGCCGGTTTCTGTCGGCCTGCACGTGCTCCTGATTTTGCTCGCGGTGGTGCGCTTCGCGCCGCCGCGAACGCCGGTCCCGGTCGGCGTGGAGCTTCGCTACGCCGAGTTGCCGAAAATGGTGATCGCGAAGTCGGAAGCCGGAGTTTCGAAACGCTCGCGGGTCCACGCTCTGAATGAAAGGGTGGCCGCCGAAGCGCGGCCCCCCGTGACTATGGGCGCGAAAGACGGCGCGGTTGTCTCGGCGCTCGAGCGCTACAAGTTTGAGCTTAGGCAGTATCTCGACAGCCGCAAGGTTTACCCCGAAGCCGCGCGCAGACTCAGTCAAACGGGGACGGTGACCGTACAGTTCACGGTCAACGGCGACGGCGAGATTTTGGAAGTGAATATGGAAAAGCCCTCGAGCTCGGAGATATTAAATCGGTCGGCCCTCGACCTCGTAAAACGGGCCGCCCGCTTTAAGCCGCTCCCTCAAGAGGCGGGTGCGCAGCAACTCAAACTTTCTTTCCCAATCGAGTACATCTTATGAAAAAAGCCTTAGT
>CAYPFC010000287.1:2704-3627 GCA_964409815.1 uncultured Pseudobdellovibrionaceae bacterium
TTCTTTCGCAAAGGAACGGTCGACCTAGGGGCGGGGGCAAGACCAAGCGGCCCGATCGCGCTTCCCGATAAGGCGACCATCGACCCCGAGGCGTGCGAGTACGGCGAGTTCTCCGCCGCGGACGCGCGCCAGGAGTTCCTGTGGAAGGTGACGAGCCAAACGCTTTGCCCCCGCGTGCGCGAGTTTCGCTATTACATGACGATGCTCCGGCTCGCCGCGGATCAATCGTGCCTGAAGGACGGCGGAGAGAACGCCGAGAAAGACCTGGCCTACCTCTGGGAGAGAACGATCGCATCCTACGAGTACCTCGTCGCCAATCCGGTGGGTCCCCTGCAGAACGACATGCGCCGGATCGCGATGGAGATCTATGCGTGGCCCGACTTCAACCGCTACTCGGTAAAGGCCGAAGTGATTAAGGCGCAGAAGCAGAAGAAAGATTACGTCATGAACCTCACGCCGAGCCGCAAAGGGTTGGCGTCGATCGAAACTTTGATCGCGAACTCGAAGATGATCCTCGGGCCCGGACCGGGACCGAATCTGCGTCCCGTCGAGCAGGAGTTCAACTCTTTGCCCGAATCCGAGCGCAAAGCCGCGCGCTGTACGGTCTTAAGGGCGTTCCTGAACGATGCCGCCCAGTACACCGAAGAGCTCTATCAGGCGTGGTCGGCGAGCGGCGGCGCGTATCCGCGCGTCGTGCTCGAGCGCATTCGTAACGGCGAGGCCCAGATCGTCTTGAACGAGCTGAGCGACGGCCTCTATTACATGGAAAAGGTGAAAGATTATAAGCTTGGACTTCCGCTCGGTTTGAGCACCCGCTGCATCGAGCCCAAGTGCCCGGAAGACGTCGAGCACCTCGGTACGAAGCAGGGGATTCCCGCGCTTCGCCAGAATTTCAACGCGTTCAAAGACAGTTTGCTCGGGCC
>CAYPFC010000288.1:0-3593 GCA_964409815.1 uncultured Pseudobdellovibrionaceae bacterium
GTTAGAGAGATCCTTACCTGGTATGGCGCGGACACGCCCGGAGTTTTGACCAACCTCGTCCGCATGTTGAATCAAGGAACGCTCGCCGGCACCGGCAAGATGGTCATCTTGCCCGTCGACCAAGGCTTTGAGCACGGACCCGCGCGCTCGTTCGCGGTGAATCCCGACGCCTACGATCCGTGGTACCACTTCCAACTCGCGATCGAATCGGGTTGCAACGCCTACGCGGCTCCGCTCGGAATGCTCGAGGCGGGGGCGCGCGATTTCGCCGGAGAGATTCCGCTGATTTTGAAAATCAATAACTCCGATTCGTTGTACAAGCCGAAAGCGAATCCCGTTTCGGCGATGACGTCTTCGGTTGAAGATGCTCTGCGCCTCGGTTGCGCGGGAATTGGCTTTACGATTTACCCTGGATCTTCCGAGCGCAAGCAACAGTACGAAGAAATTCAAGCGGCCGCCTTGGAGGCCAAGAAAGCCGGTTTGGTCGTCGTCGTATGGTCGTATCCGCGCGGCGAAGGCGTCACTAAAGACGGTGAGACCGCCATCGACGTCGTCGCGTACGGCGCGCAGATCGCGGCCCAGCTCGGCGCCCACATCATCAAGGTAAAGCCGCCGACCGCGCACATCGACCAACCCGAAGCCGCGAAGGTTTTCAAAGAGCAAGGCATTCGCATCGAGCGTCTGAGCGATCGCGTTCGTCACGTCGTCGAGTCGTCGTTCAACGGCCGCCGCATCGTGATCTTCAGCGGCGGAGAGGCGAAGTCGACCGAAGACCTGATGAAGGAAGTGAAAGAGCTCGCGCTCGGCGGCGCTTTCGGATCGATCATGGGTCGCAACGCCTTCCAACGCCCGCGCGCCGAGGCCGTGAAGCTGTTGAAGGACGTGATGGCCGTCTTCAAAGGGAACAATCAGTAATGTCAGAGAAAGAGAATCCGCTACGCGCGGAAAAGAGGAAGAAGCTGCACGCTCTGAAAGAGCTCGGTCTCAATCCGTTTCCGCACAACTTCAAGCCCACGCACAAAGCCTCCGAGATCCACAAATCCTACGGCGGGTTGCAAGCGGGCGAGCAGGCTCAAGGCGATATCGTCATGGCCGGCCGCCTGATGACCAAGCGGGATATGGGTAAGGCCGCGTTCTTCAACTTCCAAGACCAGACGGGCGCTTTGCAGGGCTACGTCCGCTTGGAAGAGTTGAGCGAGACCGATCGCAAGTTCTTCGACCACGTCGACCTCGGCGATTTCGTCGGTTTGAGCGGATTCATTTTTAAGACGAAGAAGGGCGAAGTCTCGATCCACTGTAAATCGTTTCAGATTATTTGCAAAACGATCGAGCCGCTGCCCGAGAAGTTCCACGGCATCGCCGACGTCGAGATCAAGTACCGTCACCGCCACATGGATCTGATTTCGGACGAGGACTCTCGCAACGTTTTCGTGACTCGCTCGAAGATCATGCGCGAAGTGCGCAACTTTTTGGACTCGCGCGGATTTTTGGAAGTCGAAACGCCGATCTTGCAGCCGATTTACGGAGGGGCCGCGGCCTATCCGTTCAGCACGCACCACCGCGCTTTGGACATGAAACTGTTCTTGAAGATCTCACCGGAGCTGTACTTGAAGCGTCTGATCGCGGGCGGCTTCGAAAAAGTGTACGAGATCGGAAAGAACTTCCGAAACGAGGGCATTGACCGCACTCATAACCCTGAGTTCGCGATGCTCGAGTACTATGAGGCGTACACGGATTACAACGACCAGATGAAGCAGTTCGAAGAGCTCATCTGTCACGTGGTTCAATCGGTAAAGGGCTCTTTGAAAGTCGTTTATCAGGGCAAAGAGATCGACTTCACTCCGCCGTGGCGTCGCTTGTCGGTTTACGACGGCATCAAGGAATACGGCGGGTTCGATCCGCTGACGATCTCGGAAGGCGATCTGTTTAAAAAGATTCGCTCTTTGGGTTGCGATTGGGAAAAACCCGGATCGCGCGGCGAAATGCTGATGGAAGCTTTCGGGTTGATCGTCGAAGAGAAACTGGTCAATCCGACGTTCGTGATCGATTTCCCTGTTGAGATTTCGCCTCTCACCAAATCCCATCGCTCGAAGCCCGGTTTGGTCGAGCGCTTCGAGCCGATCTGCTGCGGAATGGAGATCGGCAATGCGTACACCGAGCTCAACGATCCCGAAGATCAGCGCGCGCGCCTTGAAGAACAAGAGGCCCAACGCGTGGTCGACGAGGAAGCGCAGCCGATGGACGAGGACTTTTTGCTCGCGATCGAAACCGGAATGCCGCCCACGGGTGGCGTCGGTATCGGGTTGGAACGCATCGTAATGCTGCTGACCGATCGTCCTTCGATCCGCGATATTATTCTTTTCCCGACCATGCGTTTTAAGTAGGTGCACATGACACGCGTTCGCGGCATTTCTGAATTGGTATCCGCGACGCCGCGGATGGTTCTGGCTGGAGCGTTGGCCATTCTTGCTTCGGCCTGCCAAATGACTCCGACAAAGGTGAGCGAGTCTCACCACCGCGAATTCGAGCTGCTGGTCGATAAGGCACGAAAGCCCCTGACGATCACCGAGGCGACCGGACTTCTGGATGCGCGCCCGGCGTTCGCGTACGGCCTCAATCACATCAATGGCGCGGTCCATTTCACTTGGGAAAAGCTCGTCGAAGACTCGAAGACCGAAGAGATCATCCGCGACAAGCGCGCGGGCGCTTTAAGGTTGTCGCTGATGGGCTTGCGCCCCGACGTGCCCGTGATCGTCGTCGACGAAGGATTGAAGGGCGGGGGAGAGGCGGGCCGAGTCGCGTGGCTGCTCTTGTACTTCGGTTTTCAGGACGTACAGGCCGCATCGAATGATCTGTTCCGTGAGTTCTGGACGCCGAACCCGACTCCCGATCCAGAGAACGCGCCTTCGTGGGATCCCCACGTGCGTGACGAGATGCTCTTGGATAAAGCGCAGTTCGCGAATTTGGCCGAGGACGCGAAGGGCCGCCTCGAGAAGCGAGTCTTTATTCTGGACGCGCGCGCGGCGGATGCCTATTTGAAGGCGTCGAAGAAAATTTCGAAAAATCAACCCGACATCGGTGCGATCAACGTGCCGTGGACGGAGTTTTACACGAAGGACGGGCGACCCAATCCCGCAATCCGTGCGCGTCTGGAAAGCGTGGGCGTAAGGGACGGCGATCGGATCATATTGACGGGCGGCGGAGTCGCATACACGGCGGCTTATGCTCTGATGGCCTTGGGCTTCAAACGCGTTCAAGCCGTGGCGCTTTAAAGTTTCCTTTGAGAGTTTGAGATTCACTTCCGAGCTGGCGCGTAGTCCGCGCCGCGCGCTCTAAGATCGCGCGTGCTCGATAACGCACAGTTTCGATCCCGGGATCGAAACCGTGCGTTACGAAGGAATCATGCCATATAAAAAACTTTTATTTATTCCGCAGCGGAAGTACTCGCGTTTTATTTGAGCTGGCGCCGCGCCCGTGTGGATTCCTGGGGGTCGACGGTGCTCGTCGCTCTCGCCTCCGAGGCCGATCGCGCTGGTCCGATTTCGGTCCATGCGAAGGCAAATCCGCAGCGGGGATACTCGCGTTTTATTCCT
>CAYPFC010000289.1:0-3586 GCA_964409815.1 uncultured Pseudobdellovibrionaceae bacterium
GGTGAGGAAAGCAGTACGCGTTCCGAAAGCCCACGACTTGCTGGAGGTGCTCCACGGGGCGCATTCCGCCCCAGCGTCCGCCGAGGCCCACGAACGCGAATGGGCGATTCTCGAAGGTCTCGGGGTACTTCCAGTAATCGATAAAGAGCTTCAAGGCGCCGGGAAAAGAGCCGTTATACTCGGGCACGACGAACACGACGCCCGCCGCGCGCGTGATCCTCTCGACCGCGGCCTGAAAAGATCCCTTCGGGCCTTTGTAGTAATCCCCGCCGGCGACGTCGCGAAAATCCAGCGCGGTGAGATCGAGGAAGTCCGCTTTCGTGCCTTCGCTCTGATAGAGCTCGTGAACGTAGCGCGCGACTTTTACCGTATTCGAATTGGGCCGATCCGTGCCGGAGATAATCTCGATCATCGGTTCACCACCAATGTTTTTTGAAAGTGAAGTTTGCCGTTCTCGCCGAATGAGCGGACGTCAAGGCTGAGCTGCTTACGGGTCGCGCGCTGAATTTGAACGAGCATGTAGTTCATCGCGCCGTCGATGCCGACCACTTGGTGCGGGCTCGGACAACGCTCAAAACTATCGGGATACACGCGCGCGTGAATCGCGCTCGACGTGATCTCGTAGGTGGGAAACCCGAGCAAAGCTTTGGGCACGCTGTTGATGTCCGCGAGGTGGCGATCGCCGCTTACAAATAACAAAGGCACTGGTGACTTTCGCCAGTCCTTCAATCGCGCGCTTAATGACCTCGGATGGTTGCTTTCGTAAGACTCGCAGAGCTTGTACTCGCCGAAGAACTGATCGCCGCTGACCAATAGAACTGGCTCGCGCGCCGCCGTAATCCCTTGCTGAATCCATTTCTCTTGCTCGGCTCCGAAGTGCGTTTGGTCGGGAAGGTCGAGGCCGTTTGGAGAGCGAAAGCTGCGATTGTCCAAAAGCGCGAAGTTTACGCCGAACGCGCGCCACCAGGACGAGATCCCGGGGCCGCGCTGAAACTCGGCGCCCGCCTTTTCCTGCGGGAAAAACCCAAAGAACGCGCCGGTGACGGCCGGCTTGAACAGCCACGTCCGATCGCCGTCGTTCATCCCGTAGTCGTTATCATCCCATGTCGCCAGAATGGGAACGAGCTTGGGAGCACGAAAGAGATCGATGGCCTCGCGGGCCTCGGCGTAGCGGCGGAAAATCTGTTCTTCGGAAGTGATCCTGGCTGGCTGGTTCGCGTACACGTTGTCGCCGATCAAGAAAATCGCGTCGGGTTTCTGCGCGAGGACCTGCGCCCATATCGCCTTTTGAACCTCGCGAAAGCTCTCGTCCATGCAGCTCGCGATGACGACTTTGGCTTTTTTCTTTCCCAAATCGACCGCGGAAAACTTGCGGAGATCCCAGAGGACGCCGTCGGGGCCGGCCACGATGAGCTCGTACTCGGGGCCAAGCTTCAAATCGAACACTTCCATGCGATCGAGGGCGGACGACGTGCCTTTCAACAACTGGCGCTCGTGCTCGATCCGCTTGAGCCCTCCCGGCCCGCGCAGGTAGTACGCGACCGCCGAAGCCTTTGGAACTTGAACGACGAATCGCGATTGTTGGTGAGAGGTCAGCCCTTGAAGTATCGGCAGCGTTCGGGTGGCGAGCGCTTCTTTTCCGATCAGGGCGCAGGCGCTGGTCGCGCCCTCACCGCAAAGCTTCGCGAGCTGTGCGGAATCGTCGAGGACCGGATTGAGATCGAGCCCGCTCCGGCCGCCGCTCGCGCACGAAAGCAGCGAGCAAAGGCAAACGAAAGCGATTGCGCCTTTTAGGAAATTCATCAATTAAGGATTTAAATCTACCAGCTGGCTTTAGTCACGCCGGGAAGAAGCCCGCGGTGAGCCAATTCGCGGAACATCATACGCGACAAACCGAATTTGCGGAAATTTCCACGCGGACGGCCCGTCAGCGAGCAGCGAACGGTCGTGCGGATCGGCGACGTATCGCGGGGAAGCTTGGCCAGTTTCAAACGAGCCGCCGCGCGATCTTCATCCGACACGTTCGGATTGTTGGCCTTGTTACGAAGCTCGGTGCGATAGCGACCGTACTTTGCAGCCATTGCTTTGCGACGCTCATTCTTCAAAACTGAACTTAATTTCGCCATGTATTCCGATCCTACCTTTTCCTGGTGAATCCAAAGAGTTAAAGGTTTACTCGCGTCCCGTCAAGGGGAAGGGCCCGACTATTCCCACTTTTTCACCGTGGTCAGGTCCAAAAGAACGCCTTTAGGCTTCTTTGAGGGATCCGCCGGGGGCTTGGACCGCATGACCTGCATTTTAAAAGGCCCTGTCTTGCCTCTCCCGAAGCTCACGCTCTTAATCGCGTGGGTCAAACAGGTCCCTAAGGATTCGGTCGGCGTGGACGGATTAAACTGCTCAACGGCCCCCTGGAAGGTCAAAATCCCCTCAAGTCCGACGACGAACGCGGCCTCGCGAATATCGGGAGCGCCTCTCAAGCAATCTTGAACCTTGGAGCTCAGCAGAACGGAAGATTCCATCTCCTGAAATCGGCGCGGCGCATACGCCACCTGCGCTTCGAGCGCGACCCGATTTTCGATCACCTCGACCGTGGCTTTTCCCGACGGAAGACCCCCGCCCTCCGTGCGTTTCGAGCCGCCCGAAGCGCAGCCCGCGCCGACCAGCACGGCGAGAAGAAGGATCGCGTGAATTTTGAAGTCGAGCTCAGCAGCCTGTGCCATTCCCCAAAGTTACTACGGAGTCCTGGCCGCGGCAACCGCGGTTACCCGGGCACTTCAGGCGAATGTGCACGTGATTGTAGTGCCCCGGCTCATCCTTCATCGCGCGCAGAGTTTTGTAAGCGCACGAGCTCGGATTCTGAATGTCTTCGCGCTGTCTCGCGTAGTTGCACATGTGTTTCTTGATCTCGGGGTCCAGGAACATCGCGATCACGGGCTCGCCCGAGGCGCAGACGAAGGACTTGGTGTATTCCCAAAAGCGTTTCGTATCGAAGTTGTCCGAGATCCTTCCGCCGACGCGACAGAACTTCCCGCTCATTTGCTCGGTGCGGCCCATGCGGCGGACGGGGCGCGTTTGCTGGATGGCTTCGCACGCATCCCACATGTCGTTACTGTTTCGGGCGGAGGGGAACACGACGTCCACGTCGAGTCCGTTTCGGTGACTGGAGTGGCAGCGCCCGCTCACCGTCGTCACGCAGCCGCCCGTGCGCTTCGCGATCGTGGCGACGACGATGTCGTTTCCGCTCGGATTGGCTTGCTTCACGTTTCGGGCGACCCCGCGCAAGAGCGAGATCATGATTTCGGCGCCGAAGTCTTTCTCGCCGCGACCGCGGTTGCGGAAACCCTCCCCGCTCGCGGGCAATTGGGAGGCGTCGTTTAAGCGGCCGTTGTTGTGCGAGCCTTGCGCCTGATCGCGCACGCCCGAGCCGGTCTCGGGACGAAGCTGCGCGATGCCCGGAATCGAGCTCGGGCCGGTGTCGGGCTTAGGCTGCGGAATGGGCGGCGTGATCTCGAGCGCGACGCTCGGATTGTCGATCACCTCCGAGATTTGCTCGTCGGTCAACGCTTCCTCCGGGTCCGGCAGAGGC
>CAYPFC010000290.1:0-3585 GCA_964409815.1 uncultured Pseudobdellovibrionaceae bacterium
CCAAGTGCAGATCGATCACATCCTGCCAAAGGCTAAGGGAGGAACAAACGAACCGAAGAATCTCAGGCTCCTTTGCCGGCAGCACAATCTCTTGATGGCGGAAAAGCATTTCGGCCGCGCGAAAATGGACAGGTATCGAAACTAGGATCAATTTCCGTACTTAATTCGTAACCGCTCTAAATCTTCGGGGCTCAGACCGTTTTCGACCGGCGCGATTTTGCGATCGCGATCGAGCGACTCCAGCGTGATATCGCCGCGCACGCGGCCGAAATCGGTGTCGTTGTAAATCATCACGGAGTTGTAATCGAACGGCCGGCCTTTCATGGGCTCGGCCAGCGTTTCGGGAACGATCTCGTATTGGCTCTGCTTGTCCTGCTCGATGTTCTGCCAATTCACGCGGACAAACTGGTCCCGATCCGGCCGCGAGTGCTCGTGAACGAATCCGAGGGCGTGCATCACCTCATGCGTGATCTCGCGCTCGCCACAGCGATCGTCCAGAAAGATCGGTTGGTGTCCGCCAATGCGGCCCACGTACGAGAGACACAAGGGGATATTCGTCGGCGCAAAGACGATCGAGTCCGCCTGTTCCTTCAAAGGCACGAACTTGATGGGCGTGTTGGCATTGAAGTACTCGATCACCTTCACGACGCGTTCGGGATCGGGCAGATCCTGATGGACGGAGTACGGGATCTCCTTGCCCTTCCACTCTTGAAACTTCGGCATCGGAATGAAACCCCGCTCGGGAAACTGGGACGATGTCGGGTGGCCGATCAAAACATCGCCGTAGGAAACCACCAGATCGCCGTAAAGCTTAAACGGGATCGTCCCTTTCGGCGGCGGCTCGGGTCGCCCGTCCGGGTTTGCAGACGGAGGAGGCGCGGCGATGACTTGCTCCACTCTCGGGGCTGGTTTCGCGGGCACAGGCGCCGGTGGCGCATCCACATGCGCGGTCTTCACTGGCGGCGCGGGCTCCGGCTCGACGACCTCAACGGGGACGTCCTTCGAGCGAAGGACCCAGTACCAGAAGGCCGCGAGAATCAGGACGGGGAGTACGAAACGCTTCATACGGGCAGCTTCATCGCCTTAAGAACGCGATCGAGGACTTCGTCGCTGAGCTCGGGGACAAGCACCAATCCCCAAAAAACCGTGAAAATCGCCTCGCAGTCGGTCTGTGACAGGTTGGGAAAAAACTCTTTGAGTTTCTTCGGATAGCGCTTCTCCAAATTTCTCAATTGCGTCGACACCTCCGATTTTTGGTGGCGCCAGTGAAAGAAGAATTGGGTGACGTGCGGAGCCTGGGCGACGAGCTCGCGCCCGCGCACGATCGACTCCTTGATCTTGCCTTCTTTCCAGAGCGCCATGCGCTCGGCGCTGAATCCGAAAAACTCGTCGCCGATGAACTTGAGCGCGGTTTCGAGAATCGATTCCTTGGACTTTCCGAAGTAGTAGTAGATCAGCGTCCGCTGGACGCCGCTCAGGCGCGACAGGTCCGCGATCTTCCAGCGCAAGTGGCCTTTTACCACTTCCAACCGCAGGACGGAGTTCAGAATATTGAAATAGATTTTGTCTTTCATCGCGCGCTCGATCCCGCCGATTTATCGTTGTTCGCGGCCTTCAACCGGCGCGTGAGCGTGAGCATCAGCGCTTTGGACCACGAAGGCCGTTTGAACAATACTTTCTCGAACATGCCGATGGGCACTTCGATGAGCTCGCAGTCCGAAAGCGCACGGACGTTCGCGCTTCTCGGCTCGCCGTTGATGAACGCCATCTCTCCCACGAATTCCCCGTATTCGATCAGGCCGAGCACGGTCTCCTCGCCCGAAGACTCGCGGTAGGCTTTGAGCTGTCCTTTCTTCACGAAGTAGACGAACTCCGCTTTCTCGCCGACGCGTAGGAGCTGCTCGCCCGGCGCGAGAAAGCGCAGACGGAACTCCGTGTTCTGAGAGCCGGCCGCCGAAAAGTTCAAGGCCTTCGTCAGGCACTGCACGAGCTCGGCCTCGTCGTTTTCGACCGTGAAGTATTGAACCCGGCCCGTGACAATTTCGTCCAGGTGCTCGCCCTCGTAAGGCGGGTGGGCCGCGATGACGATCGCCATGTTCTCGGCATCGCGGACGAGGAGCGCCTGATCGACAAGCTTAATGCCGGGAAGTTTCGGCAAATCGAGGTCGGTGATCAGAACGTGCGGAGGCGCGTTTTTAAGCTTGGAAATGGCGGTGAGACCGTCGTGCGCCGTAAATACGACGGCTTTAGAGTAGTGGCGGGCAATGATCGTTTGTATCCACTGTAACTTCGTTTCCGAAGAGGATACCGCCAGAAAGATCTTCTTATCCTCGAGATTTTGCGCCACCGAAAAAGGATATGTGGCTGAATTCTCATTGGCAACTGATGGAAAGAGTCCCCGGGCTGGAACCCGGGGACCTTATGGGAATTTCCCCTAGGCCCCCCTAAGGCTGATACGCCTGGTTATACGACGGGCGGAATCAAAAAGCCCGCGATGCCGTTGACAGATTGTGCTGGAATCCGTCAGAGCCGCTTAGTAGTTGTCGACGCCCTGACCGCTGACGCTGATATGCAGGCTCGATCCCTGATCGCCCCTCACCCAAATCGTACAGCTTTGGTAGCCGACGTTACGAGGGGTGAAGCGAACGTCGATGCGGCAGGAGCCGTTCGGTCTCAGCGACGAGAAACACCAGTTCGTGGTCTGGAAATCTCCGTAGCAGAAGTCGCTGACGGTGAGGCGAACCTCCTGGTTCGACCAGTTGTAGATGCTTACGCTCTCCGATTGGCCGTAAGTTCCGACTTCGACGCCATAAAAGTTCACGGACGAGGGCAGGGCGTTGAGGCGGGCGTGGGCCGACGGGAGCCAAAGCGCAAAGGCGAGTAACGTGAGCACGAGTTTCATAATCCCCCCATTATTTATTCGCGAAGCTGATTTTAAGTGGGCGCCCTCCAAGAGCCGCGCCGTTTAAGTTTGTGATCGCCATCGTGGCCTCGTCTTCCGACGACATTTCCACGAACGCGAAGCCTTTACTACGTCCGGTTTCGCGGTCCGAGATGATCTTGACCGACATCACCGTCCCGCACTGGGAAAAGGATTCGCGCAGCTCGTCCTCGGTGGCGCTATAAGGTAGGTTGCCCACGTAGAGCTTGTTTTTCACGCTGCTCCCCCGATTAAACGCCGACGCGCTCGTAAACTTCCTTCATCGTGACATCCGCGCGGGCGCGGGCGCGCTCGGCGCCCTTTTTCATCAACTGTTCGAGATAGTCCCTGTTCTTCATCAGGTCGGCGTGCTTCTCGCGAGCCGGTCTCAGGGCCTCGACCACGACTTCGGCGAGGGCCACCTTCAGGTGGCCGTAAAGCTTGCCTTCGAACTCGGCTTCGATTTGCTCGTACGACTTGCCGGTGAGGACGGAGTAGATCGTCATGAGGTTGGCGATGCCGGCGCTGTTTTCGTCGTAGGCGACTTTCGAGCCGGAGTCGGTCACGGCGCGCTTGATTTTTTTCTCGATCTGCTTCGGGTCGTCGATGATCGAGATCATACCGTTCTTGTCGGGGTCGGATTTCGACATTTTCTTCGTGGGATC
>CAYPFC010000291.1:0-3531 GCA_964409815.1 uncultured Pseudobdellovibrionaceae bacterium
AACGAAGAATCGATCATCTACCGTCGCGAGATCGACGAATGGGCGAAGACGCATCCCGCGAAGCTGGACGTCATCCACACCCTGAGCAAACCCGGTCCCGACTGGGACGGCAACACCGGCCGTATCCAGCGCTCGCTCGTGAGTGAAGTGCTCGATATGCCCTGTCAGGCGCCGATCGCGCGCGAGTATTACCTTTGCGGGCCGACCGATTTCATGACGACCGTTAAGAATTGCCTGATGGAAAACGGCGTGCAGAAAGACATGATTCGCATCGAAGACTTCGCGATGGACCTTCACAAGCCCGGCATTCCCGAGAACGACAGCTGGACCTTCATCGGACCCGACCCGACCAGCGGTCGCCCCGAGAAAATCATTGCGGAGATCAACGGCGAGACCGTTGAGGTCGAAGCGAAGGAAGGCGTCAGTCTCCTCGAGACTTTGCTCGAGGCCGGACAGCAGCCGCCCTACTCCTGCATGGACGGCGCGTGCATGGCGTGCCTCGGCAAAATCCAGGAAGGTCGAGTTTATCAGGAAGATCCGGGCATTCTCACCGAGGACAACATCCAGGCCTGCGAGGCGCTCACCTGCCAGGCTAAACCGCTGTCCAGAATCGTCAAAGTCTCCTACGACAATTTGTAAGCGCAAGATAAACTAAAATTATGCGTTTACATTGGAAGATCGCGCTTATTTGCGCACTCTTCGCTCCACCTGCGTTTGCGACTCGCTCGAGTTATCGCAATGCCCATCCCGTAGGGTGGATGCACCTTCTTCCCGTTGGCGAGACGCCGGGTTGGTCCGCTCCGGCGTGGGCCGACATCGAGCTCAATCACGCGAACATTTGGAATATGGAATCGACGTTTACCGATAAGCGCACCGGCGACGTCTACACCTATCACGCGGACTTCGAGCAGAGCTCCGCGATCGTCGATATGGGCTTCGCGCTCGGAAGCAGCGTCGCGCTCTCTTTCGAATTCCCCTACGCGAATCGCAACGGCGGCTTCCTGGACGATTTCATCGATCAGTTTCACCAAACGATCAACAGCGATCGCTTCTTGAGGCACGTGAACGACGAGTTCAATAACGAGTTTGAAGTAAAGAAGAACGGCGAGGACATGCTCGCGACCGAGCACGGACAAGGCATGGGTAACACGAAGGTGAAGCTCAAGTGGTGGCCGCTCCAGTGGCTCTCGCCGACGCCGGGAGTTTGCGATTGCGGATTTGCGCTCTCGGCGCAGGTGAAATTCCCCACACAAGCGCGTAAGTTCGGTCTCTCGAGCGGAAACAACGATTACACGGGGATGGCCCACCTCGGCGCGCCTCTTGGCCAGTACAGCGCGGTTTGGGCGACGGCGGCGGTCACGCATCTTGGACCCAACGAGACCTTCGCGGATTGGCCGCGTCGCGAGTGGCTTCAGATGTACGAGCTAAGCCTCGACCTCGGCGGACCGAGCTTTGGTTTGCTCTTGCAGGCGCGCACCGAATCGCCGCTGTTTATGCAGGAGCATATGGAATTCGATTACACGCAGTCGGAGGAGAAGGCGCGACAGGGCGAGCGCATCGCCTCGGGGTGGAACTCGCTGACCGCGTGGCGAGGCTCACAGCTCATCGGTCTTCGCTACCGTTGGGGCCAAGGCAGCCGCGTTAATTTCCTCATCGTCGAAGACTGGGGTACCGGCAATCGGGACGGTCGCAAAGACTTCCTGTACGTGAATAATGCCCCGGATGTCGCGTTTGTTTCTCAGTTTCATTTTGTCTTTTAGCGCGCGCCACGCGTTACGTGGTAAGGTAGCTCACCTCGTGAAAGGAAATCACACATGCTCGTTTCGGACAGCATTTTAAAAAGAGTGATCGATACGGCGTTGTCTCGCGGAGCCGACTTCGCGGAAGTATACGTCGAGGACACCCGTCGTCGTCAGTTTTCGTTTTTAGATTCGCGTCCGGAAAAAGCGATCTCGGGCCACAGCCTCGGCGCGGGCATCCGAATCTTTTCGGGCCTCGAGCAAACGTACACATATACGAACGACTTATCCGAAGAAGGCCTGCTGAGAGCCGCGCGCCAAGCCGCCGACGCCATGTCGTCTTCGAAACGCGTGAGCGCCGTCGCTCCGCAAGCGGCGCAGAGCTTCGGTCAACTGAAACCCTTGAAAGCCGGCCCCACCGAAAAGCAGTGGCAATCGCTGCGCGAGATGAATGAAGCCGCGCGAGCCTACTCGAGCCTTGTCACGCAAGTGCACGCTGAAATGAGCGAAACTTTCAAATACGTCCAGATCATGAACTCCGAAGGTCTTCACAAACAAGAAGGCCGTCCCTACCTGAGCGCCTTCACGCGCGCGATCGCGGAAGAGAACGGGCAAAAGGAAACCGGCTATGAGCGCGTGGGATTTCTGGGCACCGCCGACGACTGGGGCAAGGTCGATTTCAAATCTTTGGCCGCCGACGCGTCCGCGCAGAGCTTACGCATCTTGCGCGCGGCTTGGGCCCCGGCCGGCGAGATGCCGGTCCTGCTCGATAACGCCTTCGGCGGAGTGATCTTCCATGAAGCGTGCGGGCACGGTTTAGAAACGACCTCGGTCGCGAAAGACGCGTCCGTCTTCTGCGGCAAGCTCGGCGAGAAGATCGCGCACGAATCGGTCACGGCGATCGATGACGGAACCTTGCTCGGCGAAAACGGCTCGCTCGAAATCGACGACGAAGGCGAACCCACCCGTCGCACGACGCTCATCGAAAACGGGATTTTGAAATCGTACATCGTCGACAAGATGGGGGCGCGCAAGACAGGTTACGAAATCACCGGCAGCGGCCGTCGCCAAGATTATCGGTTCGCGCCCACCTCCCGTATGCGCAACACGTTCATCGCTGCCGGTACATCCTCGTTTGAGGAAATGCTCAAAGACATCGACTACGGCCTTTACGCGCGCAACCTCGGTGGAGGCTCCGTTTCTCCGGGCACCGGCTCGTACAACTTTGCGGTGAACGAAGCGTTCATCGTGCGCAACGGGCGCATCGAGGAACAAGTCAAAGGCGCCTCGCTCATCGGCACCGGCATCGAGACCCTCGGCCGCATCGTGAAGGTCGGCAAGGACTTAAAGCTCGCGCCCGGTACCTGCGGCTCGGTCAGCGGTCACATCCCCGTAACGGTGGGACAGCCGCCGCTCCTCGTTTCAAAGCTCACGGTTGGAGGTAAAGTATGAGTCAGTCTGTCATGGACCAAGCGATCGACTTCGTACTCGGAGAGGCTTCCGCCAAAGGATTGAACCTCGAGGTTCTTGGCGTCGAGAGTCTGAACACTTCGATCTCTTACCAGAGCCGCAAGCTCGAGCAATTCCAGTTCAGCGAGACCCGTCAACTCGGCGTTCGCCTGATTGACGGCAAGAACGAAGGCGTCGCTTACACCGAGAGTCTGGACCGTGAAAGCCTCGAGAACGTCGTGAAAGAAGCCCGCGAGAACGCGCGCATGATTCAGCGCGAATGGATTTCGGAGCTTCACTCGACGTCGACTCTCCCCGAGCTCAAAGGAATTTACAATCCGTC
>CAYPFC010000292.1:0-3058 GCA_964409815.1 uncultured Pseudobdellovibrionaceae bacterium
TGCGAACCCGAGATATTCAAGTACCTGGCGGGCGATGAGACCATCTTCGAACGCGCGCCGCTCGAGAAGCTCGCCAGCGAGCGAAAGCTCTTCGCATACAAGCACTCGGGATTCTGGAAGTGCATGGACACCCTTCGTGACAAACAACAGCTCGAAGACATGTGGGACAAAGGGGAAGCCCGTTGGCGCGTGTAAACGCCGAGTCCTGGAGGGGCCGCAAAGTCCTCGTCACTGGTCATACGGGCTTCAAAGGCTCATGGCTCGTGAAGATGCTTCAAATGCTGGGCGCCGAAGTGTCGGGGTATGCGCTCGCCCCGGACACCGAGCCCGCGCACTTTGATCTCCTCAAGTTCAAAATGAATTCGATGATCGGCGATATTCGCGAGCCGCGAACGCTCGTCGAGTTCTTTAAGAAGACTCAGCCCGAAGTCGTTTTCCACATGGCTGCGCAGCCTCTGGTGTTGAAGTCCTACGAGGACCCACGCGGTACGTACGAAACCAATGTGATGGGTACCCTCAACGTGCTCGAAGCCGTTCGCATGCTGCCGTCCGTGCGCGCCGTGGTCGTCGTGACTTCGGATAAGGCCTACGAGAATCGCGAAACCACCGTGCCGGAAACGTACTCGGCGGGGGAGACTGGGCGGTCGATCGACTCGTCCCGGACCTCGCGCGCGCTTATCAGGCGAAACGCAAAGTCGTGCTGAGAAACCTGTCGGCCGTTCGCCCCTGGCAGCACGTGCTCGAGCCGCTCACCGGATATGTTCTGCTGGCTGAGCGTTTGCTCGGTGGCGATCGAGATGCCGCGAAGGGGTGGAACTTCGGTCCCGATGTCGAGAATTGCTGGCCCGTGGAAAAGATCGTCACGCAGGCTCAGCAGCAGTGGCCGGGATTTCAATTTGAAGTCACGGATCCGAAGCGCCACGAGGCGCGCTACCTGATGCTCGATTCAACGATGGCCCGCAACGAGCTCGGTTGGAAACCGCTCTTGAATATCGAAGAGACGCTTTCGTGGACGCTGAATTGGTACGAAGCCTTCATCTCGCGCGGCGAGATTCTGACCGACGATCAAATCCGCACGTATTTAAAACCGTAGTCGACTCGTTGTATTTAGGGCTTCCAGATCTGGTCGCCGCAAGAATTCGCGTAAATCAGCTTAAACACTCGACCGTCGGGGACGGTGACTTCCTTCGCGCCGTTTCCGAAGGGCAAATAGAATTTGCGGATCTCGCGCCAGTTCGGAGTCGCGGACCGCGTGTAGGTGTCCGGCTCTTCGGGCAAGTAGCGTGCGATCTCGCGATCCTTTAAGGCGAGCACGGTCCAGCCGCCGCTTTCAAACGAAGGCCAGCCTTTCTCCCAACTCACTTCCATGCGATCTTTCGGCGCGCTGGTAATGTAGGGAACGTACGGGTCGACCCAGATGCGCTCGCCTTGATCGTAGAGCTCGCGAATCTTCGCCAGGGCCTCGCGGCCTTCCGCGCGGCATTTGGTGAATTTGTCGAGCTGGACCTGCATTTCATTCGGAGTTGAACCGAAGATCGCGAGCCAAGCGGTTAAGAACAGAGCGGCGCGCGTGTAGGGGTAACGATCCGGCTGAAGACGGGGAAGCTGCGCGACCGCCAGCATCCCGTAGGCCGTAAGCAGACAAACAAACGGGGCCACGTAGTGGTCCGAGGGCACGAGCATGTTCTTGCGCAACAGGAATAAGAAGGGGAGCGCGACGAAAACGCCCAGTCGCCACCAGCCCGAGCGGGATAGCTTTTGCGGAGAGAACGAAAGGCATGCCCAGCTTAAGGCGAGAATCAAAAGCACGGGAAGAATCTGATCGCGATACAACTCGAGCCAGTGCAAGACGGAACTCATGTTCGGCGGGGCGGAGAGGGCCGCCAGAGTTTTCGCCGACCGAAAGGGGCGGTCGAGAACGATCGTTTGGGGAAAACCGATCAGGAAGTAAGCGAGGAACATCCAGCCCAGGTATTTGAGTCCCCGCAGAAAGGCTTCACGTTTGAGCGGAGGCACGAAGAGGAAGAAAAATCCCGGCGCCGCGACCACGAGGGTCATCTTAACGGACACCGAAATTCCCCAGACCGCGGCCGAAGCTTTGTACCAGAAACTCTCAGCGGGACGCTGGAACATCTTAATCGTAAGTAAGAACGCGCCGACGATGACCAGGCTGAAGAGGTGATCGGGATGCGCGCGCAAAACGAATTCCGTCCATGCCGGAATGCTTAAGAATGCTGAGGAAAGAGCGGAGCTGAAGAGGAATCTCTGCCACCACTCCTGAAGGAAAAACGTGCCCAGCAAAAGAGTGAGCGCGAATATCGACAGCAGCGAAACCGTAAGGATCGCGTGATGCGCGGTCTTCTCCCAGTTCTCGGCCGGATCGGCCGCCGGATCGACTTCCGCCGTCTTTCCCCAGAAATACTGAATCGTGTGATTCAAGCGAAAATACGCGGGCCCGTAAAGCACCCAACCGTTATCTTTCCACCAGCGCGTCTTCACGGTCTTGGCGATGTTCCACGAAGCGTCGTCGTCTCCGGTCGCCACGATGGCTTGCGAATCCACCGCGCGCACGACGTACGAATGCAAGTTCATCACCTGCATCAGCAGCAGAAAGCCCGCGATCCAGCCTAGGACCAAGCGGTGATTCGCCCGAAGGTAAGAGTAAATCTTTCGCATTCCTGAATGAGTCTATTGCCCGAGTCGTCGCTGGACAAGCGCGAACAGGATTGTTTTAATCCCAGGCTGATGATTCAGCTCTACTGGCAAACCGGAGCGCAGTTTCTCTGCTCGCTCATGGTGCAAATCCTGATCTGGCAAATCGCGATGCGAAATCTCGGGCACGTGCCCCGCCAGATGCTCCTGCTGTTCGGGCTTTTCCTCGGTGGGCCGATCTTTCACTTTCTGATCGAGCCCGACTGGAACCGCCTGGTCCTCGCACTCGCTCTGGGCTCGGCCTACGTGATGACGTTTCCCGCGGTCTCGGCGCAGAGCCCGACGCTCGTAATACTCTCGCTCCTGGACGTCGGGGGAGAACTCAGCGAGAAAGACGTCGAGCGCC
>CAYPFC010000292.1:3068-3512 GCA_964409815.1 uncultured Pseudobdellovibrionaceae bacterium
GATCTGAAATCCGATGGCCTCGCGAGCGACGCCGGCGGCGGTGCGATCCGGCCGAGCGCCGCGGGCCGCATCCTCGGGCTGACGTTCTGGTATTACCGACGCGCGCTCGGGCTTCCGATCGGGAGGGGCTGATGTGGCTCGATAGCGTCGTCGGTCTCGCCTCGCCCTTCCTGTGCTTCCTGCTCCACTTACTGGTTTACCGGTTGATTCCGCCCGCGCACAAACTTCCCCGGCAAACGCTCACGGTCTTCGTGATCATGATCGTCACGCTCGCGATCGCGCTCCTGGTCTCGCCACACGCGGGCGTCCTGAGCCTACTCTTCGGGTACGTTTATTTTCACTGGTTCAACATGTCCGAGACCGCGCGACGGATTCGCATCCTCGTCGGCCACGTTTCGGGAGCGGTGGCGGCGGAAGCTTACGAACCCGCGCAGATCTATAAGC
>CAYPFC010000293.1:0-3490 GCA_964409815.1 uncultured Pseudobdellovibrionaceae bacterium
CTCGCCCGAAAACGCCGCCCGGTTGCTCGCGGAGCTCGAGAATAACGAAGCCGATATGCTCAGATTCCTTTCGCTCGCCGAAGCCGAGATGGCGAAGGATCCCGAGCGCCGGGAGCGCATGTTAAGCGCGGTCAATCAGATCAAGGGACATTTCCTCGCAAACCGGATCGGCATGCCTCCGTTTGGCGATCGCACGATTCAAGCGACGATGATCGTAGTCGGCATGACTTCGTTGGTGTACGGATGGTTCTCGGGCCTTGAGGCGTTAAGCCCGAACGCCCAACTCGCGATCGATTACGCGCCTTACGCCTTAGCCATGTACTTCGCACTGGGCGTAATGAACGACATCAAGGCCTTTAAAATCTCGTGGCGCGCGTACTTCGCGAAGTTGCGCGAGCGTCGCCACGCCGAGCGCAACCTTCGCGCGGTTCAAAAAATCCTGCGCGCGCTTGCGCGCTCCGAGGAAATGCGCTCGGTCGCAGAGACTTACCGTTACTTCTCCAGCGCGCGGGCGGAGCAAATCGCCCCTGACGCGATGGCGGCGGTGAGCACGAGCTTTATCGCGGAAGTCGAGCGACTGAATCTCGAGCCGCAGGCCTGGGCCGAGGCCGAAGCCTTCGCGCGCAGCCGCACGTACTTCAATTTGGTCCGCGACCTCTCGCGCTCGCTCACCGAGCACGAAAAGCGCCAGCTCGTCGAGCGCAATCAGCGCGCGGGCGTCGAGCTTCCGATGGAGCTTGGCGCGAAGGTCCTACAGTACGAGGCGCAAGTCCTCGCGGCCTTCAACCGTTGGATGGATGAAAAGGGCGTGCGAAGCGCGCACTCCGAGCGTCTCACCCAGCTTCTTTCCGAGCGCGCGGGTCGTCTGGAAATGACGATCGCGAACACCGCGCCCCGCAACTCGTTCAACTATTTCACTCTGCTTCTGGGGATGGGACTAGGCGTGATGGGCCTCGATGCCACGCTGGCGGCGGACGCGGCTTTCCCGATGTCACAGTCCGGGTTCTTTATGTCGCTGAAGGATTTCTTCGCCGAGCATCGCGAGCTCATCGCGACGGGCGTGGGTCATTCGATCTGGATGGGCCTCGCCGGAATGATTTGGGAGCAAGTCCGTTACATGAAGAGACTGTGGAACTACGATTGGGAGAGCCGGCCGCTCTTCCGTCACTTGAATCCGCTGATGAAGATGTTTTCGCGTTGGAAAAGGCTGGGATCGGTGGCCGAGCCCACTTGCGAGGATCTCGTCAAGTAGGCCCGAACATCACGTTTAGAGACTAAAACGGAATTTCGTCGGACTGGTCGAACTGAGGCTCGGGTCCGAAATCTTGCGCGCCGAAATCGTTGTCGCCGCCGCGATCTTGGCGAGCTTCCGAACCGCCGCCTAAAAATTGAACGGTGTTGGCCACGATTTCAGTCGTGTACTTCTTCTGACCTTGCTGGTCTTCCCAAGAGCGGGTCTGCAATCGGCCTTCGATATACGCTTGGCGGCCTTTGGAAAGATACTTTCCGCAGAGCTCGGCGAGCTTGCCCCAAACGACCACGCGGTGCCACTCGGTGCGCTCTTGCTTTTGACCTTGTTTATCCGTCCAGTTTTCGCTGGTGGCGACCGAAAGACGAGCGACCGTTTGGCCTCCGGAAACCGTTTTGACTTCGGGATCCGCGCCCAGTCTGCCGATGACGATGACTTTATTGACTCCTGACATCTCTCACACCCCTTTTTCACGAGAGCTCAAAAATTGGAATACCAAAGATAGACCGGGAGGAATTGAAGTCAAGAACTCGCGTAAGGCTAAAAGCTGGTTAGGCGCGTTATAGACGGCATGCCGGCCATCCCGTTGCCCTGCGCCCGGAATAAGTAGCGGAAACCAGAAGGGGTATCGGTTTTGGCAGAATCGAAGAGTAAGAACGCGATTCCGATTTCTTTTTGAATCGCCCGGGTAGCGTTGAGGTCGACGGTCAGGTTGTAGCTTCCGAGAACCGGATACACTCCGGTACCCGCGGGCTGCAGACGCAAGCCCAGTTGGCCCTTGATGCGTCCATTCAGCGGATCCGAGCTTTGGCCGAACGTGCCTTCCTCGATGATCAGCTGTCCTCCGGCCATGCGGCCCTTGACGACGACGTTCGCGAGCGTGAGCGCCGGGAGATTCACCGGCATGCTCGCGCCCTCCATCGGCACCATCACGGTGGAGGCAGGGAGATTAAACTTGCTGACCTTTAAGAGAATCTCGCCGTCGGGCTGCTCTTGGAAGTCGGGCGAGAATAACACGTCGGTCTCGAGCGCCGCCGTACCCTGCATCTTCACGGGAAGGTCGGCCCAATCCTGAACGCGTCCCAAATTCAAGTTCTCGATCGCGAGGCTCACGCGCGAGCGCTCCTTGCCGGAGTCGCTCTTCTTGCCGGGACCCATCGAGAGATCCACGTCCGCTCCCAGCACGTCTTCCGCGTCGATCGAGATCCCCACGCGCGCGAGCGCGGCGCGACCCACTTCCGGCTCGGTCTGCATTTTCATCAGCGAGCGAATGTTGAAGAGCACGCTAAAGAGCGAAGGCGTCACCTTGGCCCACTTCGCCTCGAGGGGCGGAAGCGTGGTTTCGATCGAGAGCGCCGCGGCCGAGATCGCCGGTGTAGGGAGCAGGTGGAGGTCGAGAGTCTCGGACTGCACATAGATTTGATTGTTCGTTGCTTGCGCCACTTGCGTGGTCACGAGCTGCGAGAGATCGCTGAACGGGAAGATCCAGACGAAGAACAAAACCGCCGACGCGAGCATGGTGCCGAAGAAAACCTTTCTTCTCCACACCCATCCGAATGCGATGTTCACGTACTTCATGGCTTAAAGATCCTCGTCGTCACTGCCGGCCGGGCGCGGACGGCCCGGAGGACGCTTGCCCTTCGCGGCACCCGCGTCGTCTCCCGTGGCGATCGCGGGAAGGCCGAAGTGCACGATTCTCAAGATCACGTCGTAGTAATGCGATTGATTCGCGCTTTGCACGATGTCGATGCCCATGAGCTTCACGCCGTTACCCATGTTCTGAACGGCATTGGTCACCGAGACGATCTGGCGCACGTTCAGGCGCTTGAGTTGAAACGCAAGGCCGTTCTGAATCACCGCCGGAGGAACCATGCTCGCTTGCACCGCCGGCTGAGGGATGTCTTGCATGTCGCCAATTTGATCGGGAAGGAGGCGGTTTTGGCGGAGAATGCCGTCGACGCGGCCGCGGATTTCCTGCGTGCCCATCGGCGGGGGAAGCGGCGATTGCGCCTTCACCGAGCGCGACGCTTTCAGGAGGCCCTTGATGAGCTCGCGGTTTTCCTCGAACTGGGTCATGTACTCGGACGACGCGCTGATGAAGCTATAGGGGCCTAAGAAGATCATGAGGAAAACGATGATGCTCACGCCGCCGACGACGATGGCCTTCTGCGTGTTCGGAGGCTGGCTCTCGAACTGCTCGCGAAAGTTATTGAACGTCGGGCTTTCTTGGATGGATGCGGA
>CAYPFC010000294.1:0-3488 GCA_964409815.1 uncultured Pseudobdellovibrionaceae bacterium
GCTGGTGATCCGTGTCGATGATCTTTCGGAGGAAGCGATGATTGCGCTCGAACTCCACCGGGGATTTCGCCGAGAAGAGCCACTGAAACGAGTCCTGCGAGCGCTCGTGATAGAGCCGGCGCAGGCGCTGATTGAGGGTCTCTTTTTGCCGCTCGCTTTTTTCCTCGAGCTCCCGCACTTCATGCGCGACCTCGCGTACGGTGCCTTCGCGCTCGAGCATCCTTTCGTTGAGGCGCGCGCGCTTCTTCGAGATGTCTTTGATCTTCTTGTTGATGATAAAGAGGTTGCTGAGCGCCTCGCGCTGCCTTTTCTCGGCTTCCGAAATTTCGGCGCGCGTCTCTTGAATCTGCTCGACGAGCTGATCCTGCGCGGCCGCCATATGGAAAACGAAAAGCAGCCAGAGCATCAGTGAACCGCCGCCGACCAACCCGTATTGAGTTTGCGAACGCAGTTCCAAGCCCCCAGCACGCCGAAGATCACGCCCGAGAAAAGATTCGCGAAGATGTACCACGCCTGCATCGGCGGTATCTCCTGAACGGCCATCCAGAAGCTCCACTTACTCGCGAGCCACGTGAGCAGCAGGGTGTGCGCTCCGTAACTGAGCGCCAGCGAAAGCACGGACGCCGTAAGCCCGAGCACCAGCCCTTCAAGCAAAAACGGGATCCGGATGAATCGCGGAGTCGCGCCGACCAGCTCAAGGACTTCGATCTCGTCACGCCTTTGCAGAAACGAAAGCCGAATGCAGTTGCTCACGATCAGGAGGCCCACGCTGAGACTTAAAATCCAAAGCAGAATCACCAGGCCGCGCGCGCTGCGGAGGAACTGCGAAAAATTTTCGACCCAGCCCTGGCCGTAAAACACGTCGTCGACGAACTCGAACGACTTAAGCTGCGCGCCCCAGCCCTGAAGCGAGGACAGCCGCTCTTGCACGGGGATCTTATCGGAAAGTCTGAGCTCGAAACTCGCGGGGATCGGCGAGTTCCACTTCGGATCTTTGAGGAGCTCGGTCGATTCGGGACCGAGCGCCTGCAGGAATTTCTTCGTCGCCTCGGCTTTTGAGTGGTACGTCACCGCCTCGAAGTCGCCGCTTTTGTCGATGTGATCGCGGAGCGTTTCCATCTGCTCGGCTTGCGTGGATTCCTTCAGGTAAACGGCCATCTCCATCCCGCGGCCCCATTGGGCGACCATGTGATTGAACGACGAAAAGCCGAGGAACAAAAGATTCAAGCCCACAAGCACGAGTGTCATCACGCTGACCGAGGCGAACTGAAGCGGCCAGTGCTTGCGCCAGGCGCGGAAGAGATGCTGACGGAGAAGGTGCGAGTTCATCACGCGCTCACCACTTGGCCTTCGTCGATCTCGATCACGCGGAACGGCTTTTTGCGAATCAGCTCGGTATCGTGGGTCGCGACGAAGACCGTCGTGCCCTGCGCGTTCACTTGCTCAAGAAGGCGGAAGATCTCGACGCTCATCTCACGATCCAAGTTTCCGGTAGGTTCGTCCGCGACCAAAACTCCGGGATGGTGAATGAGAGCGCGCGCGATGGCCACGCGCTGTTGCTCTCCACCCGAAATCTCGTCGGGAAAGGACTGCATTCGGAACCCGAGGCCCACTTGCTCGAGCACTTCGCGAACGCGCTTGTCGATGTAGGAGCCGCGGTCGCCGCGCACGAGGAGCGGCATCGCGACGTTATCGAAGACGGTGCGATCTTTTAAGAGTCGGAAATCCTGATAGATCACGCCGATGCGGCGGCGAAAAAACGGAATCTCGCCCGGCTTGAGGTACGCGACGTCCGTTCCGAGCACGTTGACCGCGCCCGAGCTCGGGCGGTCGAACGCCGAAATCAGGCGAAAGAGCGTCGTTTTGCCGGCGCCAGAAGGCCCCGTGAGGAAAACGAATTCGCCCTTTTCGATCGCGAACGATACGTTGCGCAGACCTTGGTATCCATTGGGAAAAATCTTGTAGGCATGAGTGAACGAGATCATGCCTTTTAGTTTATCGAGGGCTACAAAAGTTTACCAGAAAGCAGCAGGTCCAGAATTTGTTGGTGCTGGATCTTCATCGCGAGACGAATGGCTCTGGCCTCGGCGCTGTGACTGTTGGGAAGAACTTCGTGGTACGCCGTCTTGATGCTCTTCACGACGGCGCCGTTGTGAAATACTCGACTGACTAAATAAGGATTTTGCGAGCCCCAGTCTTCGGTCTGAACGTGGTACTGACCACCCAGCCAGTGGACGTCGGAATTAAAACCCTTCTCCAAGCGCGCTCCCCTTCTCTCCCCGGAAGTATATCACCATGATTGTGCAAAGGAATTCCGATTGTGTGTCATCGCGAGATTTCGCCGCAGTGTCACCTTTTCCGGCGAAATTGCCTAAGGATTAGTCATACTTAAGTCCTCAAACTTAAGTCCCAAACTGCCGATGAATTCAGTATGCGCGGGGCTTCGATTCTAACATCTGTGGTGGCGGTCTTTTGTCTTGTGGGATGCACGACGGAAGAAACGTCGACGGTCGCGACCGGCGGCCGAGTCAGCCCGACCTACACTGGCCCGACCGAGACCTCCTATTGCTCGACCACTCAAACCTTTGGCGCGGCGACGACGATCACGGTAACGGGCACGGCTCAGTATAAGCGTCGCGTGGTCTCGGGTACGGGACTGGGCTCGGCGGCGGCGGCGACCTCGCACGCGATTCGCGCGGCGGAAGTTCGCGTGACCGATGCGGCCGGAAACGTCGTTCAGTGCGCGCAGACCGATGCGACGACCGGAGCTTTTTCCTTCGCGCTCCCGCAAGGCAACGTCGACTACACCGTTTCGGTGAACTCGCGCGCGTACAACTCGTACTACCGCGCCTCGGTGCTGAACCGCCCGGAACAGAATATCTTCTATTCCTTAACGACCACGGTAAACGCGACTTCGAACGTCGCGATCGGAACGATCACGGCCGGAGTGACCGGCGACGCGCTCGGCGCGGCCTTTAACATTTTGGATCAGATTTTTGCGGCGAATGCGTACTTGCGCGCGGAAGTCGCGAACTGCACCTCCGATTTCACGGGATGTACCGAGGTCGACCTCGACGCCACGTTCGCGAAAGTCGTTCCCAAAGTCAGTGTGTACTGGGAGAACGGCTACAACCCGAATGGATACTTCGGCTCTTCGAGCGGTCTGTCCTTTTATCTGCCCGATTACTCGCGCATCTTTATTCTGGGCGGAATCAACGGCGACACCGACAACACCGACACCGATCACTTCGATAACTCCGTTATCGTTCACGAGTACGGGCACTTCCTGGAGGATGTGATGTTCGAGTCGGATTCTCCGGGCGGATCGCACAACGGCAACGCCGTCATCGATCCGCGTTTGGCGTGGTCCGAGGGCTGGGGGAACTTCTTCCAGGCCGCGGTGCTGAACGATCCGGTTTATCGCGACACGGTCGGAAACGCCGACGGCTCGACGTACCTCGCGTTCAACGTCGACATCGAGGACACGC
>CAYPFC010000295.1:0-3458 GCA_964409815.1 uncultured Pseudobdellovibrionaceae bacterium
GTATGAGCTCCGTAAGAGCGAGGGCATGGTCGTCGAGCAAATCATTCGACCCACGGGACTGATCGATCCGGAAGTGACCGTGCGCCCGGTGAAGCACCAAGTGGACGACTTGTTAACCGAGATCCGCGAGCGCACGAAGCGGAAAGAGCGAGTCCTTGTGACGACGCTGACCAAGCGCACGGCCGAAGACCTGACGAGCTACTACGAAGGCCTCGGCATAAAGGTGAAGTACTTGCACAGCGATATTCACACTCTCGAGCGCACCGAGATTATTCGTGACTTGAGGCTTGGAATTTTCGACGTTCTCGTGGGGATTAACTTGCTTCGCGAGGGCCTTGATATTCCCGAAGTGTCGCTCGTCGCGATTACGGATGCCGATAAAGAAGGTTTTCTGCGCTCCGAGCGCAGCTTGATCCAGACGATCGGGCGAGCCGCGCGAAACTTGAATGGTCGCGTGATTCTTTATGCGGATAGGATCACGGACTCGATGGCTAAGGCGATCGCGGAGACGAACCGTCGGCGCGGGATTCAAGATGCCTACAATAAGGAACACGGCATAACGCCGCAGTCGGTAAGCAAACGCGTTTCGGAAGGATTGAGCGACCTCTACGGTATGGAAGTCGTCACCAAGGACGCGCAGAAGAAGAACGTGGTTCTTCGCGAGAACATCGCCGCTTATGCCGACAACCCGAAAAAACTCAGCTTGCAGATCGCCAAGCTTCGCAAGGCCATGAAGAAGGCCTCGGACAACCTCGAGTTCGAGGAAGCCGCGAAGCTGCGCGATGAAATCAAGCGACTTGAAGTGCTGGATCTTTCTCTGCATGATGGAGAGGTCGATCAGGTCATGGAGCAAACCATGACCGGCACGGAGGACGCTTGAACCCGGCTCTGGAAGAGCTGAAGTCTAAAGTCGCGGCATTCCCTCAAGATCCTGGCGTTTACTTGATGAAGAACGCCAAGGATAAAATCGTTTACGTCGGAAAAGCCAAGTCTCTGCGCAATCGCGTGCGCTCGTACTTCGGCTCGCAGACCGGGCACTCGGTGAAGACCAAGTTCCTCGTCGCGGCCATCGCGGACGTCGAATACATCCTCACGCGCACGGAAGTCGAAGCGTACTTACTCGAAGCCTCGCTCATCAAAAAGCACCGTCCGCGCTACAACATTCGCCTCAAGGACGACAAGGCGTATCCGTACATTCGCGAAGGGTGGCCTCCTACGGCTCGATCTATTTCGGGCCCTACACGTCGGGACTCAGCGTGCGTGAGACCATTCGCTTTCTCAATAAGACTTTTAAAATCCGCGATTGCACCGACAGTTTCTTCGCGACGCGCACGCGGCCCTGCATTTCTCACCAGATCGGCCAGTGTACCGCGCCGTGCGTGGATCTGATTTCGAAGGAGGCCTACCACGCGGACATCGAGTCTTGCTTAAGCTTCCTCAAGGGGCGCGACACGAAGATTCTGAAAGAGCTCACAAAGCGAATGAAGACCGCGGCCTCCGAGGAGCGATTCGAACACGCGGCGCGCCTGCGCGACTCAATCCAAGCGATCGAGAGAATCTGGGAGCGGCAAACAGTCGTGTCGATTAACAAGGATTACGATCAAGATGTCGTCGCCTTTGTCGGTGACGAGCGCGGCACGCTTATCGAAACGCTGCACGTGCGCGGCGGCCGCGTGATCGGCTCGCGCCCACACTTTCTCGCGGGCTTTAATTTCAACGCCGAGACCGAGGACGCCCGCGACTGGCTGACCTCGTTCCTGAATCAGTTTTACCTCGACAACATCATCCCGGATGAGATCGTCCTGCAAGTCGATCTCGGGATGGATATCGCGAAGCTCCTGCAGGCCGTATTTATCGAACGCCAAAACAAGAAGGCGCGCGTGACCGTCGCGACGGGGAGCGAGGGCAAGAAAATCCTGGATCTCGCCATGACGAACGCGAACGCGCATTTTCAGGACGCGGTCACGAAGGCCGATCAGCAGGCCAAGGGCCTCGAGCAGATCCAGCAGAAGTTCGGTCTCGCCGCGCCTCCGCGCCGGATCGAGTGCTTCGACATCTCGAACTTCCATGGCGGCGAGAATGTCGCGAGCCAGGTGGTTTTCGAGGAAGGCCTTCCGCGTAAGAGTGATTACAAGCGCTACAAGATCCGCACCGTCGAGGGCAGCAACGACTTCGCCGCGATGAAGGAAGTGCTCTCGCGAAGATTCGCGCACACCGAGTGGGAGGAACCCGACCTGGTCGTCGTCGACGGCGGTAAAGGACAACTGAACATGGCGGTTGAAGTTTTGAAGGAGATCGGTCGCACCGATATCCCGGTCGTCGGGATGGCGAAGGCGCGCACGCAAGGGGAGTTTCACGATCAAGAAGTCGTCGCCTCGCAAGAGCGCTTTTTCCTCCCCGGGCGGCAGAACCCTGTGACATTCCCGACGCACGCCGAGGCCTACCATATTCTGGTCGGCATCCGCGATGAGGCGCACCGATTCGCGATCACCTATCACCGCAAGCTTCGTGAGAACCGTACGCTCACCAGCGTCCTCGACGAGATCACCGGACTTGGCGAAAAGCGCAAGAAGGCTTTGCTCAAGAGATTCGGTACCATCGACGATATCAAGAAGGCGGCGGTCGAGGAGCTCACAGATGTCAGCGGCATGAATCGCGTCATCGCGGAGCGCGTCTTAATTCAGCTCAAAGAAATGGACGAAGAAGAGTAAGCGAGTGATACTTCTTCCGTTTAAGGGAGGGTTTCATGAAAGCATTCTTGTTTTTTCTTCTCGCGGCGATCGCTCTGCCGGCTTCGGCCGAGCTCGGTCCGATTTTTCTCACCGATGTGGCACATGTGCAGATCACGCCCGCAGGCGAGCCCGACGAGTTCGGAAAGATTCCCGTGAGAGTGAACTTCATGGCGGCGCTCGGCGGACCTTGCTGGGTGTACACGGCGGCGTTTAGTCCGATCAAAGCGAATGAATACCGGCTTGCGATTCATCAGGCACGTAAACTCGAGTGTAAAGCAGGGGATGTGGAGAATGTCGCGACATTTGTCGACTTGCAGGGAGTGCATCCGGCGGATCGCAAATTCATCATTCGCAACCCGCTAGTGATTTTGAAGCCGATCGCGGAGTAGGCGCGCGGTCGCGTATCCGCGTCGCCGCGGATAGAAGTCGGCGTCGCGAGTGCTGGATAACTTCGCGAAACGAAACTACTGCAAAATATAGTTCGACTGACGATTGCGCACTTTGCATGAGGGGCAGTGAGCGTCCTCGGTCACGGCGCAGGCGGCGAAATCGGTTTTGTGTTGGAACACGAGCGAGCCGCCGCACAACACGCAGTTAAGGTGATCATCGATCGATTCTTCAAGCCACGCTTTGCGCGAAGGCCATTGGATATTGATGTCGATCGAGGTGACGACTTTTGATTTGTTGTCTTTATTTATTCTTTTTTTTTTTTTTTTTTCAAGCAGA
>CAYPFC010000296.1:0-3449 GCA_964409815.1 uncultured Pseudobdellovibrionaceae bacterium
GCAGGCTCTCCAGGAATGTAAAATCCTCGAAGTTCCGATCAACCTCATGAAGGAGCAATTTGAAAAGAGCCCCACGGGAGTGAAGCTGCTCGTGAAGAGCCTCGTCGAGGACGTGCGCCATGGTCGTCAAGCGACGAAGGCCGCCAAGATGGAAACCGAAAAGACCCCGTGCCCGCAAGGCCTCATTCACCGCCTGTTCACCGAAGTTCACTTGATCGCCCGCCACATCGGAAAAAAGAACGCCGAGAAGCCCGATGAAGTGGTTGTCGCTTGGAACGCTTTGAAGCTCTACGCCTCGCGCTTCTTCGGCGAATCGCCCCAGCGCCTGCGTCACCTGATGGACTTGCTCGCGAAGTTGAAGTTCGCGGAGCTGAAAATGCACAAAACCGAAGAGGGTGAGGAAGATATTCAAGACATCACGCTTTTAAAGACCCAGCTTTGCGAGGACTTCGCGGAGTTCTACCAATACCACCTCTTCAAAGGCAGCCGAGCCGAAGCGATTTATGTCGATCCGCTGGCGCTCAAAGTCGCGAAGGCGCTCGCCGAGCTATCGGAAGGTGCCGAAGTGAATCACAAGGGCGCTTCGAAGCTCGATTACCAAGTCGTACTCAACGAATGCAAGACGAAGTATCGTTTCGATCTCAAGAACACGCACCTCGATGTTCTCGAGCGCAAGGGGCTCTTCGTTCAGCGTAAAAGCTTCGACGACGGCAAGGTGGAGCTCTCCTTCGACCGTGCCGAGTTCGTGAAGATGGCCCAATTCTGGGCGATCATTTACGAAATCGACAAGTGGAACGACAAAGGCTTCGTCGACTTGAACGAAAAGGAAGAAGTCGCCGGCGGCGCCGAGGGAGAATGTGGGGGCTGCAAAGGCAAGATCGAAGCTATCCACAAGTTCTGCCCCCATTGCGGCTTCAAGCTGCAAGCGGCGGCGTAAATTATTCGCTCTGAGATTTCTGGCTCGCGTAGTTCTCGCGAATCCAAGTGCGCGCGTACTTCAAGAAGGCGTCGTTGATGCCGAAGTACGTCGCGTAAACCTGATAAAAACCTTTGTCGGATTGATGATCCTCGCAGGCGTAGACGCGCGCGGCGAGGCACTGGTTCGGCGCATTGTTGTAGATCGATTTGCGCAAGTAGATCATCGTTCCCGCGGCGATTCTCTGCTTCGTCTTGATCGTCGCGCCGAACTCACTCAAGGCTTCGAGCTCCACGTTTTTCGCGACGTGAACGCTTAACGACGGCGAGCTCCAGCCGACGTTGTCGAACTGATAAACGGTATTCTTATTTCCGAGGTACTCAGAGAGCAGGAACATCAGTTGTCGATTGTCCACGGGCCGATAGAAAACGTTGATCACGTCGCGTGCGTTAAGCCAAGTCATCAGCGACTTGCCTTCGCCGTCCGCGATGAAAAAAAGCTTCAACTGCTCGGGGGATTTTACCAATCCGACTTGTTGCGCGCGCATGCGAATGCCTTCGATCCAGCTTGTGGGATCCTCGGGCGCGAAGTTCGATTCGACGATTAAAGTGTCGAGGCTCGTTTCTTTCTCGTTGGACATCATGCGCGCCACGATGTCGTTGAACGAGGCGGGACTGATTTCGACGGTCATGACCTGCTCGCTCGCGCCGCGGTAGATTTTGAAGTTGGCCGCGTAGCGAACGCCGTCGCTGCCCTTGATCGTGAGCAGCTTTTGCAAAACGCGCCCGCGGGCGACGAGTTGAACCGCTTCTTCCATGATCAGGCGGGACTCTTTGCTGTCCATCAGCTCAAGCCAGCGCTCGGGGTTCGCGAAAACTTCGACCGCGTCGTAGCCGAAGAACTTCGACTCGGGCTCGGGTCCCGGGTCGACGCTCAAGCATTTCAAATCGGAGCCCGAGATCGAAAGCGACAGGGGACTTCGGTAGAAGTGCGTATCATCGCTTGGTTTCGGAGGTGTTCCGTCGCTCAAGGTGTCTTTTTCGAAATGCTTATGGAGGAATATCTGGAACGAGCTTTCGGCGGTCACATGCAGACGGTCCATATCTTTGGAGAGGCTCTGCGCGAGCGCCGAGGCGGAGGTGTCGTCCGAATCGACGACCGCCACGCCGAAGACTTGTTTTTCGCTTTCGAGGGTGAAGAGCGAGTTCGCGTCGAAACGGAATTTCTCGCGATCGTCCGAGAGGAGACTCTGGTAGCGCGGGGCTTTCGAGAGTACGCGACGGATCTGCGTGAGCGAGGCTTTCGCGAGCCCGAAGTAAGCGAAGTACACGAGATACTGTCCGGGTACCTCCGGGTGGGGCTCGGAGCGCAAAACTTTCCCTCGCACTTCGAGGCGTGCCTTCTCTCCGGGCAGTTGGACGTAAAAGTGGCCGGGAAGACCGCGTTTCAGCGGAACGGGATTGCGGATCGCGAGTGCGACGTCCGAGAGACGATCGATCTTCGTGATTTTCGAGATCTCGATCTCGTGCTTTACTTCCTGATTGAACAGAAACTTCGGGGAAGGACGCTTGGGCAAACTGAGGAAGATCTGCATCTTCTGCAGGAACACCAGGCGATCAAGCGGCAGGTAAACCAGATCGTCGAGCATGGGATTCAAGACGTCGAGTTTGTTGATGCCGTCGTCCTCGAATTTGATCATCATCATGCGCGGGCCGCCTGGCGGCCAGTATTTGAACTTCTTCAGATTGACTTTGAGCTTGTCGAGCCAAGGATTCGATTTCTCGCCGATCGAATCGAGCGCGAAAATGATCATGTGAATTTCGCTGAAGAGTTTGAGCTCGGCGCCGTCCTTGGTTTCCCCCTCCTTTGCGTCCTCCGGAGGTGGCGGATCGTTCGATCGGTCCCGAAAGTAAAGATTTTGAAATTCTTGATTGAGCTTGAAGCTCGCGAAACGCAGGTCGTCCATACCGAGCTCGTTAATGAACTGCTCGATCTGTCGGCGCACACGGTCATCTTGTGCGATCACGATCACGTTCGCCAAAGCGGACCCCCATATTTTATTACACGCATTTAATAGATATGTATCAAGGGCAGAGCCGGCGGAAGGTCCAGTTGCCAGCGTCTTTTTCGAAACTAAACCGGTCGTGTAGACGTCCAGGGCGACCAATCCAGAACTCGATCGATTTCGTGACAAGAACGTAGCCGCCCCAATGCGCGGGGCACGGGATCGGCTGACCTTGATAGCGGGCGTCGGCCTCTTTCCACGCGGCCTCGAGGGCTTCGCGCGATTCGACCACTTCCGATTGGCGCGAGATGTACTGACTCAGCTGACTGTCTCGCGCGCGGCTGTTCCAGTACGCTTCGGAATCGGCGCGCGAGGTTTTCTCCACCGCGCCCGAGATCTTCACTTGGCGGAACATCGGGTCCCAGTAAAAGACCGCGGCGGCATTCGGATTTTTGGCGAGGTCAAGACCTTTGCGGCTCCGGTAGTTGGTGTAAAACGTGAAGCCTTTTTCCGACCAGCCTTTGCACA
>CAYPFC010000297.1:0-309 GCA_964409815.1 uncultured Pseudobdellovibrionaceae bacterium
CCACGATCACCGAGAAAATCCTGTGGCTGGGCGGGGTGATTCGCGAGGTGGGAGAAGTCCACGGCAAGGCGGGCACGAAGGCCGCGACCTCCGACTGGATGGCGCTTGAGCAGCAACGTGGCGTTTCGATCACGTCGAGCGTGATGCAGTTCGATTTCAGAGGCCTGAGGGTGAACCTGCTCGATACGCCCGGCCACAAAGACTTCTCGGAAGACACATACCGCACGCTGATCGCCGCCGACAGCGCGGCCATGCTGATCGATGCCGCGAAGGGCGTCGAGGCTCAGACCCGAAAGCTCTACGAAGTGT
>CAYPFC010000297.1:319-572 GCA_964409815.1 uncultured Pseudobdellovibrionaceae bacterium
TGGACCGCGAGGGGAAGGATCCGCTCGCGCTGATTGACGACGTCGAGAACACCCTGGGAATCAAATGTTACCCGGTCACTTGGCCGATCGGCATTGGTGATCGCTTCAACGGGCTTTACCACCGTCTTCGCAAAGAGCTTTTGCTCTACACGAAGGGCACGGTGGAGCCTGAGATCGTGAAAGTCACCGGTTGGAACGATGGGACCATCTGCGCCCGCGTGGGCGACGAGTTCTTCAACCAGCTCCAAGAGGA
>CAYPFC010000297.1:582-3435 GCA_964409815.1 uncultured Pseudobdellovibrionaceae bacterium
CGGCGAGTTCACCGCTGAGGAGTTCCTCGAGGGGCAAGTGTCGCCGATGACGTTCGGATCCGCGAAGCAAAACTGGGGCGTCGATCTTTTCCTCGATCTTTTTGCTGATCATGCCCCGCCGCCGAGCCCGCGCAATTCGACCGCGGGGCCCGTGAAACCGACGGACAAGCACTTCACTGGATTCGTTTTTAAAATTCAGGCGAACATGGACCGAAAGCACCGCGACCGCGTGGCGTTCCTAAGAATCTGCTCCGGTCAGTTCGAGCGCGGAATGAAGGTTCATCACTTCCGTCTGGATCGCGAGCTGCGCCTGGCGTACGCCAACCAATTTCTGGCGCGCGAGCGCGAGACCGTCGACAATGCGTATCCCGGCGACATCGTCGGTCTGATCGACACCGGCTATTTTCAGATCGGCGACGCGATCGGGACCGGTAAGAGCCTGCAGTTCGATCCGATCCCGCGCTTCTCGCCGGAAATCTTCGGCCGCTTGAGCATCAAGGACCCGCTCAAACGCAAGACCTTGCAAAAAGGCGTGCAGCAGCTCGCCGAAGAGGGCACGATTCAGCTTCTTTTCGATCCCGTCATCGGCAAACAAGATCCGATCGTCGGGGTCGTGGGAGAGCTTCAGTTCGACGTTCTCCTATTCCGTCTCAATGACGAGTATCAGCTCGATGTGCGTCTTGACCGGCTTCCGTACACCGCCGCGCGCTGGCCCGTGGACAAGACGGGGCAGCCGCCCAAAGGCGCCATTCAAGGCGGCGCGCGAATCTTTCAGGACGACCATGAACGCCCCGTGGTGCTTCTGGAAAAAGAGTGGGATCTCAACTGGTTAAAGAAAGAGAACCCGGATCTGGAATTCCGGATTACAGCAACTTAAATTTGCCCCTTTTCTCTCTTACGTAAACTTGCTAGTGCTTAAAGACAGGCATGGGCAAAAATATTCCGAAAACCTCATCCGTATTGGTTATCGGCGTAGCAGGGGGGAGCGGGTCTGGAAAGACCACCTTTGCGCGCATGCTCCAAGCCAATCTCGGCGAGAGCTTCTGCGGCCTCCTGCATCAAGACTCCTATTACCGCGACATGCATGAGTATTTCGACAAAGACGGCGGGCGCGTGAACTTTGACCACCCCGACGCGATCGAGTTCGAGCTGCTGATCCGACACATCAAAGAGCTGCGTGCCGGAAACGATATCGACGTGCCGATTTACGATTTCACGTCGCACCGTCGCTTGATGGAGACCTCGAGTTTTCCGTGTCGCCCGGTTTTGATTCTCGACGGGATTTTGCTGCTCACGCAGTCGGATCTTCGTCCGCTTTTGGATTTCGCGTTTTTTATCGACACTCAGGAAGACTTGCGATTCCAGCGCCGACTGCAGCGTGACGTGCGCGAGCGCGGACGCACTCCCGACGGCGTGCGCGAGCAGTTCTTCAATCACGTGAAGCCGATGCACGATCTATTCGTCGATCCGTCGCGAAAGTTCGCGGACCGCGTGATTTCGGGAGAGAAAAGCTTCGGGCCGGAGATCGAGGAGATCGTCTATGGCCTAAGGGATGAGCCGGTAAAGACGCTCGATCTCGGAATGCCTATCGAACTCGTTTAGACGGGTTTCTAAAAATATCCACCGCGCTTTGAAAGCGATCGTTGATGCCGCTGAGCTCGCCGCTCAGGCGGTCGAACTCGTTCACGAGCTTTTGCACATCCGGCCATTCCTTGTCTAGCGTCGAGACGCGAGCTTGTCCCGCCGTCGCCGCGTGGACCGACTTGCTGAGCTCCGAGAATTTTCCGGCTTTGCTCGAGTACTCTTTGGCGATGGCGTGCATCTCGTTGAACGTTTCTTCCTGCTGGGCTTTGCCTTCGGGTTTGTTCCAGTTGTTCAGGATGTTCTCGGCACGATTCAGTTCCCTTAACATGACCTTTTGATTTTCCGTCGAGACCTCGATGCTCTTCTTCACGCGCTTCTGAAATTCGTTCACGTCGAAATTGTAATACAGCTTCTTGCGCGCCACGAGATCGGCGAGCGAGTTGCTCTCGCGCGAGTAATCGAGGAGCGAAGAGTTCGTCTGCCCCGCGGCCCTTTCGAAGCGTAAGACCGCGTCCTCGACGAGCGCGTACTCTTTCTCTCCCGCGAGGACCTGCGAACGCTTGTAGCCGAGCGACGCGAGGTCGCTGTTCGCGTCCACCATCGCTTTTCGGCTGGCGGTGATCTCACTCAGGGATTGTTCCATTTTCTTAATTCTTCCGGTGAGGTCGGCTTCCGATTCCTTATACGCGGGAGAAGCGCCCTTTTTCAGGTTTTCGACGAGCGCTTTCTTTTCCGTGAAGTCGACTTGCGCTTTTTGAACGATGCCTTCCGTCGTTTGCAGGCTTGAGCTCAGTTGAGCTTGGGTTTTGGGGAGATCGTAAGATCCGGTACTGGCGCAGGCGACCAAACCAAAATAGAGAACGAAGAATGGAACTCTCGAGACATGGCGCATATCTTCTCTCCTTGTGCTGCTCTAAATGGTACACGGCGCATTAGTGTTCCACCAGGGGAATTAAACAATGCATCAGATTCGAGTTAGGTGTTGGACAGGATGTTAGCGCGGGTCTAGCATCAGATCGCATAAGCACAAACGAACATTCATCTTGAATACAGGAGGATTGAACATGTTCAAAATGATTCTGTCTGCAGTTGTAGCTCTGGGTTGCTCGGCTGCATTCGCAACTGAAGGCGCTGCTCCCGCAGCGACCGGCACGACCACCACTACGACCGAGACGTCGACGACGGCTCCGGCTGGTGAAACCGCTCCCGCAGACGCGAAGACCAAAAAAATGGCCAAGAAGACCACCAAAAAAGCTAAAAAAGGTGGCG
>CAYPFC010000298.1:0-1886 GCA_964409815.1 uncultured Pseudobdellovibrionaceae bacterium
AGTCGAGCGGGCGCACTACGCCGAGGGCGAAACGTGGATTTTTAACTCCTGGAAGCCCCACCGAGCGATGAACTTCGGCGAGTTGCCCCGACGACACCTGATTTTCTTCGTAGACATTTTGAGCAACGAAAAGTTCCTTCGGGCCGAGGTCGAAGCTCATGCGGTCTGAGTTTTTCACGTATTTCGTAATGGGTCGCGATCATCCGCCCGAACGACTGCTCGAAGCTCTGGGGCTGAAGGGTTTCGAAAGCAAGCGCGAAGGAGATTGGCTGCGGGTCGCCCCGCAAATCAGACTGCGCTGGCGGCAGAAGCTCGACATCTACGGCCACGCGCACTTCGAAGTGTTTTTGAGGTCGAGCGATAATGAAGTAGACGAGCGCTTTTTCGAGCTCCAGCGCGTGCTTCGCGAGCTGAGCGAGAGCTGGATGCATGCGCTCGATGTCACCGCGCTGGCGGAACACGCGCGCCCCGAGCTGAGCCCGCGCTACGCGACCGAAGAGTTTCTCGCGCGAATCGCCGATGTTTCCCATCTGCCCCTGATGCCCGCGCCTTCCGCGCGCATTCTGGCCGAGCTTGGCCTCGCGGAGCGCGCGCGGCTGCCCTCCACCCTCGATGAAATGCCCGCGCTCGCCGAGCTGGTCACGACCCGATTAAGCGCGAACGTCCACCGGATCTGGATCAGCATGCTCAAGGCGGGCCGCGAAATTTACTTTCACGACCACCGGGTGGACGGCAGCAAACTGGCAGAGGAGCGTTTCGTCGGCAAACTCTTCCTGCATGTTCCGCTCGTTACCGACCCGCGCGTGAGAATGATCGTACTCCAAGGCGGCGAGGAGAAGGCGAGACACTACGAAGCGGGAGGTGTCCACCTCCTTAATTGCCAACATCCCCACGGGGTAAAGAACGACTCCGCCGTGGACCGCGTGCACGCCCTCGTGACCTGCGCGGCCGCGTGCACGAAGATGCAGAGAAAAATTCTGGAGGCGCTCGATGTTTGAGTCCCGGGTTCAGGCGCTACAAAATTTTGACGGCCTCATTCGACCGCTCGGGTGTTTGAATCCCGAGCCGTGGATTCGAGAAATGGCGCGCGTTCCTCACTTGAAGATCGACTTCCCCGAGTTTTCAGTCGCGCGCGCGCTCGCCGAGCTCGACGCGGCTTCGGTGCGCTACGCGCAGTGCAGTCTGCGCACGCCTCAGGAGGCCGCGGAACTCGGCCCCCTGTTGCAGCCGTACTGGTACGCGTCCGCGCTCGTAAACTACAACTCGTCGAGCGAAAGTTACTTCTGTAAACTCAGCAAGGAAGTCGCCACGCTGGAGGAAAAAGAGCTTCAGGCGGCCTCGCGTGAAAAGTTCTTGAGCGGATTGAACGCGAAGAACGAAAAGCCCTGCGCGACCGCGCTGAACTGGGGCTTAAGAAGCCGCGACATGGACCACTATAAGACGGAACTTTGGATGCGGCTGCCGTATATCACCGGCTACGTGAGCGAGCACATCGGCGAGCCGCTTTATCGCTGTTGGTTCATGCTCATCAAAGCCGGCGGTTACCTCAACTGGCATTCCCACGCGCGCCTCGAGAACGAGGGCGATTTCTTTTACGATAAGTTTATCGTTCACATACCGCTCGTCACGAATCCCCGCGCGGTGATGCACGTGATGATGGACGACGAGGTCCATAGCCAGCATTACGCGCCCGGGGAGACATGGATCTTAAACTCGATGCAGAACCATAGCCTCGAAAACCTCGGAAACGAGGACCGCGTTCACCTCGTGATCACCACGCCCACTTCGAATCGCACGCTCTCCGCGGCCATTCAGAAAGCCATGCGTGCGCGACGTTAGGTATTACTTCGCGATTTACTTGAGCTTCGCCGACGTTCTCGCGCGGC
>CAYPFC010000298.1:1896-3386 GCA_964409815.1 uncultured Pseudobdellovibrionaceae bacterium
GATTTCATCGAGGACGCCTGCGGGGACCAGCGAAACACGTATCGTCACGCGCTCGGCATGATCGAAGTGCGCGAGGACGTCACGTTTTACGAGGGCCACCTATCCGAGGTGACGTTTAACTTCGATCACTACGACGACGAGGGCGTGCGCGCGCTTTTCGCAAGGACACGGGAGTTGAGTAATCTCATGACGATCAGTTACGGTCGGGGATTTTCGGCTATAACCCGTTCCACTGAGCGGGGTCCGCGGGAATTTCGTCCAGGTCCGACTGATCCTTAAGGGTCACCATCAAAGTCACGCGATCCTGAGCGCCCAGGTTAACCGCCGAGTGCAAAAATCCCGGATTTAAGAACCAGGCGCCGCCATCGGCAGGCATGTGAACCGCGATGGGCTCGTTGCGCCGCCAGCTGATGTTCAAACATTGCGGGCTCGAGACGACGGGAATCAGGATTCGCACGGCGTAGCTAGGATCGTAGTCGATATGCGGAGGCAACGTTTGTCCGGCTTTGAGCTTGATCAAACGCACGCGCGTCGGTCGCGAGCGAAAGCTTCTCAGGCACTCCTCGATGTAGGAGCCCTTGAGTAGCTCGGTTGGCTTATCGTAATTGAACTCGTTTAGCTCCGGAATCTTTTCCATCTCGGCGCGCTTGAAGCGATAGCGCCCGAACCGCCCCGGAGCTTTCTCGGACACGGCCATCGCCTGGCCCAAAAAGCTCGAGCACTCTTCGAGCGACGGTTCGTTCTGCTCATCGCGGAAATCGGTGAGGCTCACCTGCTCGTAGTGGTCGTAAACGCTCTTCGCGAGCTCATGGTTGTGCGCGCAGAAGCGTTTGTTGCTTTCGAGGACGTTCGTGAACTCTCCCGACAGTCGAAGCGCCTCTTGCTTAAGGCGGACCGGGTCGAAGCTCACGCGCCTAAGCCGGTAATAGCAGGGCAGTTGATATTTGGTGCGAACGGCCATAGGCAGGCTTTACCGCCGACGAATTGACTCTTGCAATAAGTTTATGCGCTCAATACTCTGCCCCGATGCGCTCCAAACCATTGCGGGAAGATCCGCAGATCGCCATTTACGCCTACGAGCCCGGGATGCGCGCGGAGCTCGAGGAATTTCGCCGTCACGCGTTGGCGGAGCGATCGGGGTCGTTGACCGTCGAGAAGCTCGATCCAGACCGATTGGACGGTCGCTTGTTGGCGTGTTTCAGCGAGGGGCGAATCATCAGTGTCAGCGTGGCCGAACGCAGTCACTATACCGGGGACCCGGAGATCGCTTGCCGCATCTGCCGCTACCACGTCTTGGAATTTTATCGCGTCAAATTCAATTTCTGCGGCTTCAAGATGCTTAGACTTCATTGCGACTGGGCCGACCGGAACGGATTTCAGGTCGTTTACTGGACCCACGATATTCGCAATCGCGCGCTGAACATGCTTTACCAAAAGCGTCGTCGCTATTCGCTGGGCGTGTCCTCGGAGTGGTTCAGCGATCCCGCGTT
>CAYPFC010000299.1:0-3376 GCA_964409815.1 uncultured Pseudobdellovibrionaceae bacterium
AATGATGATGTCGCGAACAACCTTGTCATCATCGACGACCATTACGGAGAGATGGGCCACTTTCACGGTGGCCATCGGGTTTTGCTTATTCATGGTCTTCCTCCTGCTTCACGGGGATAACGATTCTCACTTCAACGCCGCCCTGCGGATGATTGCCGATGTGAAATTCCCCGCCGTGCTCGATTTCGATGATCTCTTTACAGATCGCGAGTCCCAGGCCGCTTCCGTCCTTGCCCTTCGTGGTAAAGAGCGCCTCGGTCACGCGAGGAAGCACGTCCTCGGGAATACCGGTGCCCGAATCGCGAACCTTTATCTCGGCGTTGTCGCCGATCTGGGTCGCGGTAATCGTCAGCTTGCCTCCGGTGGGCATGGCGTGCATCGCATTGATGAAGAGGTTCACGAACACCTGAATGAGCGCGTTCCGATTAGCGAAGATCTTAAGGGCGTCGGCCTTGGATTTGTCGACCTCGACCTCGTGGCGGCGGAAGCGGAACTCCATAAGTTCGAGCGCTTCCTCGAGCGTGTGCTTGAGGTCCGTGAGCTTGAATTCGGGAGGCGCGTCGTAGGCGCTCGAGATTTTTCTGAAGCGGCGAAGGACCGTCGTCGCCGTGTCGGACGCCTTGAGAATCACTTCAAGCGCGTTCTTCATCGCGGCCTCGTCGCCCCCGTCCATCGCGAGCTCGGCGTGGCCGATGATGTGCGTGAGGAGGTTGCCGAACTCGTGCGCGACGCTGCGGCCGACCGCAGCCGCGGTGTTTTGACGATCATTTTGTAAGAGCAGTTGGTGCGCTTCCGCGAGGCGATCCGCTTGCCATTCTTTCAGTCGCTGCAGGTCCCAGAGGCTCGTGGCGTTGCGCGCCTTCTGGAGGATCTCGCCGTCGCTGAATGGTTTATTGATGTAATCCCATTTTTCGCGGCTCTCGTTTCCGAGGTACGAGCCGATCGCGTCGACGTTGCGGTCGTGATATGCGGTGACAAACACCGCGAACATGCGCGGGTCGAGAGTCAGGGCTTGTTTGACGAGCTCGATACCGTCGATGTTCGCGCCGAGCATCACGTCGAAAAATCCCATCGCGAACGGCTTACCGTGCTTGAGCGCGTGGCGGATGGCCTCGAGCGCCTCGGCGGGGGTGTGCACGATCGTCACTTCGAACTCGTCGCCGGACGGGCCGTTGACCGGTTTCAGCGAGCGCGACGAGCGCGCGGTGGGCGCTTTCTCGTTCGGGCAGAGAATTCGGCGCATGCCGCCGGCGATCTCGGGCTCATCGTCGATGATCAAGATACGTCGATTCGGCAGCGGTGCGTTCTCGGCTACCGGCTGGTGTACGTGTGGAAGTTTCTTGGCCGTGCTCATGCCGCGGCTCCTTTGCGAGTGTCAATGGGAAGTCGGATTCTGAATACGGTCTTTAAATTGGGCGACGACGAGACGAACTCGATGTCGCCGTCGTAGGCGCGGATGAAGCGTCGGCTGATGCCGAGGCCCAGGCCCGTGCCCTCGTCGGGGGACTTGGTCGTAAAACTGGACTCAAAGAGGCGCGCTTGATGCTCGCCCGGTACGCCGACGCCGTTGTCCTCGATCTCGACGAGGATTTGGCCGTTCTCGTTACGCGTGCGGAGCTGGAGTCGGGGTTTCGCCTGGCCCGCGCGTGCGGCCTCCACCATCGCATGAAGGGAGTTGCGCATCAAATTCGTCACGGCCTGGATGACTTCGTCGCGATCGCAGTGAACGAGGTCCTCAACCGCGGCGAACGACTTTTCGATTTTGAAACCGTGCTGGTCGAAGAGGTCGGCCATGATGTGGCAGCAGTCGTTGAGTACGGCATGAAGCGCGTGCGAGCGCGCGTCCGACTTCACGTGACCGAGTCGGCGCATGCCGTTGATGATCTTTCCGATGCGGCTGCCTTCCTCGCGGATGAAGCCGGTATCCGTGTTGATCGCTTGGCTCTGCTGCTCAAGATCCTTCGCGATGGCCTCGAGATTGTCGAGGTCTTCCTCGAAGAGGCTCTTCTGGGGATCGATCTGCGACGGCGCGCGCCAGTTCTTCACGAGCTGGTCGAATCCCCCTTCTTGGTAGTCTTTTCTCCAAGCCGAGCGGATTTCTCCGAGCAGTGAGAGTTGGCTCCGGTAGTCGTTGCTTACGCGTTTCTGCATGAGGCCCGCGCGCGTGAGGAGACTCGTCAGAGGGTTCAAAACCTCATGGGCCGTGCGCCCCGCAAGCTCACCCACTGAGGCGAGCCGGGTTGTTCGGAGGAGCGCCTCTTGGGCTTCCTTCACTTTGAGGTTTTGCTCTTCGAGTTGCGCCGTACGGTCTTTGACTTTCTGATCGAGCTCTCGGTTCATCTCTTCGAGGGCGTCGCGCGAGGTTTTTAGATCGCCGATCATCTGGTTGAACGTGCTCGCGAGCCTGACGGTCTCGTCGCGGCCGCTGAGCTCGATGCGGGTCGAGAGGTCGCCGTGCGAAACGGCCTCCATGCGCTCCGAGAGCAGCGCGATGTTCTGCGTGAGCGAGCGCGAGAGCAGGAAGGCGGCGAGAATGACTAGGGTGAGTACGATCGATCCGAAGAGCAGCGTGCGAATCCCCAGATCGCGGACCACCTTGAAAACTTCTTTCTCGGGAGCGCGGGCGAGGACGACCACTTGGCCGTTGAACGCTTTCGCGTGGGCGGCGAGCCAGCGCCCGCCGGCGAACTCGGCGTTCACCACGCTCAAACGCGTTTTCGCCTCGAGCGCCGCCTTGAAGAGCGGGTGTCCCTGAATCGAAGGCTTCGCGGCCAGCGCCGCGGCTTCCGGCTGCACGAGCACTTCGCCGCGGCGGTTACTGATCACGATGTTGCTCAAACGTACGATCGAAACCGATTTGAGGAAGCGGTCGAGCTTCATGTAGCCGATCACGGCCCATTGATCGACGGGAACGCCGCGCTCGTCCTGAAGCACGACCAGCCGACCGTAGCCGATGAGCGGAGGACCGCCGTCCGCGGACGCGTTCCATAGATCCTCGCCTTCCTTCAGGATGTTCGCGAAGGGTACCGGCGTTTTCGCGATGAGCTTGTGGAAGTCCTCGTCGGCGATGCCGTAGGCTTCGAGGAATTTCCCTTGAGTGAATGAGCGAAGGGGTTGACTGCCGTCGGCCTTGAAGACGGTCACCGCGACGACCTCAGAGTCGTCGGAGAAAAGATCCTCGGCGAGCTTGCCCTGCATCTTCGTGGGAAGTTGGGCGAACAGCTTCAGTTTCTCGGAGACACCCTGTAAACGCGTTTCAACCTCGCTCGCGAGGTTGGAGACTTGGCTGCGGTTGAGATCGTAAACGAGCTCGGTTTTGTCGGATTTGAAAACGGTGACCGCCATAAGCAAATAGAACCCGAGGCAAACCACCAGC
>CAYPFC010000300.1:0-353 GCA_964409815.1 uncultured Pseudobdellovibrionaceae bacterium
GCAAAGATGTTCCGAACTTCCACGCCAAAGATCTCGTCGATCTCGTGTCCGTATATAGAGACCGCGCGCGCCTTCCCGAGGACCTGCCGATGCGAGGAATTCTAGAGACGGCATGGAGCCGAAGGGTTATCTCGGGCCGAGATTCGCGGATTCAGTTTGGCACACCTAAAGCGGCCTAAACCGCGCCTCAATTCCGTTCGCATTTTGAGACGCGCGCATTCGCTCAATATGAGGCACCGACTTAATTCCAGGTCCGGTCCAGCCGATAAGAACTAGTCATATAGAGTACGTGGAGGATCACGTGGGACGTTTTTGGAAATCGATCCGCCAGGCCGGTACGGCATTGGCGGTGG
>CAYPFC010000300.1:363-3368 GCA_964409815.1 uncultured Pseudobdellovibrionaceae bacterium
GACGAAAGTTCGGCTCTCTATCCCGCAGGCGAAGTCGGAAAAGATCGGCTCGCTCGCGATGAATCTTAACGTCATCATCGTTAACGTGACGGGCGCGGGAATCTCGCGGCCGGTATTCTTCGAATGGAACGCACATGGCTGTGGCAACAGCCTCTGCGCTCCACCTGCCGACATTCAGCTCGACGTGCCCAAAGGAGATGGGCGCCTCGTTCAGGTTCTCGCGGTCTTCGAAGACGAAGCTACGGGCCAAATGAATTTTATGTACGGCGACGCCACGAAATCGCTCCAGTCGGCGATCGAATCCGTCGACATCACTCTCGCGGGAGTCGGCTCCAGCAATATGCAGGGGCATATCTACGGCCGCTATCTGAACGGTGCTCCCGAAGGCGGCCCGACCGGATTCCTGGTGGGCAAATTTAGTCCTCCGGGCGGGAAGCCCGCAATGTCCATATTGCGCTCGTTCATGTTCGCCGGCTGGTTCTCGAACCTCATGGTGATGGATGGAGCTTCGCGCTTCACATATTATCTGGACGACCAAGAGATTCCCGAGTTTAAGGACTTGCACTTGACCGCTCCCGCGCTCGCCGGGTCGCCGAGAATGGTGCGCATTAATGTGCCCCAGCGCGATCGAGAAAGCCACGATGATAGCGGAAACCCGATCTGGAAAACGGAGGCGCAGGAAAAGATATTCTTTGGATGGTTCGGGCCGAATTCCGCCGGAAAACTCGCCTGCTATGATATGCGGGGAGACCAAGATATAGACGGCTTAAGACAGCCGAGCACTTCGACCACCATGAGATGGTCGGGGACTTCGCCGACCGCAACCGACGTTGGCCCGGAAGGCGGCGGGCAAAGTTACGACCCGACGGCAATCACAGAGCCTTGCGACGACCCGGCAACGGAATTCATCTCGCACATCAACTTCCAGCATAAAGAAGTGCGAAACGGTCACGATAGCGCCGGGGGATTCCGCGGCCCGTTCCGCAGCTTTCCTTCGAACGGTTACATGCAGTACGTGACCTATGCGCATAATGCGGGCGCGCAAACATTAACTCTCGATTTCAAATTTCTTCCGAACGTTACGAACGGCAATAGAAAGATTTATGGCGTGTCGGCGATTCGTCGAACTGTTTCGGGCGGCGGTGGTGGTCACGACATTTACGGGATGGACGGCATCCAGTGCGCGCGCTTGATGAACCATCCGGAGTTCTCGCTCGCGGGCACGCTCTATACGACGACGAACCAGGTGGACGCGCAAATGGTCCTTCCCGGCTTCTCGACGATCTCAAACCAGCAAGTCATCTTGTGTCCCTTTATCGAAATGGCCGCGGCTCGCTACTATCCGGAATCGGGTCTTGAGGTTCATATGGGCGGGGGCGGAGGTGGCGGCGGTGGCGGTGGCCCCGCAACGCAGATCGGATTCCGAAACGGCGTATTGTTGACCAACTCTCACACGTGCACAGAGGTGGATGTCGCGTTGCTGAATTCCTCGGGCCAACCGGCTGATACCGCATGGAATACGAGCGGAATTACGGTGGATCTGAGTGATCCCGCCTCGATCGCGCTCATGTTTAAGGATGGGGGCTGCGGCGGCAGTGTCGTTTCTTCCGTAACGATCCCGCCGAACCAAAATTTCAAGCGAATAGGTATCGCCGCGAGCTCTCCGACAGGGTCAAGCGCCCTTGCGGCGACGAGCGCGTCGCCCGCTCTTCCGACGGAATCTTCGGGAAATGTCATGACTGTGGTGGGCTCCCCCAGCGTAACCCGGCTGGAATTCACCGACTCGGCCGGTGGAATGCTTCCGGCGCTGCCTTTGAACTCGTGTACGGAAATCAAACTCCGTTTTAAGAACGGCAACAACACGCTGGCGACGCTTGCCCAATCGGTCAACGTTTCCTTAACCGGAAGTCCTGGATTGGTGTTTTACGAGCTGAGCGGCGATTGCGCGGGTGGCGTGTCCCCGATCGGAGCCGTGTCCGTCGGCTCGGGTCAGCAAGAATCGCCCACATTTTTCGTAAAGCCGAGCGCATCCGGTTGGAAGAACATGATGGCGAATGTCACCGGCTATACGGACGGGGCCACTTACGATCTCGCGACGAATTTCGGTCTCGTGGTCGGTGGAGCGGGAGATCCGGCGTATTTCGCAATCACTGCGGCCGGCGATACCATAAACACGTGTCATGCAGTCACGATCACCTTGAAGGATGCGTATAACAACCCAGTGAACGCGGCGGCGAGCATGCCCGCGATCTCAGTGATGTTGCAGAGCTCGGGTAGCCTTTACTCGGACTTTAGCGATTGCGACGTGGACGCGAATCCGGGAGTTAGCAAGACGGTCTCGATCGCTTCAGGAAGCTCCGTAAATCCAGGTGGCTCTCTCTACTATAAAGCGTCCACGATGTTCAGTTACGTGAATATCAAGGCGCAATTCAACACCGGCAGCATCGATTTGCAAGGGCACACCAGCATCTACATGAATCCGTAGAGCCGCTTATACTAAGCGTCATTTAGTGATTTTAACACCCCGAAAGCCCAGGCAAAAACCTTGGCTTTCGTGCTTTTAGCCTCTATTCTTGCAAAGCACAAAAATTCTCAAAATCCGGACGTGCATCACGGAGGCAACCTTGCTGACTTTTGAGCTCATCGAAAAGCACGGCGAACACGAACAAGTCGTCTACTGCCATGACAAAGATTGCGGACTAAAAGCGATCATCGCGGTCCATAACACCACGCTTGGACCGGCGCTCGGGGGCACCCGTATGTGGCCCTATAAGAGCGAAGAAGACGCGCTCGTCGACGTGCTTCGCCTGTCCAAGGGGATGACTTACAAGGCTTCGGCCGCGGGGCTTAACCTCGGCGGTGGGAAAGCCGTCATCATCGGCGACCCCAAGAAGGACAAGACCGAAGCCATGTTCCGCACCTTCGGCGCCTACGTGAATTCGCTGAACGGTAAATACATCACCGCCGAAGACGTCGGCACCACCGTTCAGGACATGGCGTACGTA
>CAYPFC010000301.1:0-1097 GCA_964409815.1 uncultured Pseudobdellovibrionaceae bacterium
GCCCGGAGGAAGAAGGTCCCATTCAAGCCGCGATGATCGGCGGGAAGTCGCTCGGGCTCATCGCGATGTCCGGAGCCTTCGGGATTTTGGGGATACGTTACGGCTTCGGCGCGATCTTTCAGATGCTGGCCTACATTTCGGCCTTTGCGGTCGTCCTCGTCGCTTTGACTCGCTACGAGCCCCGCGAAAGAGCCAACGGATCGATTCGCGGCGTTCGCGACTTAGTGTACTCGACGGCGTCATTCGGAATGGACGGCCTGGTGACGCTCTTTCTATCCGAGACCAGGCTGATCGGCCCGCTCGAGCTTGGCGTATTCGGAATGGCGCGCGGGGCGGGGGCGCTATTCGGGGCGGCCAACTTCGTGCTCGCTTACCGAGTTCTGGGAGCGAAGCGCGCGAGCCTCGTCGCCCTCGTAGTGCTGGGATTGGGATGCCTATTGCCCCTGCTGTCGAGCGCGACGATTCCGTTGGGCGCTGCGTGGGGGTTCGCGTGGGGCTTTCAAGAGACGGCGTTCGTCACGCTCGCGATGAGAATTTCAAAGGGCATGTGGGCCGCCACGATATTCGCGTTGTGCATGATCTTTTCGAACATGGGAACGGCGATCGGCGAGGCGCTGGGCGCGCCCCTGGTTCCTGCGATCGGTTATACGGGAGTTTTCGTCGCTTTCGCGGTCGTGGCCTTGGGAAGCCTGGCGTTGCTTCCCCGAATCTATTCGGACTTACCTAAAAACTAGAGCTCACGCTCGAGCGCGCGCTCTTCCGCGGACTCAGCGCGGGCTTCCATCGCGTTCACGCGCTCGCGCAGACGGTTGTTGTCTTGCGAAAGGCGGCGCTGTTTATTGCGAAGAGCTTTGATGTCCTTGGTCGCCTTGTTCAAGCGAGCTTCGGCGGTGCGAAAGCGCTGGTTGAGCTCGCGCTTTTCACGCTCCTGAGCGACCAGTTCCTGCTTCAGGTTGCGGTGAAGCTCTTGCGCGCTTTGCAGGCGGTTTTGCGACTGTTGAGTTTTCGAGCGCAGGCTTTCAAGTTGTCCCTTTAACTGGTTGCGTTGGCTCTCGACTTGTTTCGCGAGGGCTTCGGTCTCAAGAGCGAGCTTGTGT
>CAYPFC010000301.1:1107-3344 GCA_964409815.1 uncultured Pseudobdellovibrionaceae bacterium
CGCTCTGATTGTCAATGCGGTTCGAGATAGACTGGCTCTCGGAGCGCAATTGCTTAATTTGCCTTTCGAGGTTTTTAGCCTTCTTTTCCATTTGCGCGGTCTCGCTCTTTTGTTGAGCCTCCAGCGCCTTCTGGTCAAAGACTTCCATCTCTTCCGCTTCAGCCTCCGCGCCCAGGTCCTCGACCTTGTCGGCGAGTGCGGGAGCCGAGATCGTCAGCATTACGAAAGTTAAAATCCATTTTTTCATATCTTCACCCCAAAGTGTGCGAACGTACTCTTCCGTGGCGCAGTTAGAGCAATGCCGATGCCATTTAAATTCGTTCCAGCGGCGCTATCATTTCGATCTGATGTGGTGCCGGTGCCCATTTTCGGCGTTTTGAAATAAATCAGAGCCCTTGAAGGGCCGAGGTAAACCCGTGACGGGACCCTGTAAATCTTGGTATCTTCAAGTCTTCTATGAGGTTTATCGGCAAATTGCTTTCTTATCCGCGCGGATTTCTCGTAACGCTTTTCGGGCTGATCCACACGTTCATTATGTCGTTCGTGGTTCTGTTCGTGGCCGGCGTGATCCGCAACCGCCACGCGATCGACTTCGCGATCATTTGGCTCTGGTCGATGCCCATCATTTGGCTGTCGGGAACGAAGGTTGAGGTCCGCGGCAAAGAGAACGCCGGGGATTCACCGCTTGGCTTTCTGATTCTCTTCAATCACTCGAGCCTCATGGATATTCCCGTTCTCTATTCGTACTTCCCGCGTTCGTTCCGATTCGGCGCGAAGATCGAGCTTTTTAAAATTCCGTTCTTCGGCAAAGCCATGGAGCTTTGCGGAGTCTTGCCGATCGATCGCGCCAATCGCAATAAAGTCATGAAGGTCTACGAGAACGCGATCGCGCGCGTGAACAAGGGTGAGGCGTTCGCGCTGGCGCCGGAAGGGACCCGTCAGAAGGAGGCCACGCTCGGAAAATTCAAGCGTGGGCCGTTCGAGTTCGCCGTCAACGCACAGATGGACATCGTCCCGGTCGTTCTCGCCGGTGCCTACGATGTGCTTCCGAAAAAGGCCGTTTTGGTGGGCGCGGGACGCTGGCGCCATAAAGTTATCGTTCAAATTCTTCCACGCGTTCCGACGAAGGGGCTTTCACCCGATCAAGTCGAGTCGGTGCTCGAGCGCGTGCGCGGAATGATGGATCCCGTCTATATTCAGCTCAACGAAGAGCTAAAGGGTTTTTGAACCCAGACGACTTTCGTGAAGAACGCGTGCTCGCCTTGAGCTTTCGCGCGCGTTTGCTTTTCCACAAGCGGCTCAAGTTTGTCCTTCGAGTAGCCCTTATAAAAAGGCTCGTGGTAGATTTTCGGAAATCTTTCGAGGGCCCAGTTCAGCTCGGGCTCGTCGTCGAGCTGCAAAGAGTCCGCGAAAACCAGGACTCCGCCGGGTTTCAGTACCCGGAAGGCTTCGCGAATCGTTTTCTCGCGCACGGCTTTCGGCATCTCGTGCAGCATGTATACGGAGTAAACCGCCTCGAAGCTTTCGTCCTTAAAGTTGAGCGCCGTTGCGTCGCCCTGAAGAAAGTCGACGCCGGGATAAGAGCGCAGCGTATCTTGCGCGACTTTTAAGTAGGCCGGGCTCATGTCGAGCGCGGTCACTCTCACTTTCGGAAAAGTTTCGAGCACGCTCCTCGTGGCCGAGCCGCTTCCGCAGCCGAGCTCGAGCCAGCGTCCGCGCGGATCCGCGTGCGCGTTCAGGACGGGGAGGATGAGCCGGCGCATGGCGCCGCCGGTTCCGCTGAAAAGAATCTCGACCTGGTGGTCGTAGCGTCGGGCCGACGCCTCGCTAAAATAGCCGTCGGTCTGGAAGTGAAAATTTCGCGCGTAGTATTCGGGGGCGCCTTCGGTGACGGTCGGGCTCGCGAAGTCCTTCGTCTTCCCGCGCTTCATCCGCCAAGCGACGCGGATTCCGTCGCCGAGAATTCCGAGGAATGAGCGCGCGTGCCGTAACGGATTCTCGAGCTCGAGCGCCGTGAGCGGATAGATTCCCATTTCGATGTTCTTCGCTTCGCGCTCGTGCAAGCGCCGGATGTGCTTCCAAAGAGTCTTGATTTGCGTTTGCGTGGGCTGTGGCAGCTCGGGATTACCGACCCACCGGTTGAAGAGCGTGATCGGCAAACATTCGAGAAAGTATACTCCGCTTCTGGCTAGGCTCAGGTGCTTCACCAGTTCCGGGCGAATCATTCGTCACCCGTG
>CAYPFC010000302.1:0-227 GCA_964409815.1 uncultured Pseudobdellovibrionaceae bacterium
CATCGGTTTCACCTTCTGGAAGCCCGGAAGCATTTCGGTCGCGGGCTTTTTCGCCATCGTGACCGTATCGCCCACTTTCACGTCGCGGATGTCTTTCATTCCGCAGATGATGAATCCCACCTCACCCGCCTCGAGCGTATCGAGGTTGGTGGCGAACGGAGCGAACACGCCCATCTTGAGGACTTCGTAGTCTTTGTCGGTCGCCATGAACTTGATCTTGTCGCCGA
>CAYPFC010000302.1:237-3300 GCA_964409815.1 uncultured Pseudobdellovibrionaceae bacterium
GGTGCCGTCGACGACGCGCACGAGCGTGACAACCCCCTGGTAGCTGTCGAACCACGAGTCGAAAATCAGAGCGCGGAGCGTGGCCGCGCGGTCGGCCTTCGGCGGCGGCACTTTGGCGACGACGCGCTCGAGGATGTCCTCGATGCCGATCATTTCTTTGGCGCTCGCCATCACGGCGTCGGACGCGTCGAGGCCGATCGCGTCCTCGATCTGTTTCTTCACGCCTTCCGGATCGGCGGCGGGAAGATCGATTTTGTTGAGAACGGGAATGATCTCGAGATTGTTGCCGAGCGCGAGGTAAACGTTCGCAAGGGTTTGCGCCTCGACGCCTTGGGAGGCGTCCACCACGAGGATCGCGCCTTCGCACGCGGCGAGGCTTCGCGACACCTCGTACGAGAAATCCACGTGCCCGGGAGTATCGATCAGGTTCAGCTGGTACGTCTTGCCATCTTTGGCTTTGTACATGAGCCGTACAGTTTGCGCCTTGATGGTGATCCCGCGTTCGCGCTCGAGGTCCATATTGTCGAGGAACTGCGCCTGCTTTTGTCGGTCGCTCAACGTCTTGGTGAACGAAAGCAAGCAATCGGCCAGGGTCGATTTTCCGTGGTCGATGTGGGCGATGATCGAGAAGTTACGAATTAGCTCAGGCTGCATCTCTTAGGCTCTCTTATTCACGAGGGGCAAACGGGGCTACAAATTCCTTTTCGGGAGGGGTTCCCAACGGAAGATCCATTTGTCCGGGTAGAAGATCACGATAGCGTTGGATCACGAGGTCGATTCCTTGTCTGATGAACTCGGCCACGGGAACTTTCGAGCGCATATTGAGCTCCTTGAGGAGGGCCTGCTGCTGTTCCGTAATATAGACGGTGGTCGCGAGTTTTTTCGACATAGAGGTCTACCATTACCATACGTCGATGGTGGGTCGACAGATAACGCGGGAAGGAAATCGGTTCTCAGTTCGCGAATCGCCGTACCCGTGCGCAGTTGGCTGTGTCCATTTGAAGTCCCTGTCGCCTAGATCTCGTCTTGAATAAACCGCGAGTACTTCCGCTGCGGAATTGGCCCCGTTCTTTTGCGCCCAGCGAGCGCGCATCGCACTCTGGAACTTCGCAACCTAAAGGTTGAGAAGTTCATGAGCGAACCCGCGCGCGGTGATCGCGCCTAGCCAAATCGAATAAAAGTCAGTTACTTCCGCTGCGGAAGCAGTTTAAGAACTGGCCGACATCCGTGCGCACGAATTCGGATCTTACGAATCTCGGATTCAATTTAGCGATAAGGTACGCTGGATTGCGCCTGGGCGTCCGAAGTTCGGAATAAAAAATTGCGAAGTTTGAGAGGGGAATGAGGACGCCCCCTTGGTCTCTTAATACTGCGCGGACTTAAAGCCTCCGCGAACCCAATCATGCGCACCAAAGTGGGCCAGTTTTAAAACTTAAAACCTAAAACCGGATTCTCCCCTAATAATTCTCGGGGAAGATCTCGCGCTCTAACACTTCGATCACGATATGAATCAACTTGATATGCAGTTCCTGAATTCGGTCGCTGCTCTCGCCCGGGACGACGATCGCGAGATCCGCGATCTCCTTCAGCTTGCCGCCGCCTTTTCCGAGCAGTGCCACCGTCTTGATTCCCTTTTTACGAGCGGCTTCGAACGCGAGAATCACGTTCTTCGAGTTTCCGCTCGTCGACATGCCGACAAGCATATCGCCCGGACGACCAAGGCCTTCCACCTGGCGCGCGAAAATGTACTCGAAACCGTAATCGTTCGAAACGCAGGTCACGTGCGAGGCATCGCCCAGCGCGAGCGCGCCGAGCGCGCGACGGTCCTTGCGGTAGCGACCGGTCAGTTCCTCGGCGAAGTGCATGGCATCGCAGTGCGAGCCGCCGTTGCCGCAGGTGAACAGATTCGAGCCGTTCTTCATCGTCTCGATGAGCATCGACGAGAACTTCACGCACAATTGGTAATTGGATTCTTGAGAGAGAAACTGACTGAGAGTTTCTCTCCCCTCGTTTAAAGACTTCTTCCAAACGGCGAGCTGATCGACCGCCAAATTACATCCGCTTCATTGTGTTGACGGCGTCTTTCAAGGCATCGACCTTGTCGAGCTTCTCCCACGTAAGCTCGGGCAGCGAGCGACCGAAGTGACCGTAGTTCGTGGTCTTACGGTACTTCGGCTTCAACAGGTCGAACTGCTCGACGATCGAAGCGGGTTTCAGATTCCAAATTTGGCGAACCGCTTTCGACAAGACTTCTCCGCCCACTTGCGAGGTGCCGTAGTCGTTGACCATGATGCTCACGGGCTCGGCGACGCCGATCGCGTAGGCGAGCTGAACCAAGCACTTCTCGGCTAAGCCCGCGGCGACGATGTTCTTCGCCACGTGACGAGCGGCGTACGCGGCCGAGCGATCCACCTTCGAGGGATCTTTACCCGAGAACGCACCGCCACCGTGCGCGCCGTGGCCACCGTAAGTGTCGACGATGATTTTACGGCCCGTGAGACCGCTATCGCCGTGGGGGCCACCGACCACAAAGCGGCCGGTCGGATTGATGTGGAACTTGGTTTTATTGTCGAGCCACTGCGAGGGAATCGATTTCGGAATCAGTTTCTCAATGACGAATTCCTTGATCTTCTTTTGATCGACGTCGGGCGTGTGCTGAGTCGAGAGAACCACCGTATCCACACGCGAGGCCTTGCCGTCCTTGTACTCGATCGTCACTTGACTCTTCGAGTCAGGACGCAGGAAGTTCACGACCTTCTGTTTTCTCATCTGCGCCAGCTCGAACATGAGCTTGTGCGAAAGGCTGAGGGTCGCGGGCGGGGCGGGACAATGGGGTGGCGCGATGGAAAGCCCTTGGTCGCCCGCGCCTTGATCGGCGGCGTCCACGCCCATGGCGATATCGGCCGATTGCTTACCGAGCGCAACGAACACGGCGCAGGACTTGTAGTCGAAGCCCATATCGCTGTCGTCGTAACCGACATCTTTGATCACGTCGCGGACGACATGGTTGTAGTCGACGGTGCCCTTGGACGTGATCTCTCCCGCCAAAGTGACGAAGCCGGT
>CAYPFC010000303.1:0-3299 GCA_964409815.1 uncultured Pseudobdellovibrionaceae bacterium
CGCGAGCCGCTCAACGGAAGTTTCCAGCGCTTTCGGCGCGCGCTCGCGCAAACGGGCGCCGAGTACTTGGGAAAGCTGAGCCGCGACGAGATGGCGGGGCTCTATAACGCCGCCGATGCGTACGTGAGTTTGAGCGTTCATCACGACGAGGATTTCGGGCTCGCGCCGGCCGAAGCGTTGTGCACCGGTACGCCTGCGATTTTGACGGACTGGGGCGGCTACTCGGGATTTACGAGCGAGGTGGAGAGCGATTGCCGACGGATTCCGGTACGCGCGGGTGACGAGCGGGGCTTGGTCGTCGTGACCGGGCGCGTGCCGGAAACGTTGCTCGCCCTTCCCCGCGGAGATCAGTTCTCGGCGAGGGAAGCGCGGGCCGCGCGTTACCGGGCGAGATTCTCGATCGAGGCCGCGTCGAGGATTCTTAAACCGATCCTGTCGCGCGAGCCCGGGCCCTTTCACGGATTTCGCGACGAGCTGGGGGAAGCCGACGCGCGTCTGCCGGGTGATCGGGCATTTTATAAGTTTGTTTACGAACCCTACTTTGGATAGAATTCCCTCAATCGAATTCGCGAGGTGGAGATGACAACCGCATTCAAGATCGCAAAAGACGTCGTGTCGAGACGGAATCAGGACGGAACGGTCATTCTCATGAAGCAAAACGCGTCCGGCGTGTTTTATAAGATCGACGGGATCGCGGCGGCCGTGTGGGCGGATCTTGAGTCACCTAAAACGATCACGAGCCTGACCGCCCGCTACGCGGAAGTTTTCCCGAAAGAAGAAACACGGCTTGCGCGCGACCTTTCGGCGCTCCTGCAGACGTTGAACGAGAAGCAGCTGATCGAAGCGACCGCCGAGTCGCGCGGCGATTTCCGCGCGCTCCATTCCCTGCCGTCGGATTACCTTTTCGGGGAGCTGCGCGAATTCGACCTCGAGCAAATCGAAACGGAAGTGTTGAACGAAAGCATCTACCTCGATGTGTTCGCGGGATCTGACTTGAGGCTTAAGCGCGACATCGAGCCCCTCAAAGGAGCGCTCGAAAAAATCTCGCGCCTGAATGGAATTCTTTTCCGCTGGAATCCCGAAACAGCCAAGAACGGGGATTCCTCTGTCCATGCGGGTTTCGTGGCTCAGGAAGTCGCCGCGCAAATGCCCGAGCTTGTTCGTCGCGACCTGGATTCCGGAATGCTGGCCGTCGAGTATGCCAAGATGAACTCCTATTTAGTGGAAGCGATCAAAGAGCTCAAAGAGCGCGTCGAGCGGCTCGAAAAGCGCTTGATTTAATGTCTCTCGCGAAAAATCGATCGGGCGATGAGCCAAGCGCGCGTACGCCAATCCAAGGCGTGTGAAACCACGCGCCCCAGAATTTTATCCAACGGGACGGGCAGGTCGTCCTCGTTCGGATTCTTCAGCGAGCGCGTGGTCACCGTCGGCGGATCGTCCACCGAGTTCAGGCTCCACACGTAATGACACGTTAAACGGCTGCGTTCCCAAAAGACCACGAGGTCAAAGCGTTCGGGACGGGTGACCGGCTCCACCTCGATTTCGCTTCCGACATCCAAAAGCGGGTACATCGAATCCGAGACGATCCGGCAGCGCAGCTTCCCGCGCGAAATCAGTCTCTTCCGGGCGGCCTCAAATTCGATCATGAAACTCCGTCAAAGGAATATGATTTCCGAGTTGCCGGCGGAGCCCGTTCACGAACGGGCGCAGCGCCTCGGATTCATACGGTAAAAAGATACGGGTCGCGTGCGCGAGTGTCCAGGCGTTGTCGGAAGCTCGCAGGTCTCTCGCCGAGAGAAAAAGCACGCGGACTTTTTCCGATTCGGCGCGCGCCAGGATATTCGCGCATCTGGACTCGAGCGCCGAAAGCTTTCGGCCCGAGTGGAAGTCTCCGGTAAGAATCGCCCAGTGATCGGCCGGATGCGCCGAGAACGAGCGGCGGTGCCTCTCGAAAAGCTTGCGCCCGCTTTCGCTGTCGGCGAACGCTTCGAGGCCCTCGCGGTAGAGCAAGTGCTCGGCCGCGGAAACGGCTTCGGGGTATGCGGTCTCGGAAAGCGGCTCGACGTTCGCGCTTGCGCGCTCGAAGCTCGCGGCCAGGTGGCGGGCCTTCAGGTCGATCAGGGCGGGAGCCTCGTGCGAGTAAGCGACCAAGCGCGGGTCGATCCAACGGACGTCGCCGCGAACGCACTCGAGGTGGCCACCCCACGCCGTTAGCCACGCGGGCCAGCCGGCGGATTGCGCTTGCGCCAAAGCGACGCCGAAATCCTCTTGAATGAATGTGGAGAAACTTGTGAATACCGGGTTTTCGAACTTTCCCTTGAGCCACTCGGAGGGCGCCGTTTTCTTTAAAAACTCAGGCGGCTGCTTCCAGCGCAGGCTCTTCACGACGCGCTCGAGGTGCGCGCGGTAGTCGGCGGTCTCGCGCCGTCCCCAATCGGGATGCGCCATCGAGTCGAAGTCCCCGCACAGCACGAGGCGCGCCTTCAGGTGGCGCTGCAGGTGCCAATACGTGCGGATGAGCATCTCGACGTTCTTGGTCGGCGAGATGCGTCCGCCGAAGACGAAGGTAAAAGGCTCGTTCGCCTTCGGAAAGGCGCGCGTTCCACGCGCCGGCGTGGGGAAGAGCTCGTAGCGCGGAATCACGCCGATCGCCGAGGCGCGAACGCCGAACTCGCTAACGATCACGCGCTTGACCGCCGAGCTCAGCGTCCAGAGTTTCATCTCCGCGAACGGCCAATTCCCGCTCTCGGCAAGACGCTTTAAAAAGCCTCCCGTGAGCACGACGTTCTTTACCGATTTCATCGGCGGAGGAGCGACGTCGAGATCGGGAAGCCAGGCGGCTTCCCCGCGGCGCTCGAACCATTCCGAGCAGCGCTCTCTTAAGAGCTTCAGGCTCGTTTCGCAAACGTCGGGATTGGTGCGCGCGGGATCGATCTTCACGTTGAAATCTCCCTCTGGCAAAAGTCGGCGAGCACGGAGGCGTTCACGCGCGCGTCCGGGCCTACTTCAAAAATAAATCCACGCGCACGGAGCGCAAGTCCTGCCGCTTGTCGTAACCGCGAGAAAAATATCAAAGCGAGCGCGGGCGTGGGCCGGAGCATATACTCCGCCATCTGTGGAACCCCCAATCCGAGCACCAAGCTATGCATCAAGCCCATGAAAACACGAGCGCGCGTGGCCGGCCGGATGAGGGTCGAACCTTCGGGCGATATCTTTCCGATCAACACGGCGCGAATCGCTTGCGCCGGCGCGGCCTGTTCGCTCGGCACCGGAAACAGGAGCTTTTCGTCGAAAATCCG
>CAYPFC010000304.1:0-3293 GCA_964409815.1 uncultured Pseudobdellovibrionaceae bacterium
CCGAACGTAGGTAAGTCGACGCTCTTCAATCGCCTCACGCGCTCGCGCAAAGCCGTGGTGAAAAACGAGCCCGGCGTCACCCGCGACATTCAGATCGAGCCCACGGAGTGGTGGGGGAAATCCTTCGAGGTCGTCGATACCGGAGGGTTGAGCGAAGACAAAACGGGTTTCACGCCTCTGATTCGCGAGCAGGTGGTTGAGTTCCTGCACTCCGTCGACCTGATTCTATTTATCGTCGACGGTCGAGCGGGAATCATGCCCGAGGATCGCGATGCCTTCCGCATCGTGAAGCGGAGCGGGAAGCCTTTCGTAACGATCGTGAACAAGTGCGACCGCACGCTCGAGTCGGCGATAACCTGATCGCGGCCGCGTTCGAGCAAGATTTCGGAATCGACGTCGCGGTGGAGTGGATTCTTGCCAATTTGGGCGACGACGAAACTCAAGCCCGCGAAGGATTCCGCGTGACGATCATCGGGAAGCCCAACGCGGGCAAAAGCTCTTTGGCCAATCGCTTACTCGGCGGGCATCGCATGCTCGTGAGCGAGATCGCCGGCACGACCGTCGACGCGGTCGAGGAAGAGTTCGAGATCTTCGGCAAGAAGTACATTCTGGTCGACACCGCGGGCTTAAGGCGCGCGGCGAAGCAGCGCGACGGCGTCGAGGTGCTTTCGGGCTTCAAAACGCGCGACGCGATTCACGACGCGGACCTTGTCCTGCTCGTGATCGACGGGACGGTGGGTCCCTCGAATCAGGACTCGCGCATCATTGAGTACTGCCTGGAGCGCCACAAGGCGATCATCGTCGTCGCGAACAAAATGGATCTTGGAAAAGAGCAGCACGAGGACTTCCGCAAGTGGTTCCGCGAGCGCGTCGATTTCGAGTTTCACTTCTTTAAGGATATTCCGGTCGTCTTCACGAGCGCGAAGAACGGAACGGGGCTTGAAGAGCTTTTCCGCAAAGTCGAGCAAGTTCGCGAGAAGCTGAGCATTCGCATTCCGACCTCGAAGCTCAACAAGTTTTTCACCGAAGTAATCAAACAGGCGCCCTCGCCCGTGTACGCGACCGAGAACGTGAAGTTTTACTACCTCACGCAGACGCAGCAGTCGCCTCCGAGCTTCATCGCGTTCGCGAATCACCCGGAAGGCGTCACGCCCGCGTACCGCCGCTTTCTCATTCGTAAAATTCAGGAAAACTGGGATTTGATTGGGATTCCCCTAAGAATTTTCGTGATGGAGAAGCACTAGTTGCCGGGTTCAAACGTTACGGTATTTGAAACGCGGCTCGGGTTTTATCTGGCCGCCATCGGAACGGCGTTCGGGCTCGGAAACCTTTGGCGCTTTCCGTACATCGTCGCCGAAAACGGCGGCGGCGCATTTGTACTGCTCTATTTGTTCTTGGTGTTCCTGTTCGGAATGCCGTTTCTGATCGGCGAGCTTTTGCTCGGCAAGATCTCGCGCACAAGCCTTATCCCCGCGTTACATAAGCTTTCGGGACATCGCTACCAGATGCGCGAGATTCGACAGTACGATGCGGACGTCTCGCGTCCGATGCGATGGCTCTTGAACAATCTGGGCTTCTTGAGTCTCGGCATCACGGTCGTCGTGCTCGCGTACTACGCGGTGATCAGCGGATGGGTCTTGCATTTTTTCATGCAGCTTCTGGTGTCTTCATTTAACCCGACTCAATTCCAGCCCGAGCAGACTTTGAAAGTGCTGCTCGAGAACGGCTGGCTGCAAGTGATGCTGACGAGCGTGCATTTGCTCACGGTCGCGGTGATTGTCGCGAAGGACTTGGAGCTGGGCCTGGAGAAGTGGGTCGGCTACTGCATGCCCGCGTTCGCGCTGCTGTTGATCGCGCTCGCGGTGCAGTCGCTCAATATGGAGTCCTCGGGCGAGGCTCTGCGTTTTCTCTTTTATCCGGATTTTTCGAAATTGAATTTGTCGTCGCTCGGGCAGGCGCTCGGGCACGTGTTCTTCACTCTGAGCGTGGGCTTCGGTTCGATGGTGACGTTCGGTTCCTACCTGCGCGAGAAAGTGTACATTCCGATGGCGGGCTTTCGCGTGGGCGGGATGGACGCGGCGATCTCGCTCTGGGCGGGCGCGATGATTTTTCCTCTCGTCATTCATACGGGCGCGTCGTTCGGTGGTCCCGAGCTTTTGTTCCAGACGGTGCCGAAGCTCGTGAAGGAGCTTCCGGGAATACATTGGTTCGGCGTGGCGTTCTTCTTGTGTCTGTACTTGGCGTCGCTGGGCGCGAGCATCGGCTTGTTCGAGTCGGTCGTGGCGAACTGGCGCGAAGTGCGCCGGATTCCGCGCAGTCGGGGCGCGTTTCTGGTCGCGCTGATTTGCTTCGTGCTCGCGATGGGGCCGGCGCTCTCGTCGAGCGTCTTGCGGGGTGTGAAGGTCGGGGAGAAGGGCCTGCTTGAGGCGTTCGATGCGTTGTTGATCAACTGGTGTTTGCCGATTTCGGCGCTGTTGATCTCGCAGGTCGTGTGCTGGCTGTTAAAGCGCGAGCTTATCAAAGCGGAATTCGCCGATCCCGACACTCCGGGATCGACGAAGTTCTATCGTCACTGGTTATTCGTGCTGCGCTACCTCGCGACGCCCATCGTGGTGCTCGCGCTGATTCTTCAGCTGATCGCGTTGTTTTAATCCACATCGCCATCTGGATCCGTTCGCCTATTCTGAGTTTCGCGCATACCCCGACTTTCTGAGCCGGCGCCAACTCGCTCGGGCCAGTACGCGCGGTTGATCGTCGAAATCAGGGCGTCCATTCCGACCTTTAACTCGTGGCTCGCGCCTTTTGCGAGTTTGCACTCGATGATGAGCTCGCGAACTTGTCGGTCGATGTGATTGGCGGCGCCTGACCCTCTCTGGGCCGCATCGACTTTCGCTTTTAGTCTGTCTTGCATCGGGACCGCATTCCCTTCGATTCTGCGAAGAAAGTCGCTGCCTCGGTCGGAGCAGCCTGTGGTGTTCTCAGAGGAGTTGATCTTATAAATTTCCGTTGACGTGTAAACGGTGACTTCAGTGCCGTCCTCCTTGATCGCGACGTCGCTATTCACAAATCTGACATCTTCCGAGGCGAGGTAATGGGGAATTTCCAAGAATTTTGCAAGCTCAATGCACTCTCTGAGTCCTGCGTGAGCGTTGAATCCGCTGGCGAGAACCGCGAGTGCAAGAATTTTATAGATAGCCTTCATAACGTAACCCTCTTTCATACCCCTTAGGGCGGTTGATGCGGAGAGAGCGTACGGACAAAAGACTCCGGCGTGTTGAGATCAGGATATGGCA
>CAYPFC010000305.1:0-3276 GCA_964409815.1 uncultured Pseudobdellovibrionaceae bacterium
GATGCGGGCCGCGGCCAATCCGGACGTGACCGCACCGCCGGCGTAGAGCGGTTGGCTCAGCGAAAGATAGGCCCGGTTGACGTCGGTCTCGCGATCGGAGTTGGCGGTGCTCGAGCTATAAGCCGAGGTGGACTGCTGATTGCCGATGGCGCCGACCAGGTCCAGAGTCGGTAAAGCCAGAGAGCGAGCCGCCCGATAATCCGCGCGGCTCGCGCGCTCGGCGCTTTCGGCGCTCTGGATCTCGAGGCTATTGGACATTCCTTGCGCGAGGGCGTCGCGCAGGCGGTAAGGCTTGGCGTGAGCGGTGACCGAAAAAACAAAAAGCGCGAGGACAAAGAATCTCACGGAGGAAGCACTACTCCTTCTTGCAATCCACGCGGCTCACCGTCGTCTTGCCCATGACGGTGACTCCGGTTTCGTTCGTGTCCGAGCCCAGAACGGTCGCGCCCGCGTTGCTCGCGGTGAGGTGCGCGCTGCAGTTCAAGAGGATCTCGGTCTTCGCCATGACGTCGACCTTGTTTTGCAGGCAGTACCAGCCGTTCGGATTGGAGAGCTTCAAAACGTTTTTGGTCATTACGTTGACGTTGGGTTTGATCAATACGAGTTCCGGGGATTTCGTCGCCTTCTCTTCGGCCATTTCACCGCCGATGCCCATGACTTTCACTTTCGAAGAGATGATTCGGTATTTAATCGGCGCACCCTTAAACGGGTGGTCTTGCCAGTTGTCGAGACACGTTTTTACGTCGTCGATCTCTGCGGCCGTAAGAGAGAAACTAAAGAAAAACACGAATGTCGAAATGATTCTGAGCATAGTTATCTCCTATGCGTTGGAGATAACTCTTGGGCTCGAGAAAGTCACTAGTTTCGGGCGGGTGCGCGCTTTTGGGGAAGCGCGGCGAGCTCCGTAGAAGAGTGAATGAGAGCGCCGTCGGCGCTGACGATGCGGCCGGAGCGGATCTTGCCGTTCAGTGCGGTTAGCCGCTTTCCTGAGTCCGTCAAAGTGCGAATGAGGCGGGAGGGGTCGGCGGAGAGATGGGGGCTTTGAGCCAAGAGCAGAGCCGCCACTCCGCTCACGAACGCCGTGGCTTGCGAGGTGCCGGTCATGTAGCCGTACTCGCCGTTGGGAAGGGTCGAATAAATATTTTTTCCGGGCGCGGCGAGGTCGACCGTCGCGCGGCCGAAGTTCGCGATCGGCAGCAAGTGGCCGTGGCGATCCGTCGCCGTGACCGAAACAATATTGGGGAGATCATAGTCGGCCGGATAAAAGGGGAAGATGTCCGAGTTCACGCCCTCGTTCCCGGCGGCCGCGACGACGAGAATCCCGTGCTTGGCGGCCCAGGCGAGCATCTCTTCTTCCTCGCGGCTGCGGATCATTCCGCCGCCCGAGTAATTGATGATGTCGGCGCCCATGCGGACGGCGTAGCGGATGGACGCGATCGTGTTCGCGAGATTGTCGGGGCCGAGAGACTCCGAATCATAATATTTCAAAATCATGAGACTCACATCGCCCGCGACGCCCGTTCCCTGGGCGCCGATAATCCCTGCGATGTGAGTCCCATGCCCGTGATCGTCCGTGACATCGGGCGAGCTCTCCACAAAATTCCATCCGTGGAAGTCGTCGACAAATCCATTGTCATCATCGTCCAGGCCGTTCGTGGCCTTACTTTGTCCATTTTCATCTAAGCCGGCTTCGCCGGGGTTGCGCCAGAGATTGCGCTTAAGAGCCGGGTGGTGGGTATCGGCACCTGTATCAATGACGGCGACGACGACGCTTCGGCTTCCCGCGGTTCGTTTGCGGGCTTCGCTGACTCCGATCTGGTGCAGCCCCCAAGAAAGCGAGAGCGCGGGGTCGTCGGGCATTCCGGATATATTGGTTGGAGTTTTGATTTCGGGCGCTCGCTCGGTCTTTGCGTTTCGCTTGAGTAAGGTGAGTGCTACGAGCGCGGCGAGTCCTATTGTGAAAGAGAGCAGGATTTCTTTCATCCCTCTCATCGATTCCTCCTTCGTTGGTGAATCGTGTAACAGAGGGCAAGAGCAAGCGCGGGGCCGGGGCGCGCGGAGTTTAAATCGGGGGATGCGTGTTAGGCTTCATGCACTTGCATGTCAACAATTCGTATATAGTAAGCGCGTTTGCACGTGAAGCGGCAACTGAGCGGTCGGCGGTCTCCGCAACAGGTGACAATCGATACGACAACTGTCGATCTCAAAACGAGACGGTCGGGAAATCAGGCTGCTTTTAAAGGGGTTGGGGCGAGCGTGGCGCGATTTCGACCCGTATTCTTCGAGTGGTAAAGCGCCAGGTCCGCGCGCTTCAGCCACGAGGAAACGTCCTCCCCGGGCATCAGCTGGGCGACGCCGATCGAGACCGTGAAGCGGATCTGGTGGTGCTCATGGACGTAAGCCTCTTTGCGAACGACCGCCATGAGCTCCTCCGCCTTGATCATCGCTTGCTGGGCGTTGTAATCGGGCAGAAGGATAGCGAACTCTTCGCCGCCGACGCGCGCGACCAGATCGGATTCCCTTGTGAACATGTTCTTGAGCGTGCCCACGAGCTCTTTCAGGACGAAATCGCCGATCGGATGTCCGAATGTATCGTTGATCTTCTTAAAGTGATCGATGTCCACCAAGAGCAGGGAGACCGAGCCTTCCATCGCTTGATGGAGCTTCCAGTGTTGATCCGCGTATTCGTCGAACGTCTTGCGATTAAACGCATTGGTCAGATGATCCGTGCTGGCTGCGGTCTGCGCTTCGCCGAGCTGCTTTTTGACCTTGTTCAGGTTCTTGCGGATGCTCTTCATGCGCGTCGAGCGACGCTTGTCTTTTTTGACCTGCTTTTCGAGGTACTTGTCGATAAAGCGGCGCGACTGAGTTTTCAGTTCTCCGATCGAGTTGCTCTCGACCGCTTCTTTCAGCTCGTCCAGGCTTTGGCGAACTTCGAAATCATCCTTCTGCTCCTCGCCGAGCTCCTCGCTGAGCTGATTGACGAACTCCCAGATTATCGTGCGGAGCTCGTCGAACGTTTTCTCGACATACTTCGTTTCGTCGATACGGTAGCCCGTGAAAAACTGGCGCAAACGAAAGAGCGTGGATTCGACGGAACTTTTTTCTTTGGGCGCGATGAGCTCTTTCGAGATCTCATCCAACGTTTCGCGAACTTTGCGCACGGGGTGGCCGTCGACATCCAGCAGGTGCTTATTGTAGGTGTCGAGCATATACAAAAGTGTCGCGCGATCCTCGTTGAGGGCGGCGGGTTTTCCGTTCTCGGGGGAGTCGTCG
>CAYPFC010000306.1:0-3258 GCA_964409815.1 uncultured Pseudobdellovibrionaceae bacterium
AACATGATGCGCGTGCCATACTGGAAGATGTCCGCTTGGCGCTGCGAGTACACCCACGGGTTGAAGTTCTCCACGAACGCCTTGAACTCGGCTCCCATGATGTCCTCGGGCTGGTAGCGGGCGATCAGCGTCTCGAAGATTTTCGAGTGGACGTCCGCCAGGTAGCTCGTCGAAACGTCGTCGTCCGTGACTCCAGAGGCCGCCTCGTTGCGGCGATCGTAGGCGATCAGGAACGCGAGGGCGCGCGCGTGCTTCAGGTACGCGAACGCGAACTCGCCGTCGTAATTGCGGTTACGCTTGCGCAAGCCCATGGCGAGGCGGCGATAGCGCTCTTCGAGGAGCTCGCGGCAGCGGTCGCTGTCGCTCACGCATTTTCCCGGCGAGCCGGATTGTTTTATGAGCGCGTCGAGCTCGACGTCGAGCTCTTGCGCGAGTCGGGTCATGATGCGCGTGTGGTAGCCGTCATCGGAAAAGATCTGCGCGTTCACGCAGTCGCGGCGGAGGTCTCCGCTGCAGCCCGAGAACACGGTCGCGTAGTAGGCGTCTTTGATCGCCTTGAACTCGGCGCTCGTATTCTTCGACTCGAGGAGCTTGAGGAACGCGCGGTTGAAGATCTGAATCATTTGCGTGAGGCGACTCGTGCGGTACGAAGGATCTTCGACGTACGATTTATTCAGAACGAAGCGCGAGAGCGGCTGAAGGATCTTGCCGACCAAGTCGACGGAAGGGTCGGCGACCGCCGCGTAGGCGGAGTCCAGGTTGAAGTCCGTGAAGTCCTGCGCCTGAACGGTCGAGTCGTCGGGCGTTTCGGTCGGCGTCCATTCGCGCTTGCCTTCGTGAACTTTACGCGGCTGATTCTTGGGCGTGCAGGCCGTGAGGCCCGCCGCGAGTACGCTGAATATAAGGAGGAGAGACAGCTGCTTCTTCATGGCTATTTCTCCAGGTATTCCGGTGTGATTCTGAGCCAGTAGCCGTTGATCAGGGCCGCCGAGGCCGAGATCTGGCCGATCCCGCGAATTGACTCGTCGCAAACCCGGCGCATCGATTTGATCGGGAACGCCTCCGGAATCTGCGGGGCCGCGTACGTCTCGTACTTCGCGTAGGCGCGATCGAGCGAGTCATAGAACAATCCGGTCTTTTCCTTGCCGATTTCCTCGGCGATCCCCGGCGGAATGTAGAGCCCTTCGAAGTCGCGCTGGGTATCGTTGAAGTAGTTCGCGAGACCGTTGCGGTTGAAGCCTTCCACACATTGTTTCGCGATTGTATTGTGCTTCTCGAGGAGCGCGGATTTCACGCTGTCCTCGACGAGCTGATCGCCTTCCTCGTAGTCGAACGACACTTTGTACGCGATCACGTACGAGCTCGTGCCTTCATAGAACTTGATCTTGGTGATCGGGTAAATGAACATGCCGTTCGCCCACACGATGATGTCACCCTTCGGCAAGATGTAAACTTCACGGGCGGTCGAGCTTCTTCCGGTGAAGAAGTCGTACACCGATGCGGTGAACTTTTTGTAATGATCGGCTTTGACGTTCGAGCTCGCGTCCGGCTTCACCGCATTGATGATGACCGCGACCATGCTCATCTGGAATTGCGTCTGCTGATCCAGCATCTCGTTGTATTCGCGCGGGAGTCGCGCGGCGTCGTTCGAGGTCCAGCGCTGCCAGGGTAACAGCCAGCTGGTCGCAAGAATCGAGCGGCCGATCGACGTCGTCGAATCGAGGCCGGTCGCGGCGAATCGCATGTTGTTCTGAACGGCGTCCGAGACCAGCTTCGTGTAGTCGCGGGGATAGAGCGTGCGGTAGAGGTAGCGGTTTTCCTCGTAGTCGTAATACATGTTCGGCCACAGCCACCAACCGTTGAACTGGAACGCGTCGGCGGTCGTGAGCGCGTACATCGAAGTGAACTTCAGCGGGAAGTTCGAGAGCTGAAACCACGAGCCGAGAATGTTGCCGAAATTACGGGATGCATCGCCCATGAGGTAGCCGCCGCTAATGTAGCGGGCGGTGTGGTCGATGCGCGTGTAATCGCCCTCGGGAAGATTCAGGAAGAAACGGAACTCTTTCAGCGCGAGGGCGTTGGCGCGACAAAGATCGACGATATCCTTGTGCGCGAACAATCGGCGCAGGATATCCGAGCGCACTTGCTCGGCGCTTGTCGGATTGCTCTTCTGGCAGGCCTCCGAGAACTCGAACAGAGCGTCCTTGTCGCGGCGGAGCTGATCCCAGAGCGGAACGAGGCGATCCTCGCTGCGCAGGCGACGGCGCATCTCATCGTAGAACAGGCGCACGCGCGAGAACGTGTCGAAGCTCGAGATCCAGAGGTAGTACTCGTGCATCCAGTGCGTGCCTCCGCCTCCGACGAGCGAGTACAACGTCGTGAGCAAATTGTCGCTGATGTTTTCAAAGTACGAAGCGACGAGCTCCTCGGCCTTCGAGCCGCGGTCCCAGCGGTTACAGAATGGGTCGGCCTGAAGGCTCGCGTCCCAGTCGTTACACTGCGGGAAGTACGATGTCGGCATCATTTGGAGGCCGACGCGACGGCCTTGCACGCGCGACATGGTGGGAATTTTTCCCGACTGTGGAACCGGATTGAAAACCCACTCGTCCGCGTCGGCGTCGTAGGACGAATACTGTCCATTATATAAGTAGCGCAAGACGAGTTTATCGTGCGGTCCGGGATTGAGCTCGTTCTCGGGGAGCGCCATCTCGACGCGGCCGTTGCGGTACCCCATGATCGACGAGTAGTTCGTGAATTCTTTCTGCGGAGTCGCTTTCGCGGCGAGCTCGGTTACGTACTTGGTCGGAACGGTGCCCCGCTCGGGAACGATGTTCTCTTTGAATTGATGGCCGAGGCCGATCATGTGGCCGACCTCGTGGAGCGTGAGATCCATGACGACGCTCTCGAGCATTTGCGGGTACGTGCGCGTCGTTTGCGCGGTCGAGGCGTTCCACTGGCCGACCATGTTCAAGACCGTGCGCTCGGTCTCGACGAAGAACGGCGAGCCCTGATGCGAAAGATGCTCGAGCATCTCGTTGCGGCGGGCGACGTTCGATTCTTTCAGCGCGGAAGCGAGCTGCGGGTTGACCGCTTGCATTTGCTCGGCCGCGCCCTGAGCGGTGATTTCCGCCGAGCCATATTTTTGGCGCAGGTTATTCTGGCGGAAGTACTGTCCGATCTCAGTCTGCTCGTTTTGCGCTTCTTGAATGACGTCGAGGACGATCTTGTTAAGAGCGGGATTGGCTTGTTTCATCTGCG
>CAYPFC010000307.1:0-3215 GCA_964409815.1 uncultured Pseudobdellovibrionaceae bacterium
CGGTGAGGGCGTCGACTCGACGACTCGTGGCAGGTGCGCCCCAACGCCTGGTGGCGCATTGATCGCTCTCCCGGAGTACCTGACCACGCCGCGTTCGAGGCCTTCGAGCTTCATCCGAGCCTGTTGTTCAAGGTTACGGAGAAAACGGACATGCTTCAGTTTATTTATTATCGCCGCCGCGATCCGAACTTCGTGTGGCGGCCGACCGAAAGAGTGGTTCGCTACGATGCGGCCGAGCGGTCAACCCAAGGACGCGTTCAAACCGTAGAAATCGGCGTCCCGGGATTTGCGATCGACGGAGCTTAAGTCCTCTTCCACGGCGACTTGGGCGGCGGTCCCGAAAATATCGAGCAGCTCGCTCGCGAAAAGCTCCTTCTCGCGCCGGATTCTAAGAAGTTCGTCGGAGCGCAGACAGCGGGAAAAGAAGAAGTAGGTCTCAAGGTCAAGAATGGTTTGCGTCCGGCGCGGGTCGAAGATATCGGCGACGATCTTCCGGTTTTTCGACACCAACGCGTGTAGCGTCTGGTGTCGCGGCCCGAGCGCGGAGAAGAAATCGAGGATAATCTGGGAAAGGGTTCTTCCGTTTTCGACCAGAGTCTTGAGCGTGCGCCGCAAGAGTTTGGCGTTATAAAACGTATGGTAGAACCACCAGTAATCGAACATCCGCTCCAGGCCTGCGAGGTCGTAGGAGGAGCACGAGCTCACGATTTCGATTTCCTCGCACTCGTGCGAGGGAGTAGCGCGCCAACCGGGATTCGCGGCGAGGAACGCGTAATCCTTGCCCGCCATTTCGTAAGGAAATCGTATTTTGCGCGTTTGGATCGCGTGCTTTTCGCGGTAGGCGGCGGAGTACAACTCGGTGTTTGGAACCACATGCAGAATGTAGGGGCGCATGAAATCGATCCCGAGCGTGTAGTCTTTCTCGAGCGTGGCGAGCCACGACTCGGGCGTTTCGCCGATCATGCCGATGATCATCTCGCTCGTGACTTCGTGGCTGCCGCGAACGCGCGCGAGCAAATCGATTAACTTCGAATTGTCGATGTTTCCGCGGTTCATCGCCTTGAGCGCGTCTTCGGAATGGGATTGGAAACTCAGCTTGATGTTGCGCCGTTGTGCCCCGAGCCGGTGCGTAATGACGCTTAAGACTTCGGGAAGGTAGCGACTGCCGTTTTTGGCGAGGCCGCTGTAGCTGACTCTGGCCGGTGAGCCCCACCGCTCGCGCTGTTCAGCCATGACGTTCACCGTTTCGAGGTCGGACTCGAAGATCCCGAAATTGGCGTCCAGAATCTCAATCTCACGAATGTTCTTTTGAGAAAACAGAAACTCCGTGGTCGCTTTGACTTTCTGCGGATCGAAGCGGCGAATCTTGCTGCGCGATTGTCCGCCCCAGTCGCAGTAAGAACAGCGATAAGGACAACCGCGATTCGTTTCGAAGCTCGCCTTCAACGCGGAGTCGCGCACCAGGATCGGATCGAATATCCCTTCGAGGTAGGGTGTCGGCATCTCGACGTCGATTTGCCGTTGGCGGCTCGCGCGGTCCGTGTTGTCGAAGAGTCGACCGTCCTCGCGCAAACCGAAGCTTCCCGCGTGGGCGTGGACCGCCGTTGTTTCAAGATTCTCCAGAAAAGATCTAAACGAATCCTCCGCCATCCCGCAGAAGTGGAGATCAACGAACGGCCGGCCGCGCGCGTACGCGTCGAAGAGCAACGGGTCTTCGGGAACGTTCGGTCCGCCGTAGATCGCGACGCCTCGTGGACGAATCTGTTTAAAGCGCGCGGCGATGCGATCGTTTACCGCCTGATTCCAGGTGTAGCAGGTCAGGCCGAGGATGTCGGTCGCGAGCAGCAGCGGCTCGATCTCTTCAGGGCGATATTTATAGAACGGCGTCAGGAAGCGGTAACGCTCGCGAACCGCAGGCGACTTGCGCGCGTGACTGATCAGGCAACCCGAAGCATACGGGAGCCAGTTATCGTACATGACCGAGACCGATCCAAGAAGTACGGTTACTTCGCGCATGATTCCGTTTAAAGGCTGCCGCGCGAGTTCACAAGCTTTTTGCCGGACCTAGGTCCGATTGAGACGCCAAGTCGCATGACCTAAGCTATGGGAATGCTCTCGTTGAGAAGAAGGTCCCTTCTTAAATACTTGGGAATCGCCGCGTTCGGCGCCTGTGGCGCGCCGTTCGGTGAGTCGGCGCTGCGAGTCTCGAATCCGCGTATGAGGTTTCTTACTCATCCGCACGCGCGCGCGTACGGCTCGTCCACGCGAGCGCGCTTCGCCAGTACGATTTTCGTCGCCAACGATTATTCGTACGTCAAACGAGTTTACGTTCCCGACGGTCGAACGGTGATCGGCAGGCTTCCTCATCCCGAGGTGAACAACGTCGTGGCGATGGAGCGTTTGTTCCGCCAAGAAACCGAGCTTTTAGAGGCGCTATTTTCCAAATATCCTCGGTTCTTCCCCGCCATCCGCAACGTGAATCGCGCGGAACGCTCGTTCGAAATGGATTATCTGGGCCCGGATATGAGCGTTCGTCTATCGGCAGGTGAGCGCCTCACGAAAGCCGAGAGCGACACGATTTGGCGGATTCGCGATTGTTTGTGCGCGGAAAAAATCAACGTCTTGCTGACGCCCGGAAATCTGTACCGCGTGGAAGATCGAATCGTCCTGAGCGGCCTGAATCTCGCGGAGCGCGGTTCGGGCGTCGTGAGCGTTTCGCCTTCTCTGCTCGTCGCGTTGCGCGCCGCTTAGAGGATCGTGTCGATGTCTTCTCGGCAATCCATCACCAAATGAGCTCGAATTTCCGTCGAAGACCCGTTGATCACCGAGTGCCACTCCGAGGTCCTCAGGCTATAAACCTCGCCCGCCCGCATGTGAACTTGGTCGGATAACACCGGTCCGTTTTCGGATTCGCGGTAGCTCGACATGAGAGCCTCGGGATTCGTGATCAACGGGATGTGAATGCGCTCGCCGGTGGGGTCGCGATGCGGAGGCAGGCGGAAGCCGGGGTAAAGAACGCTGACGAAGCTTCCCTTCAAGCCGCCCGCTTTGCGACCCAGGCGGTCCGAGAGCGCGCGAGAGAATTCGAGTACGCGCGCGTGAAGCGAAAGCGGGTTCTTCATGAGAAGAATGTTCAACACGTCGCCCTTGATTTCGTAAACCACGTGCGAGAACTCGGCGTACTCGCGAAAGTCGAAGCGCGAGATTTTCATTTT
>CAYPFC010000308.1:0-3206 GCA_964409815.1 uncultured Pseudobdellovibrionaceae bacterium
GCTCGAGCTTCCTTTCGGGCGCTCAAGCACGATCGTCGTCGGGATCGTGCGACGGATCGCCTTTGCTTCGGTAACGAGTTGGCCGGGATTTGGTTTCGCGATCGTCATGACGATATCCGCATAGATCTTCCGGCGCGAGTACACCACGCCGGTCACGGCGTGCCGAATCTCCGAGGGCTTACCGACGTCGCCCGCGCCTTCCACGGACATTTTCTTTTGCACGCCGATTGAAGTAATCACCCAGCCATTGCCGATACGCGCGGTAGCCGGAGCGTCTTCGAAAATCCCGTCGAAGGCCGTGTAGGCGGGCTCGAGCCCGCTCGAAGCGTCGAGCAGTACGACCGGTTGGGGTGGATCGCTGACTTGAGGGTCGGGATCGATTTTGTTCGCGACCCGCTGGGTCGCCGCGGTCAAATATCCCGCGCCGAGCGAGTAGCTTTCGGAAAGGTTGCCGGCAATCTCACTCTGAGCGGCCGCGATCTCAAGGCTTCCGCTCGCGTCGGCCAGGGACCGGCGCGCCAGGTCCAGCGCGTACGCGAACGTCAGCGCGACGATCGCGAAGGTGGCCGACGCCACCAACACTTCGGTGAATGTAAATCCGGCCTGCCGCAACTTCATTACTTGCGTTTGTCCCTTAACGTCTTCGCCAGAACTTTCAAGCGATCCGCGATGGGACCGAGCTCGTCGTTCTTACGCAGAGCCCTCTTGGCTTCGTAATTTCCTTCGATCATCTCGTCGATCATGATGAGTATACCGGTCATGGGGCCGCCGAAGCGTTGACCCAAAATCACCAGGTAAGCGATCGCGCTGCCCAAGAAAATCAGAAACGATACGAAGAATATCGCCGCGACCGTCACGATTTTTTCTTGCAGCATGAGCGAAAGAGGCGACTCAGGCATCGACGCCGTCAGCGCGTTCACGTCCTGTAGAATCATCGCGATGTACACCATCAGGATACTGAGAAACAAAACCCCGGCGCCGAATAAGTACAAGCTGTACTTAATGGTCGTGCCGGCGGCCTTGAAATAGTTCTGGGCCTTGCGTTGACTCTTGGCCACTCCCACCCTCCGTGTTTAAGAGCGAACTTTAAAACTCAAACGTATAGGAAGCCGACGGCGTCAGCTGCGGATCCTCGCTCCGGAAATTCTCCATTGCGAACCATCCTTCCGCGTGCGCCTGTCTCATTCCGTAAAATTCCTTCGGCTCGGCCGCGGCCCGGTACGTCGTGTACAAAGCTCCGCCGATAATTCCGATCGCCGCGCCAACCGCGATATTGCTTAAGCGATCCTGCGGTCTTCCGTAAAAACTCAAGGTCGAAAGCCCGAGCGCCGCGCCGGCGATTCCCGCGAAGATGATCGTACCCAAGTGACGGCGCGGGCCTTGCGTGTACATTTCGGATTCGCCCGCGGGCGCGGCTTGGGCGGTCGACGCCGACAGAAAAACCGCGACTGTCAGGATTGAGATTACTCCGCGCATGGTGTGAGGCCGTCCTTTCTCACTTCAAATTCCTTAAAAGACGCCGCCGCCGTCAATAGGTCCACGGTCATCGTGTCCACTCGGCCCGCGGGCGGTCCTTTGCGCAACCGAGATTCCAGTTCCTCGATCGCTTCGCTTGTTCCTTGGGCTACCGCCTCTACTCTACCATCGAGAAGGTTGCGAACCCAACCTCTCAGATTCAATTCGCGCGCCTGTCGGGCGGTATAAGCGCGAAATCCCACTCCTTGAACTCGGCCAGAAATCAAGTAGTGTTTGGTGAGATCCCCCATTCTATAAAGTTAGGCTTGGGGGAGAGCTTTGGAAAGGACATTATGCCCGCATTAACGCAAAGCGCGCGCGAGCTGGCCGCAATGATCGATCACACGCTTTTGAAACCGGAAGCGACCCGGTCCGAGATCGAAAAGCTTTGCGCCGAGGGCGAAGAGTACGGGTTTGCCAGCGTTTGCGTGCAACCCTTTCGCGTGGCTTTAGCCGCGAGTCTAGTTCGTAAAACTAAAATTTGTACTGTGATCGGATTCCCTCTCGGCGCGAACCGTGCCGAAGTGAAGGCTTTGGAGACCATTCGCGCGGTCGCCGACGGCGCTCATGAAATCGACATGGTCATGAACCTCGGCGCGTTCAAAGAGGGAAATTTCGCTGCGGTGGAGAACGATATTTCCTCGGTGGTGAAAGCCGCCAAGGGATCGCTCGTGAAAGTGATTTTAGAGACTTGCTACCTCTCCCCGGACGAAATCGCGAGCGCCTGCGCGATCAGCGAGATCGCCGGAGCGGATTTCGTGAAGACCTCGACGGGCTTCGCGAAAGGCGGCGCGACCGTCGAGGCGATTCAGGCCATGCACGGCGCGGTCGGTGGCCGGCTCGGAATCAAAGCGAGCGGCGGCATTCGCGACTTGAAAACCGCGCAAGCCCTGATCGCGGCCGGAGCCACGCGGCTCGGAACCAGCCAGAGCGTGGCGCTCGTCAGCGGCGAGGAATTATCCAAGGACAAATACTGATGGAGTTTTTTCCCTCGGAGCTTATTCGCAAGAAGCGTTTCGGGGGCGCGCACACGCGCGAGGAGATCCGCTATCTGATCCAAGGGTACGCGAAGGACCAGATTCCCGATTACCAAATGGCCGCGTGGCTCATGGCGATCTGCTTTCGCGGCATGACTCCCGAGGAGGCGACGGCGCTCACGCATGAAATGCGCGACTCGGGCGTGGTCCTCGATCTGTCCGCGCTCGGCACGACGGTGGATAAGCATTCAACCGGCGGCATGGGAGACAAGACAAGTCTGATTCTCGCGCCGCTCGTCGCCGCGGCCGGCGTTCCCGTACCGATGATGGCGGGCCGGGGACTCGCGCATACGGGCGGCACTCTCGACAAGCTCGAGAGCATCCGGGGCTTCAACGTCTTTCTGGATTTCGAGGCTTTTAAAAAGCAGATTCAAGAGGTGGGCGCCGCGATCATCGGGCAAACGCACGAGATCTGCCCGGCCGACCGAAAGCTCTACGCGCTCCGCGACGTCACCGGCACCGTGGACTCGCTGCCGCTGATCTGCGGAAGCATCATGTCCAAGAAGCTCGCCGAAGGGATGAGCGCGCTCGTTCTCGACGTGAAGTACGGATCGGGAGCCTTCATGAAAGAGCTCGGCGAGGCCGAGCAGCTCGCGCGAGCGCTGATGGACATCGGGACCCGCTCGGGAAAACGCGTGGTCACGCTCCTCACAA
>CAYPFC010000309.1:0-3196 GCA_964409815.1 uncultured Pseudobdellovibrionaceae bacterium
AATGCAGTTCACGCGGATGCCATCGGCAGCCCATTCGAGCGCGAGGCCTTTCGTCCAGTTCACCATCGCAGCCTTCGTCGCGGAGTACGCCAATGTTTCTTTAATGGGGCGAAATCCGAGCGTCGAGCTGATATTCAGCACCGACGACGGCTTCGCCTCTTTCAGCTCGGCGTGGAACTCGCGCGTGATCCTCACCGCGGACAAAAAATTGTTCGCGAAGTAGCGCTCCCAAACCGCGTCCGAAGTTTTCAAAAAGGTGAGTCGGTCGAAGATGCCGGCGTTGTTCACGACGCCCAAAAGAGGATGTTCCATTTGCTTCAGCCAGCGGCGGATCTCCTGGGTCGTGCGGGCGCTCTCGTCGGCGCGCGAAAGATCGACCGAGCTAAACGTAAAGCGGCCGTCGCTCACGAGCTTCGAGGTCGCGAGAAGTTTCTTGGGGTCGCGGCCCAGCCCATAGACGTGGTGGCCTTCGTTTAAAAGTTTCGCGGAGATGGCCTTTCCGATCCCGGATCCCGCCCCGGTGACGACGAAGGCGCCAATTCGATTCGACATGGATTAAGGAGATAGCATAAAAAGACGAAAGGAGAAGCATGAATGCGCTTCTCCTTTTTGGTTTGAGGACATTTATTATCGCTCTGGCGGTATTCCTGGCCGCAGGGGCCGGTCTTTAAGGGATCGCTCCTAAGCGATCCCTCAACATCAGGCCGCCTTCTTCGAGCGCATCAGGTAATCTTGGTACTTTTTATCGAAGTCCGTGGGTTTCTGACCCTTACGATTGACCAGACCTTCTTTGAACCACACGTAGTGTTCCGAGCAGAAGCTCATGCGGTCGCCCTTCTTGCCGCATTTCTCTACACAGCAGGTTGTGGGCATTGCGACGACGTTATCATTGTTCTTCGACATAGGTATTAACTCCTCTAGTACTAGACTCTTCGGAGCGGCCTAGACCGGACTAAAGCAGAACTGGACCAGGGTCGAGCTAAGGGGCTGAAAGGTGGCTCAAATCGAGCTGATTTAATTCGTTCAGCCGCCAACCCTTGAATTTAGGAGAGGCTAAGACCGTGAAGTGCATCTCCCCCAGGGGGATCAAGCGGTCGAGCTTCAGCAAGTACGCGACGGCGTTCGTGCAAGCCTTCTTTCGCTCGGCTTCGGTGCGCGCGGACCTCAAACGCGCCACTCGAGATTCGTAGCCTTTGTCCTCTAAACGAATGTAATTTTCCGGGTGTCCCTTAGTGAAGATCTCCAGCGCCGCCAGACAAGTGGGTCGGTCGAGGCTGACGCCTTTGCGAAAGACCGGCGGAGGATTTACTTTAAGTCCACTCAGATAAACGCCTTGCTCTTGCCCGCGCAATTCGACCGCGATCCCCGCGTTCTTCTTCCACTGTCCTTGAAACCACTCGACGGCGCGGGCGATGTCGTCGCCGCCCATGCGGCTGAACGGGCCGGAAGTCCTGGCACTCCACCCGCTCCAGTAGTCGAGAGGGGAGGCTAGGGCAACCGGGCTGCGAGCGCGTGTCGAATATTCTCAAGAAGTCCTTGAACTCGACGCCGTGAACGAGCGCCGAGCGAACGTCGGCGCGCGCCCGCAGCTGCGGACCGAAGCCGACATAGTCGAAGCGCGCCATCGGAAACTGGTGGAAGTCAGGCTTGCCGCGAAACCGGGGAATTTCGCTCGCCGTGAGTCTGCGCAAGAAGTCGAGTTTGCCGCTCTCGTAGAGCGTGAGGGCGGTCGAGTCTTCTTCGACGAAGACCATTTCGGCGGGTGGACGTTTGGGATTTCCACGCGTGTAGCGCGCGTTTGCGGAGAGCTTGATCCACGAGCCCTTTTTCCACTCGGTCAAGACGTAAGGGCCGTTGAAAAGACCGCTCGGAGCGCGGGGAGTGAGCGCGACGTGGGCGAGCTTGAACTCGAACTCGGGATCTTCCTCCTCGAATGAAAGCTCCAGGGTGAGCTCGCCTTTGGCGCGAACGCCGAGTTCTTCCGGCTTCGCCTTACCGTCCCATATTTTACGAGCGTTCTTTAAAGTAAAGAGGAGCTCGCTGTTGGAGTTGCGATTTTCGGGATCGATCACCCAGCGAAAAGTCTCGACGTAGTGAGTGGCCGTCACGGCGGAGCCATCGCTCCACTTTTCCGCGCGTAACGTACAAGTCATCGTGCCTTTCGCTCGCGTGCACTTCTCCGCGCCCTCGCGTACCAACCCGTCGGCGGCATCGAAGCGAAAGAGCCCGCGATACAGGTTGTGAATCAAATATGTCGCGCTCGAGGCCGCGCTCTCGCGCGCGTCCAAGCTCTTCGGCTCGGCGAAGAGGTGAAAGCGAAAGGGAGTCGAGGCAAATGCGACCCCGGGAATAAGCGCGCAGAGGCAAAGGATAATTCTCATTCTGCGGGAGTTTCGCCAGAGATCGCGAAAAGGTCAATCCGCGCGTTACTGACTGATGACGGAATAACCGTACATCTTGACGTTCGAGACGGTGCCCGACTGGAACGTGCAGGGCCCGATGAGAGCGCCCTCGCCCTGATAGGCGCCGATGTTGGGCGCATAGACGCACGCTTCGTTCGACTCGCAAGCCGAATTGTCATTGCCGATGTCGTCATTGTCGATTTCCACGGCATTATAAAGGAAGTTCATGGACCCCAAAGTCTTATAAGCGCCGCCGTGAACCGCGAGCGGGCAATTGCCCGCGGGGTTAAAGGCCTCGTTCGTCGTATGTCCGATGTAGCTTCGATTGTGAAGCATACTGCCGGTTATCACGCGCCAGTCCCATAACTGAAATGTTCCGGGCGAATAACCCCTATGGGTCGAACTCGGGAAGGCCGAAGCATTGGATCTACCCCAACCTCTCAGCCAATGATCGAATCCGAAGTATCCCGACAGGCTCGAAAGGCTGGCGACTTGGCCGCTGGCGTCTTCGTTCGTATTTACGGAGTCCGAAGTTGCTTTGGCCCAGAAGGCGGACGTCAACGAGACTCCGCCGACCGGGTTGGGCGCGCTCGTGCAAGGGTTGGGCGTGCCGGAGCAATCGTTAATGGCGTTGCCGCCGAACATGATGAAGTTTTCAAAGATTGCGAACGGGGCGCTCGCGCTGAATGCGAAGCCGTAGTCTTGATTGTTCGACGACGCGATATCTCGAAAAACGTTTCCGTTTCCTGAAGGAAACGCAGGAGTTTCTATGCCTTTTGTCGTGTTCCCAACAG
>CAYPFC010000310.1:0-329 GCA_964409815.1 uncultured Pseudobdellovibrionaceae bacterium
CGGGGCCTTCGCCTCGTTGAAGTCGTAGGATTGCCAAAGTCTGAAGAGCGCGATCGTACGGTAATCCGGCGAGCCGTTCAACATCACCTTGCGGGTCAGACGCTGCGTAATTCCGAAATCGAGGATCTGTTTCTCGTACGTGCGATCGTGGTAGTCGAACTGTAACCCCGTGTTGGTCGGCTCGTTTCCGAGGGGAATGTCGAGGTCGGTGTCGGAGATCGGCTCGAATTGACGCGAGTACTGTAGCCCGCGGAACTCGCCGAAGAACGGATGATTTGGCGTACGACTCCAAGGGATGTAAGAGTAGCCGATCTCGGGCTCGATCGAGT
>CAYPFC010000310.1:339-3164 GCA_964409815.1 uncultured Pseudobdellovibrionaceae bacterium
CGGATCGTCGAGACCGTAAACCTTCGTGATTTCAGTTCTCACCGCAAGGTCCGTCTGAATGTAGCGACGAGCCGCGGTCTGAGAGTACCCGGCGTCCTCCGCCGCTGCGGTCGGATAGAAGCGATATTGCGTTTCGCGGAAGTTCACGCCGGGAAGAATGTCGAAGGTCTTCCAGATCTGAAACGGGTAGGTGACGCGGGGCTGGATGTCCACGCGCTGGCCCGTGCGGATCAAGTCGGTGCCGGGATTGAATTCGCCGTCGCGCTGAATTCGGTTGCGTTCCCCAAGCTCGAGCGGCGTGCGTCGCCCACCCGGCGTTCCTTGCATGTCGTCGTAGGTGTAACGCTCGCGCGTGAAGTTCACGAAGCTTGAGTCGAGACCGAAGAAGACGCCTGAGTCGCCGAGCGATTCGTCTTTGATCGAGTACTTGATCTCGGGCGCGCGGTGAACGGCGTCCTCGTTATCGGCGAGGGGGGATTGGTGCAGAAGGTTCGTGTAAAGATCCACCTGCGCGCTGGCGAACTGATCCTCCGACGCGTTGGCGATCGAGAGATGGTTCGTGAGAGCGGGGTCTCCGTGGCCTGCAAGCTCGTCGGGGAAATCGGCCGGGTAGCGCAAGTCGCTCACGCCCTTGAGGTCGGCGCGATGAACGTAGCCCGAAGGCATTTCGAGGTGGTGAGTGTACCAGGCAAACCAGCGGTCGAAAGTTCCCGCGAACTGGTTCTCTTGCGGAAACTTTCGGTCATTGATCCACGCCGATTGCAGGCGGCCGCGGCTCGACTCGGTGAGAACATAGCGATAGTCGGTATGGAGTTTCGCGCCGAGCTGCTCATACCACTTCGGCGTGATCGTAAGATCGCGGCTTCGGTCGATCGCCCAGAAATAGCTTTCCGAAAGAGCGGCGCCGCCGCGACCCGAGAACTCGAGCGAGGGAACCAGAAATCCGCTCTGGCGCGCGCTCTTCAGCGGCACGATGAGGCTCGGCAAAATCAGTACGGGTACGCCGCCCACGCGGAAGATGGGCCTGCGGATCCGCGCGTATCCGCCGATCTCGGCGTCGATCGTCTTCCCGCTGAAGCTCCAGCCGGGAGGGCATGTCTCGCACGCCGTGTAGCGCGCGTTCGTCGCGAGATAGCGGTCTTCCGATATCTTTTGAATCACGTCTCCCTCGAAGACCACTTGGCCTGAGGCCACGAAGCCATTGAAGATGTGACCCGTGTTCGCTTTGTAATTGAAAACGATCTTGTCGCCCTCGACGTGGGCGCGCTCGTTGTACATGATCACGCGCCCTTGCGCGATGATTTGCTTTTTCTTCCGGTCGATCTGCGCGGAGTCACAGGAGAGATGCTGCCCTTCGAAGATCGCCTTCACGTTGCGTCCGTCGGCGCTCTTCAAAGTGATGATGCCCTTGTTCGAGTCCATGTCCATGTAGCCGGCGTCGATAATAATATTGTCCACGGTCGCCTGGGCGAGCGCGTGAATCGGAGCGAGGAGGACAAGGAGTAGGCTGCTCAGTACAAACTTCATCTCATCATTTCGTCTTCATCACGAATACGCCGTCCCAGCTGTCGGCGGGCGGCTCCGCCAGATAATCCTGGCAGCGCTCGAGGTAGAGTTTCGCGACCTCGTCGGTCGGCGTGATATCGAGCGCCTTCGTGAAGCACTCCATACCCTTTTGCCACGCGCGCGCGTGGTAGTGAACATAGCCCTCCTGGAACCACTTGATCGTTTCGGCGACGGTGGCGCTCGGAACTTTGTCCTCCGCGATCAACTCATAGATCTTCACCGGAAGGACTTTACCCTTCACCCGAACCCAGTCCACTTCCCGGCAAATGAAGCTATCTTTAACTTCGTTGTAAGTCATTTCGCTGAGGATTATTCGGGTACCGTAGGTCTTGTTAATTCCCTCGAGGCGCGACGCCAGGTTCACGGCGTCGCCCATGACCGTATAGCTTCGGACCGTCTCGGAACCCATGTTTCCGACGCTCACGTCGCCCGTATTGAGACCGATCCCCAAGTCGATGTTGGGAAGGCCTTTCTTCTCCCACTCCTTCTGCAGCTCGAAAAGTTTCTGGACGCTTTGCAGGGCGCAGCGGCAGGCGTACTTGGCGTGGTCCTTGTACCCGATCGGCGCGCCGAAGAACGCCATGATCGCATCGCCCATGTACTTATCGAGCGTTCCACGGTTTTTAAAGACGATATCGGTCATCGGCGTGAGGTAGCTGTTCAGCAGGTCGGAGAGCGCGCGCGGGTCGAGCTTCTCGGAGATCGTGGTGAACCCGCGAACGTCCGAGAACATGACGGTGAGGTGCACCTTCTTACCGCCGAGCTCGATGTTCTTCGGGTCCGAGAGAATCTCCTCCACGATCGCGGGAGACACGTACTTCTGGAAAGTTTGGCGAAGCTCTTTCTTGCCGCGCTCTTCCGTGAGGTAACGGTAGAACGTGAGCGCGACGTAGAGGAAACCGACGAGGAAGAGAGGCCAGATCAACGAGACCACGATCCCTTTTCCGAAGAGGAAATATTGGTCGAAGTACCAAATGCCGGCCATGCTCGCGACCGTAAGAACCATTCCGGGTAGTGCGCCCGCGTAGGCGAGGACGATGCTCAAGAGAAGGCCGACGGCGGCGAGGAACATAGGCATCTTGATTTCTTCGTCCGCCATGCGCCGGAAGAAATTTCCCTGCATGAGGTTGTCGATCACGTTTAAGTGCGTTTCGGGTCCGGGGAAGTGCTCTTCGAACGGCGTCACTCGAAGATCGTAAATGCCCGTCGCGGTCGCGCCGACGACCATGATCTTGTCTTTAAGAAACTCCGCCTTCTTC
>CAYPFC010000311.1:0-3161 GCA_964409815.1 uncultured Pseudobdellovibrionaceae bacterium
TCCCGACGCGCTTCCGGAGAGAGCCGAACGAGCCTCACCGTCCCGTTGATCGCCTCGCTGATCCACTTAGAAACTTCCGAGCTCACCTCGTACGCCGGCATCGCGCTATCCCAGATGGCAACTTCGAACGCATCCCCTTCGCGCTCCTCAAGGCCGAAATCGATCGTGCCTAAGTCCGCTCGCGAGAGCTCAATCCCGGCGTCGTCCATTCGCATGCCGATGCGCGCGAGCGCCGGAATCTGCCTCTGCGTGAGACCGCGTCCACTCCGATCAACGAGCATCCACTCGCGATCCCAGAGCGCGCCCTGCGCGGTCAGATCGAGCGACGAAACGCGAAGCCCGCGAAAACTTTTGATCGGATAAAAAAAGAGATCTTTAACGACAGCCATTCACTTCAGCGCCACGCTGGGGGCTATTTCCCAGCGGACAAATCCCACTCCGGTAAACTCTTTGTCTTTCAAACTCGACTCGAATTGTCCAGCTCCGAGTCCAACTTGCCACGCGCCATTCGTGTAGCGAACAACTCCGTAAGGCCAGCGCGACCAGCCTTCGTCGCTTTCCGCGTAGCGGGTGATCCCTAAGAGCGTCCAATTTTCGCCGAACTTCAAGCCCACGGCGCCGAAATAGACGGTCTCGCTGTCGCCCGTCCCGCGTAAGAGAATTCCCGACGTCGGCTCGACGAAATCTCCGGCGTCGGCCTCTTTCTGCGTCCAGCGCTCGCGGCGCACGCTGCCCCTTAAAAATACGGGACCCGCGCCCAGAGTGAGCTCGGCCTCCGCGAACGTCCGATAGTAGCGACCCAGGCAGCGGTAGAGATCGCAATCGTACGCGGTGTACTCGTTGTCGTTTTGAACGGACTCGCCGCCGGCTCGCACGCCGAGGAACGAGATCGGAAAGAGCTCGAGCGACGCGGCCGCCGAGTTGTAGGTGCCCGCCGAGGCCCCCTCGATCTCGGGCCGAAGGTATCCATATAAAGGAGAGCCTTGCGAGCCCCAGAGGATCAGGCCGTAGCCGGCCTCGGCTTCCACCACTCCCGACAACGGATACGAACGGGTACTGGCGCCGAGCGAGAGGTCAACGCCCGCCGCTGCGGAGGCGGAAACGACGATCAAACTGACAAATGTCGGCGCCCGGAAACTAGAATGGTCACCGCTAGTTAGCGCTCTGAAAAAATTTCTCAAAGCGTTCAAAAGTTCTGCACCGAAGCGCACGCGACTCAGCGTCTTCATCTCGAACTGATTGCATCAAGAAGCCGGGAATTTTTCAAACGGAAACCCTCTCAGGACGATCATGTAAATTCGTAAATTCCGCTTGTAAATCGTGCGCGCTCGAGCGCGCGGAACGTGCCTTGCTCAAGCGAGAACCCGAGGCAGGATGCCTCACGCATGAACCAACCCAACAACCGTGAGTCCAGGATGGACAAACGGCCCTCCTGTTGCGCTCGCCTTCTTGAAAGGGAAGGCGGGCGTCTCTTTAAACTACATATCAATCTTTCACTGCGCCCCTTCCGACGATGGGAGGGGCGACAGTTCTCTTTTTCCGTTGGCGGTCTCCGTCCGTGTACCGGCCTGGTGTTCTCGGATCGCCGTCCCTGTCGCTGTTTACATCAGGCTAAGACGGCGATCGGTCAACATGGACACAGGCTGCGACCGCGACAGACACCGATCAAGTGCCCCATTTTGTCAGTGGTCTTTCTTAAATTCAAAAAATCCCAACCTCAACGACCTCGCATCACGCACTTGCGCGCGGCCCCCGGCTTGCTCACTGCGCGATGTGTGTAGAGCACTCATGGAAGGAGTCTATCATGTTGGAGTTTGGCGCATGTCCGCAATGTAAGTTGGACATCTCGGAAGAACGCAAGAAAGCGTTGCCCTTTATCTGCAATCACTGCGGCTTTACGTCGTCCAACGACGAGAAAGTTCAAGACCAAATCGAGAGAAAATCGATCTTCTGGTTTTCGGGACTTTCTATTTTAGTCGTCGCGGCCCACATTCAGCTCGCGAATTGGGACAAGCACTCGCTCGGAATTATTCCGATCGCGGTGAAAGAAACGATCGGCGGCATGACGGCTTCGGATTGGGAAGCGAAAGCTTCCATCTGTATGGATCTTAAAAAATGGGATTGTACCGAGTTCGCGTACGTCGAAGTGGCTAAACAAGATCCCACGCAGTGGCAACGCGCCGGCGACTTCCAGATGAAGCGCGCTCATTACAATCAGGCCGCTCAAAGCTACTATGCCTTCTTCCAGAACGGCGGTGAGAGCCTGGACGTTAGCTATAATTACGCCAAGGCGCTTGCGCATCTCGGCCAAGTTGACGAAGCCGTTCAATACTTTGATCAAGTTCTTGCCGCTAAGCCCGACGTTTTGCAGGTTACGGTGGTACAAAACTACGTTAAATTGCTGATGGATCATCAGCGTTACGAGCAAGCGAAGGTTCTGATCTCGAAAGTTCGCCGTCAGTCCGGCCCCGCCGGTGAGCAATTCATGGATGACGAATTTAAAAAGATCAAAGACATGACCACAGCAAGTCGTGATTAAATCTTATTTTTAAATCCAAAAATGCCTGTGTTACTCTAGTGATGTTGGTCACTGGAGTAGCACACAAATGAAAAGCAAGTATTTTAAGTCCGTCAATTGGCCGGGCGCCCTCTTTCTCACTCTCACCCCGCCTGCCGCCATCGTCCTAACCGTTTTCCATGTCATGACTGAAGGCTTTCTGTGGCAGATTTGGCTGCTCGCCGCGGCCTTCTATGCGATCACCGCATGCAGCATCACGGGCGGATACCACCGTTACTTTGCCCACAGAACATACGAGGCCCGCACATGGCTTAAATGCATTTGGGCCTTCTTCGGTGCGGCCGCGTTTCAGAACTCAATTCTGGTTTGGGCGCGCGATCACCGCGTGCATCATCGCTTCGTCGATACTGATAAAGACCCCTACTCCATCAACCGCGGATTTTTCTGGGCCCATTTCGGGTGGATGATGGTGGAGGAGCATCCGCAAGTCGCGCTCGAGCCGTACGGACGCGACCTCGAACGCGACAAAGTCGTTATGTTCCAGCACAACCATTACGTGACGATCGCGATCTTCTCGTGCTTCGCGGTCCCGACGTTCCTCGGCTGGCTACTCGGCTCCCCGCTCGGCGGCCTCGCGGTCGCC
>CAYPFC010000312.1:0-3124 GCA_964409815.1 uncultured Pseudobdellovibrionaceae bacterium
CCGCGGACGGTTGCCGGGACTCGCGTGATTTGATTTACTTCTTGCGCGCGTACAACGGTAAACAGCTCTTGAGCTATTACGCCGGCTACTTCGGTTTCACCGTCGACGCCATCTGCACCGCCCGCGACGGCGTCGAGATGACCCGCGGGATTATGCTCGTCGACGGCCAGATCGCCGGTAACTCACAGCTGTTCATTTTGGATTACGGCGTGCCGTTCGAGCGGTTCAATAGCTCCCAGTTTTGGGGCCTGTCGGTCCCCATCGGCCGGCGCGAAGCGATTTCGTGGCAAGTGGTCGCCGCGACCAATCAGATCGAGTTCAATTTCTCAAATGGCGCGCAGGTTGTTTTGGATGGGAAGAAGGGATTCGTCTCTTCGGTCAACTTCTTGAGTTTGCAGTCGGTGAACACCGGATGTCTCACCGACCACAATGCGAATACCGGCAGCGCCCGAAACTATTGGCCCGTCGTCGACGTGCTCACGGGACAAAGCTTCACGAGCGGGCCGCCGGTCATCGTGAAGAACTAATCATTTTTCCCCTAGTGATTATGTTGAAAATCGGCAAAAAAAGAGAGGCCCGTGATCTCTCACGGGCCTCATAAGCTCATCGATTTGGATTCGCTGTAAGCCGGATTCTGTCTGATCGCGCGCCCGACGATGACCGATCACGCGATGAGATCTTCATTCCTCTGAGAGAGAACTCTCATTCTCCCTTTTGCGATCAACCCGGAAGTCCAACGCAGGCGGCGTCGATGCACCGTGACCCGAAAAATGGTCCTGGCACATTTGCTTCCCTATTTGATCTTGCTCCGCGCAGAGTTTGGCTGTTTTCACTCCGGCGGCTCCCCGATCGCTCCCGTTCCCGCGAGTCGGCTCATAGCCCCGGACATTCTCTCTGTTCCACTGTTCCTCGTCTTACGACGGAAGGGCGTTACCCTTTGCGCTGCCTTACGGAGTCCGGACTTTCCTCGTTCTCGTGAAAGAGCGCGAAAACCCGCGAATCCACAGACTGTGTAACACAGGGCTATTCGGATTGATACTTGGAATTGCTCGCACACTGAGACTCGAGCCCCGCGAGAAAGTCTGCCAAACTATCGTAATAACTTGGCTTTTCCTCTTCCTCGAGGGTAGCTTTGGCGCCGATTAGAACGACATGATCGAGGCGATCGCTATCGATGTCGCGGCTGAGGATTCTCGTTTTCACGTTCCTCGAGACGCAACGGCAGACGGCCTTCTTCTTTTTCGCATTCACGCAGTGGGATTCGAATTTCTCGAGGCGCTTTTTCTCGGACGCCGTCAGCTCGCGTTCCGCCCGCGCGGCGTGATGCAGAGTCAGGATGAGCGTTCCTAAGAATAGAATCTTAAGCGGCCTCATGTTTTCATTGTAACATGCTTCTTTATTGTGCAAGGGAACTCGGACCTGAGTCGAGCGTCTCAAACTGAAATTTTCCCTCTGAAAACACCCTTTGGTTTGCCAATTGAGCATAGTAGATCTAACTAATTTCTATGGCTCAGTCGTACGCTCTCTCAGCTTGGTTTTTCACTCGCGCGCTCGCGGCCGCGTACTTCGTCGCGTTTCTCTCGGTGGCCGTGCAAGTGCAAGGGCTCTGGGGCTCGAAGGGCGTACTTCCCATCAAGGGATATTTGCAGGCGGTGGAGAAACAAGTGGGAGCCACCGGAGCGTGGCACGTTCCGAGCGTGTTCTGGCTCGACTCTACCGACGGCAGTTTGCAAACCGCCGCTTGGGTCGGAGCCGCGGCCGCGCTGATCGCGTTCGCGGGGTTCGCGCAAGGCTGGATGCTGTTCGCGTGCCTGGTGTTGTATCTTTCGTTCGTGACCGCGGGACAAGATTTCATGTCCTTCCAGTGGGACGCGCTGCTGGTGGAGGTCGGGTTCATCGCGCTCTTCGCGGCGTCGTGGAAATTCAAATTCGAGTTTTTCACCGCGGTCGATCCGCATTGGTCCGTGCGCTACATGTTCTACATCGTGCTTTTCAAACTGATGTTCCTTTCGGGCGTCGTGAAACTTTTGAGCGGAGACGAAACGTGGCGCGATCTTTCGGCGCTCAGTTACCACTACTGGACGCAGCCTTTGCCCAATCCGCTCTCTCCGTTCATGCACTGGCTTCCGCTGTTCGTTCATCAGGCCTCGACCGCGATGACGTTCGTGGTGGAGCTCGCCGTTCCCTTCCTGATGTTCTGGCCGCGCGCCCGAGTTTGGGCGGCGGGAGCCTTCATCGGTCTTTCGCTGCTGATTTTCTTCACAGGCAATTACACCTTCTTTAATTTGCTCACGATCGCGCTGGCATTTTGGCTGATCCCCGATTCGGCTTGGGAGCGCGCGGCCTCGCTCTTCCCGTGGGAGTTTCAAATCGTGCCTTCTCCCATTTTCGCGCAGCCCGGAACCATGACCGTCATGGGCGCTCTCGCCGTGGTGTCGGTGATTTGGTGCACGCGCTGGCTTTACAACGACAATATGATGACCGCGGTCTCGCCCGTTCTGAGCTTCGTTCAGCGCTTTCACATCTCCAACTCGTACGGGCTTTTCGCGAATATGACCACCGACCGCCCCGAGATCATCCTCGAAGGCTCGATGGACGCGCAAAACTGGCGGGAGTACGAGTTTAAATACAAAGCCGGCCGCCTCGACCGCGTTCCGCCGATCGTGGCGCCCCACCAACCCCGGCTCGATTGGCAGATGTGGTTCGCGGCCCTTTCGAATTTTCGTCAGACCTATTGGTTTCAAAATCTGATGGTACGGATCTTTGAGGGCTCACCCACGGTACTGGATTTGATGGGAGAGAATCCCTTCCCCGAAGGGCCCCCGCGCTTCCTACGCGCGCGACTCTATCAATATAGTTTTGCCGAGCCCGCCGACATTATATATGACGGCGATTGGTGGGAGCGTAAGCTGACGGGCGAGTATTCTCCCATCATCGAGAATCCGTTCCTACAAAAGGGACCCTAGCCAAACTGACTGACCTTTCACCCGCTGTACAAACCGTCTACAAATGAGACATCGATTTAACCCTCGATAAACAGGTGCGTTTCCCGCGCGTTCTTGCGGACTTATCTCGGTTTGAGACAGATTTCGGCTTTGCGCCCGTTCATTGCTTAGCTACTCGT
>CAYPFC010000313.1:0-3098 GCA_964409815.1 uncultured Pseudobdellovibrionaceae bacterium
AGGTCGGGTAGTTGTTCCAACCCGCGGCCGCGCATCGAGTGCCCGCATTACCGTTATAGATCGAAGTTAACGTTCGAATGCTGCCTTCGATCAAAAGCGAGTTTTGAAGGAGCGTTCCGTTGGCGGCAACCGCGTTCGGAGTCGCGATCACGTAATCGCTCGGCGGTCCGGGCCACCACGCCGTCGTGGTGCCAATGCCCGTCGATGCGGCAAGCGCGCCGAAATTGGGGGCGACCGCGGGATTGGTTTGAATGTAAGTGATCACTTCGCGGTAATAGGTTTCTTCTTGAATTTGGTTAATGATCGACTGGGCATGCGATTCGCAAGTTCGGCGGAGGCTGCGATCTTTCGAAACGAACACGCTGTTGAATTGCGAGATCAAGACGACCACGACGGATAGCACAGCGATCGCAACGAGGGCCTCGAGAACGGAAACGCCACGTGAGTTCGGTTTTAACGCCATCTCGTCATTCTAAACTTTTCCCATTTTGAATCCTAGAATAAATTATCTCTTGTGAATATACGGTCGAGTTCGGTGCCTCAAATAGGGTTAATCGCGGCGATCACACTCTCGGTAGTGGCGAGCTGGACTTCCTTTTGGACCGACTCGGAAATGTGGGCCACGGTCGTCGTTAAGGACATGTTTTCCGGCTCGCCGTATTACGACTTTAGTTTGAAGCCGCTATTCAACGCGCTCATGTACGTGAATTACAAGATCGCGGCGATTTTCGAGATCCACCCGATGTTCGTCGCGCGCACGTTGTTCGCTCTGAATACCGGGCTCGTTTGCCTGATTGCGATGGGCATTCTCCGGAGGATGAACGTTTCCCGCTCGGCCGCGTGGCTTGCGTTGTTTTTACTCGTAACGACTTCAACCTTCATTAAGCGCTTCGGGCAGGTGCGTTCGGATATCGCGGCATTGACCGTGATACTGCTGCTTATTTGGTGGGCGCTGTCTCCCGATTGGACTCAGAGGAAGCTTAGGCAAAAGCTAACTGGATTTTTTGTCGCGCTCGCGGTTTGCGGAGCGCTTACGGCAAAATCACTTCCGCTCGTGATGGCTTGGGGCGCCTTATTCATGGCCGAAGATTGGCGCAAAATGTTTCGCGAGCGTCGCGCCATGCTCCTCGTGTCGGCGCTCGCTTTTGGAGCCTTGGGGGCGGCGCTTTTGCAGCCGTCGTGGAGAATATTTTTGGATTCCTTTCCGGCTCAGTACATGGGCTCGGAGTACTTCGCGCGCGTGAGATTCATGCATGTTCAGCGATTCTTCTTCGAGAATCCGGTGGCTCTGGTCGTGCTCGCCGCAAATTTCATTTTCGCGACCCGGCCGCCGGAGTGGATAGGGCCCGGCGCGCGGAAACTCGCGGCTTTCGCCTGCTTCGCGTGGATTTACCTGCTCGTTTTTCCGGATCGACTTCCTTTCTTTATCGCCGCGCTTGCGCCGCTTTTCTTTATCGCGTTCGCGCCGGCGCTCGAATCGAAGCGCGCGACGGGCTTTTTGAAATCGCTCGTCGTCGCATTTGGCGTATTCAGCCTGCTCTATTGGAGCTCGGTCTTGTTCCTCCGGCACAACCATCGTGAGCAGGCCGAATATTCACGATGGGCGCGCGAGCGGTTCGCGAAGAATCCGGCGCTCTCGATTTACGATCCGGTGGGAGTTTTGCCATTTACCGACGCGTATAACTGGTTTCTCGGCCCGGCTCAACGCTCGAACGACATCATTCTCCAGTTGATCCAATTCAAAAAAGTCGACGTTTTGTTTTATGTAAGCAAACTCGAGATCCTCGAGCCGGCACTGAGTGTATTCCTGAGATTGAACTACGTGCATGACGGCACCGGGCTTTTCCTACGTAAGGTCGACGTGCCACGCGATGCCTTCGAGAACCAGAGCCTAGGGATGCCGCGGTTAAAGGGCATCGTCGAGCGCGAGATGGCCCCGTTCGTGGCGCATCCGGATCAGCCGTTCGTGTTGGAGATTCGCCTCGGAGCCCTCGATTTGACCCGGTACGCGAAGCTCGTCGCCAAGGACGGCTCCGAGGCGCCGTTCGAGGGACGGCTCACCTACGGCGATCTGGAATCGTTTAAAGAGCTTCGCTTGCCTCCAACGGCGAACACGGTCACGCTGATGCCGGTGACGGCCGCGACGCCGTTCTCCTCGAAGTGGACCGACCTTTTTCGGTTTGACCCCGAGATCTGAGTCCGATTACGTTCTCGTGAAGCCATGAATGACGATCTAGTCAATGACAAATTGAGGTCGACGAAGGCCGCGCTCGATCGCGTGTCGCCTTCTCTCTGTCTGGCCAAGTGGTCGCAGGCCACGCTTCACCTTCATAACGGAAACACGCAGAGCTGCCATCACGTGAAATCTCACAGCATCGACGCGAGCGAGATCGCGTCGCGGCCGCAGGCGCTTCACAACACCGTTCAGAAACAAGTCGCCCGCCGCGAGATGCTCTCGGGCAAGCGCCCTTCCGAATGCACCTACTGTTGGACCGCGGAGGATCGCGGCCGGTTGAGCGATCGGATTTTGAAGAGCTCCGACTACTGGTCGATGCCCTACATGAAGGAAATTTTGGAGTCGGGAGAGGGGCACTCGATCGTCCCGCGCTACCTCGAGGTATCGTTCGATTCGACGTGCAACTTCCGCTGCATGTACTGCGGGCCCGCGTACTCTTCAACCTGGCTCAAAGAGATCGAGCAGTACGGGCCGTATCCGACGAGCCTCCGCTTCAACAGCGTCGAGCAACTGAAAATAAACCATGTTTATCCTCTGAGCGAAAATCGCAAACAAGTATACGTCGACGCCTTTTGGAGATGGTGGCCCGAGCTCAGCGAAAAACTTGAGGACTTCCGCGTGACGGGAGGGGAGCCGTTCCTCTCGCCGCATACGTTTAGCGTACTCGATTGGCTGCTTGAAAATCCGCGCCCCAACATGGGCTTCGCCATCAATAGCAACATGGGAATCGGCGACCGCAAGATGGATCGCGCCCTCGCCATCCGCTCCACCGCGCGCAACGGCTTCAGCGTCCTCGGCCAGATCAACGCCCTCGTCGAGAGCGGCATGTACAAGTGGGCCACCCCCGCCGCCCTCGAAACCA
>CAYPFC010000314.1:0-3088 GCA_964409815.1 uncultured Pseudobdellovibrionaceae bacterium
CCGCGGAAGGCGGCGCCTCAACGGGCACAGGCGTCGGCGGTGCTTGAGTCTTCTTTGGATAAAAAAACCAAACGAGCGCGACGATCGCGGCGAGAGCCAGAATCTTAGCACCGGAAATATTTCTCACCGGACTATTCTAGCCGAGGAGTTTGGCGATAAGCTAGTGGGGATGTGGTGGCGAATCTGGATTCCAACGTGGCGATTCTTCGACGCCGAGGGCACGGCGCCCGAGCTTTGGGTACTCGAGGGCGAAGGATGGCGAAGGCTTATCGAGCCGCCCTCGCGCCGCTGGTACATGTTGTTCTTTAATCCGCGCTGGAGCGAGTTTCACGCGCGCGGAAACCTGCTAGAGCGATTGGTCGACGAGCTCGCCGAGGGACATTCCCCGGAGTCGCTGGTGTCCTATCGCCTCGTCGAAGCGCTCGCCGACGGACGTGCGTTCAAGGTGACGGCCCGCGGAGAAGACGTGCTGGTGAAATCGTGATTTGGACGGGCTATTTGATTTCGCTCGCGGTTTTCCTACAGACGCTTGAGTCGGCATCGATCCGGGCATGGCCGTGGCGGTTGGTGGAGGGCGAGATGCCGCGCGTGCTCAGGCCCCTCCTCAGGCGCGCCGACATTCTGCTTTGGCTCCGGGCGGCGGCCGCGCTCTCGGCATTGGCGCTGCCGAACGGGGCGAGCGTCTTTTTGATGTGGATGACGACATGGCTGCTGGCGATCCGATGGCGCGGAACCTTTAACGGCGGCAGCGATACGATGACCTTCCACATTCTCACGGCGTGGATGGTGAGTCTTTGGTTCCCGCAGCTCGAGCGCGCCTGCTTGTATTACATCGCCGTTCAGCTGATTCTCTCGTACTTTATCGCGGGCGTCGCGAAAGCCTCGCGCCGGGAGTGGTGGAGCGGCGAAGCGCTCGCCGGTTTTTTGCGCCGCTACCGCGCGCCCGTTTTCGCGCCGGCGCTTCTTTCTTGGGCGATCGTCGCGTTCGAACTGGCCGCGCCTCTCGCGTGGATCGCGCCTGTTCCGTTCGCGGCCGCAGCGATGGCGTTTCATTTGCTCAATGTTTACGTATTTGGATTGAACCGATTCTTCTGGGCCTGGCTGGCCGCATATCCGGCGCTCTTCGCCGTGGTGGGACTCGCCGGCCCGCCGTGAGACGGGCCCGCGCTCAGCGAACGATTATTTCATTGCCATGAAGTCGTAGTTGCGGACGGTCTTGCGGCCATTGGCTTTCGCGCGCTTTGCGGCTTGCTCGAGGAGCCAGTAGGCCCAAGCGTTCAATCCGTCCATTGCGTCACCGGCGGTGTTGCATCCGTATTTTTTGAGAATCGCTTTTGCTTTGCTGGTCACGATAATGGGTTCTTGCTTCTTAGCCATGTGGTCCTCCTTGATTGGGAAAGTAAAATTAGAGCATAGAAATTTACGAATGCAATCCGGAACCATGACGCAAAGCCCGCGCGTGACAGTCTCGGGAAGTGCCGGAAGACTTCTGAGTTATGGCCAAGATTTTGGTGATTGAGGACGATCCCGTTCTCGGCAAAAGCTTGTTCTTTAACTTGCGGGCGGAGAATTACGAGCCCTATTGGGCGCAAGATCTCACGCAGGCCCGCGCTCAGCTCGGGCGCGAGAAGTTCGGACTCGTCATCGTGGACGTGAACTTGCCCGACGGTAATGGAATCGAGTTTACCCGCGCGATCCGTGAGTCGGGGATCGATATTCCCATTCTGATTCTGACGGTCCTGAACTCGGAAGAGGCGGCGGTTTCGGGATTCGGCGCGGGCGCGAACGATTTTATCCGTAAGCCCTACAGCGTGCGCGAGCTCTTAAGCCGGGTTCGCATGCATCTTTACGGAGTGCACTCGGCCCGCGAGATCCCGACCCGCCAGTTCGAGGGGCTGAGCGTGAACTTCGCGCGCGGGCATTTGCGCTGCCGGTCCGCCGAGATTCCTCTGAGTCGCATGAAGCTCCAGATCCTCGATCGCTTGATCGCCAACGGCGGCCGGACGGTCAGCCGCGACGAGATCCTGCAGCACTTAAAGAAGGACGGGGAGGCCGACGGCCGCACCATCGACGCGCACATCTCGCAGCTGCGCCGTTTGTTCAAGACTCACAAGATCACTCACGTCCGCATCTCTTCCATCTACGGCACGGGATACAAGCTTGAAAGCTTACCAGAAGCACCCTCTACTCATTAATTACGTCTTGTTGCAGACGCTCTTCTTCGGCTGCGCGCTCGCCGGCGGGCTCGCCTTCGTGCTGTTCTATGTTCCCCACAAAAAGAAACTCTTGATCGGGGAGGAGATCCAGCGAGCCTGTCATGTCCTCAATCGCATCATGAGCGACAACGTCGTTGATGCGCCCGAGGCGCTTCGGCGCTTTCGCGAGCTCAACCGCAACTTCTTCGTGCGAGCCACCGAGTTAAAGACTCAGTCCGGGCCCGCGAGCGAGCGCTGCAAGATGGAGTGGTCGCCAAAGACCGAAGGGCTGCTTCGCATGCGCATCGACGAGATGCACGTGCTCGAGACCAACACGCTCCCGCCTTCGCCCAAGCACATTCAAATGGTGAAGGAGAACGTGAACTCCTACGAGCTCCAGCACCATCATCCGGTGATCTTCGGGATGACGCCGGAGGGAGCATCGAGCCTCGTCCTGATGGGGCTGTTGCTGATCGGGTTTCTATCCTCATTTGTCGCGGGCTACCTCATTTTCAAGCGCGCCACGCGCGAGGCGACGAACGTTATCGGCCGGATCCGCCACGGTGACCTCAAGGCCCGCTTTCCGTTCGGAGCCGACGCGCTGACCGATCAGTTCAATCAAATGGCGGCGGAGATCGAGCGGCTCGTTCACCGGCTCGGCGAGGCCGAGCAGGTGCGCGTGAATCTGTTGCAGGAGCTCGCGCACGATTTGAAGACGCCGGTCGCGAGCCAACGCGCGCTTCTTGAATCTTTAAGGGACCGCCACGCGCGCATGTCAAAAGAGGAGTTCGAGAATTTCCTCGAATTGTCCATCAAGGAGACCTACTACTTCGGCCGCTTGGTCGACGATCTTTTGTTTATCTCGGGCGTCAAAGAGCCTGCGATGGCGCGCG
>CAYPFC010000315.1:0-3077 GCA_964409815.1 uncultured Pseudobdellovibrionaceae bacterium
CCTGGATGATGCGAATGTTCGCCTGGTGCGGAATAAACCAATCCACGTCGCGCGCCGTGAGGCGATTCGCGTCGAGCACGTGCTCGCAGCTGTCGGCCATCGCGCGAACGGCCGACTTGAAGATCTCGCGGCCCTTCATGTGCACGTAGGGAACTTTCGAGATCGCGGCCTCCGCGGAAAGCGGGTCTTCGGGGCGTCCCGAGTCGAGGTACAGCAGCTCGCCGAGCTTTCCGTTGGCCCGCATGTGGAACGCATGGAACTGAGAGACGTCGCCCTCACCCGCCGCGCCCACGATCACCGCTCCGGCGCCGTCGCCGAAAAGGATGCAGGTCTCGCGATCTTTAAAATCGATGATGCGAGAAAGAGTCTCGGCGCCCACGACGAGGATGCGCTGGTACTGGCCGGTGCGAATCATGCTGTCGGCGAGGTTCAAAGCGTACACGAAACCCGAGCACGCGGCCGAAAGATCGAACGCCATGATGGGGCCACAACCGAGTTTCGACTGTAGCGTGCACGCGGCACTCGGCATCGTTTGATCGGGAGTCACGGTCGCGAAAATGATCATGTCGATATCGGCGGCGGTCAGGCCCGAGGCCTTAAGCGCGCGTTCGGAAGCCTTCAGCGCGACGTCAGTGGTCTTTTCATTCTTGCTCGCCACATGGCGCTCGATGATGCCGGTGCGCTCGCGAATCCATGCGTCCGAAGTTTCAACCATCTTTTCGAGATCGAAATTCGTAAGAACTTTGGAAGGCAGGTAAGAGCCCGTGCCTAAAATCTTAGCGGCTTTCAGCATGCGCCGACTATACTCGAGGCGCACCGCGTTTTCAAACCGGGCGGGCCGCAAAGTCGCCAGATCACGTACGTTTGCGCCCCGCCGGGATGCGAGAAATTCCCATCCCGGCGGAAGCGATATAGTCGATTACATTAGTGCAGGGCTTCTCGAGAGAAGCGGTCTGAGCCTTCCAGCTTCACAAGCTTGTTGTAAATACCCACCAACATGATCGTCGGAACCCAGAGGCCGATGAAGTTGGCGATCGTCTTACGCTGACTGAAACCCGCGAGCGATGCGGAGACAACCATGCTGCCGACAGCGAGCCCCAAATACACGAGCGAGGGCACTTGCGCCGTGTAGCTTTCGACGGCTTTGGTCAGGCCGCCTTCGCGCGCGACGGTGTCCGCTTCCATTTTGCCGCCCATAGATTTGCTGTCAGTCTTTGAAGTCGTGGTGCGTTCCATGAATCCTCCTTATGGTGCGAGACCCGATTGCAACGCCCAGGCCACACGCGACTTCTCACTCGTCACCACGCTCGCGCCGCGCGCGCCGCTGCTCTTTGTGTATGCGCTTCCACTTCGCGCGCTCTTCGCTCGCCGCTCCCGGATCGTGCTTTCTTCGTTGCCACGCGAGCTCGCGCTCAAGTTTCAGAAAATTCTCCCAGCGCTCGCGCGCGAGCACGCCGCTCTTGAGCGCGGCGCGAATCGCGCAGGCGGGCTCGGTCTCGTGACGGCAATTTCCAAAGCGGCACCTGAGCGCGAGCTCCGCGACGTCGTGAAACGCGGAGCTCAATCCGTCTTCGTGGCCGAGCAACTGCAGCTCGCGCACTCCGGGAGTATCGATCAGCCATCCCGCGCCCGCGCGCCACATCGAGCGCGATGTCGTTGTGTGCCGCCCCTTATCGTCGTCCTCGCGAATCTCCGAAGTTTTCAAAACTTCTTTGCCGATCAATCCGTTGATCAGCGTGGATTTGCCGACGCCGGACGAGCCGACGACGACCGCGACACGATCGTCCTCGAGATATCTCGCGAGCTCCGACAGATCTCCGCCCGCGCGCACGGCGTGCACCGGCAGCCCCGGAAAGTCGAGTTGAACACGGGCTCGGGCGCTCGCCCAGTCGGGATCCAAGTCGCTCTTCGTGAGCACGAGCACGGGTTGCGCGCCCGAATCCCACGCGAGCGTGAGGTAGCGGTCGAGACGGTTGCGGTTCAGGTCTTGATTCAGCGACGAGGCGATCAACACGAAGTCGACGTTCGCGGCGATGGCTTGGAGCCCTTTCTCGGCGGCGCCCTTGCGCGTGAGCAGAGAGCGGCGCGACTCGACCCTTTCGATGACTGCAAGCTCTTCGCCCGCGGCCGCACACCTCACGATGTCGCCGACGACCGGAAGATCGATGGGCGAGACCGCCTCGTGTAGCAGACGACCGCGAACAACCGCCCAAGTTTGAATATTCGATTCGAAAAGGACGCGGTAGCGATCCTTTTCCTGGCCGATCACGCGGCCGGAAAACGTGGACATGCGAAAACCCCTAATTCAAAAAAGAGTTAAATACTTAACGATTTGATTTTGAGCGGGGCTTACTACGAGATCAGCGGCGAGACGTAACAAGGCCCGCGAAATTAAAAGCTGCAATCATAATTCGCCTCCTTGTACGAGTGGATAGTAAGAGAATACTCGAACGCGTTGGAAAACTCAAGTACACTGCTCGCGATGGATTTGGATCTGTTAGAGCGCGAAGTTCATTTCACGGCCGTTCGCAGCCGGGGTCCCGGAGGCCAGAACGTAAACAAGGTCTCCAGCGCGGCCCAGCTGGTTTGGGATTTCATGAACTCGAAGCTCCTCACCTGGGAAGAAAAGAGCCGCCTTTGGGAAAAGGGCGCGCACCTCATTACCAAAGAGGGCACGATCCAGTTCCGCTCGGATGAGTTTCGCGATTTGGAACGCAATAAAAAGCGCTGCCTCGAGAAGCTCGCCGCCGCCGTGAAAGCCGCGCTTCACGTCCCGAAAAAGCGCAAGGCAACAAAGCCGACCCGTTCCTCGAAAATAAAAAGGCGCGAACAAAAGTCGCGCCATAGTGAAACGAAGAAGCTTCGCGGGAAGGTCGACTACTAGCCCGCGCTAGAGGCGACCTGCATCGTAGGGCGGACGCCGGGCCGCTCCTTTTTCTCCTTCGAGAGCATGTAAACCAAAAGCATAAGACCCGGGATCGCGGCGAACGTGCACGTCCAGAAGAAGCTCTGCCAACCGAGGACTTCGGCCATCACGCCGGTGAAGCCGGCGAAGAAGACCCTGGGGACACCCATCA
>CAYPFC010000316.1:0-3077 GCA_964409815.1 uncultured Pseudobdellovibrionaceae bacterium
TGGCAAATGGAGAAGAAGACGTCGAACTTCACAGCGAAGGAGTCCTTCCCCCGTCGACGGGTAAGCTCACGCCGGAAATGTACGCGGCCGCCGGAGAGGCGAAATACAAAATGGCGTCGGCGGTCTCGCTCGGCGAAGCCCAGCGCTTGGCGGGCACGCCTTCGGTCATCTCTTTACGAATGGCGTCCGCCGGCTTTCCCGACTTCTGAGCGGTGCCGTTCACGACGACGTCCATGCGCGGGGTTTCGGTGAATCCCGGCAGGATGTTGTTCACCGTGATTCCCATCGGCCCGAGCTCATACGACAAAGTCTTCGCCCACGACGCCATCGCGCCGCGAATCGTGTTCGATACGCCCAAATTCGGAATCGGAACTTTTACGGACGTCGAAAGCACGTTGATGATGCGCCCATAGCCGAGCTCTTTCATTCCCGGCAATAGCGCGCGCAAGATAATCTGCGACGCGAGCACGTGTCCGCGGAACGCGCGCTCGATCTCGTCGGGGCTGGCCTCCGCGAGCAAACCCGGCTTCGGCCCGCCGGTGTTGTTCACCCACACGGCGATCGGGCCCGTCTCGGCCACCAGTCGCGTGATCGCGCTCGAGACGTCCTCGAGGCGCTCTTGGTCCAAAGCCAACGTGCGATGTTTTTGAGCATTCGGAAGCGACTCTCGAACCTGCTCGAGAACCTCCGAGCGACGAGCCATCAGGACGACGTTCGCGCCCGCCCCTGCCAGCGCCGTGGCCGCCGCCTGACCGATCCCTTGAGAAGCTCCTCCGACAAGGGCCCATCGCCCTTCCAGATTGAGATCCAAAAACCACCTCCGGGAAGATGCCGCATTGTGGCCATGAGGGATTACGCAGTCAAGTTCTGGCTTTAGGCGGTTTGACTCTCACGCCCCGCGCTTTAAGCTAAATGAGTCTGGAGGCTTTACGGATGAACTCTCCGAAGAAAATTCCCACCCTGGATCTGCATGGGTACAAAACCGAGGATGTCTTCGACGCGGTCGAGAGCTTTTTGACGAAGCACGCGAAGGCCGCGCAGGTGCGCATCATGCCGGGCAAGGGCACCGGGAAAGTGAAAGCCGAGGTCGCGCGCTACCTGAAGCTCGCGGGATATCCGTGGAGCCCCGAGGGCGCGAATGATGGCGTGATGATCGTGTACATGGAGTAATGAATGGCTGCGAACTTGTTTTGGTTGGATATGGAGATGACCGGGCTCGACGTCGAGAAGGAAGTTCCGATCGAGGTCGCCGCGATCGCGACGGATTGGGACCTGAATCCGCTTGGCGAGTATCACGCGATCATCAAGCAGCCGCAAAAGTACATCGACGCGATGGACGATTGGAATAAGAAACATCACGGAGAAAGCGGACTGACCGCGAAGATCCCCTCGGGCAAGGATCCGGCCGTCGTCGACCGCGAGCTTTTTGACTTTGTAAAAAAACACTTCGGAGACGAGCGCGCGATTCTCGCCGGCAACTCGATTTCTCAAGACCGATTGTTCATTCGTCGCTTCATGCCTCAGCTCGAGTCCAGTCTTCACTACCGAATGGTGGACGTCACCGCGTGGAAAGTGATATTCAATGGGAAGTACAACCAGAAGTTCAAGAAGAAGGACGGCCACCGCGCGCTCGACGATATTCACGAAAGCCTGGCGGAGCTTAAATTCTATCTCGGATTCATCAAAGGGTAACCCATGCGTCGTCTGATTCTGCTCGCGCTCTCAATCGCTTGCCTCGCCACCTTCGCCGAAGAAGAGCGCATCACCGCGCCTTACAAAGGTAAGAAGAAAGAAGCCGCGAACGAAGAGCCGAAAAAGGCCAGCGAAGAAGACAAGTCCACTTGGGACAAAGTAAAGGAAGGCGCCTCGGATGCGGCGGAGGCCGGCCAAGAAGGACTCCAGAAAGCCAAAGCTTCGCTCGCGGCCGCGCGCGAACGCCGCGCAAACAGCGAATGGACGATCACCGGGAACTACTCGCTCTTTGAAACGTGGACGCTCAATAAATACGGATTCACGATCGGATACAACAAGTCCGAGTCGACGACGTACGAGCTCGAGTACATGCGCGGAAGCTTCGGCTTCGGCTACTTAGGCATCGATCTCGCCTCGATCACCGAGCAGCGCATCTCTCTGCTCTGGCGCACATACGGAAAGCGCAATTCGTTCAGTATGCATACCGGGATTTTTTATTACGACTTTTCGGCGGGCTACGGGAACGATTACCTCTCGAGCGTCGCCGGCGGCTACGTCGAAGCGTATGAGCTCAAATCGCTCGGGCTCACCTGGGGCCTGGGAAACCGCTGGCAATCCAAGGGCGGATTCGTGTGGGGCTTTGACTGGTTCGCCATCCACATGCCGCTCGTGATCCTCGAGGAAAACAATCCGTACGTGAACGCCACGACCGATGCGCAAGACCGCGAAGACGCCGAGGACGCCGCCAACTACTTCCGCCGCTTCCCGATGTTCGCCGTCGTCAAAGTGCAGCTCGGCTTCTCGTGGTGATGAACATTCAGACAGCGGAAATCCTTTAATTTTCAGTTGGGCGTCTCATTCCGGGGCGTTTGAACGCCCTTAAGTTCTACCGATATTATAAGCATGAGTATCGAACGCGTCCTTATCGCGCTCGCGCTCCTGGTCTCGGGGGTCTTGGGTGCGGTTCACTTCGGTTACCTGCGTATGCCTGAGCGCGCGCAAGGGCAGATGTTTTCAACCAACGTGGGCGAAGTCGTCTCTCACCTGAAGCAGAATCGCGAACCCGATATTTTCAAGAATCTCGACAGCGGCGCTCAAGAGCTGCTCGTGAACCTCGTGCGCGAGCATTGCTCGCGCAAGTTTGAAGCGCAAAGCTGCCTCCACTACGCGATCTCGTGCGGACGTCCCTGCCTGGCCTATCTCAACAAGACCGAGCGCCTGAGAATGTTGGCCAGTTATGAAAAGCTGAGCTCGAACAAAGGTGAGTTATGAGAATCGCACTCGCGGCGCTCCTCTTATTTTCGGTGAACGCGCTCGCCCAGGATCGCGTCATCACACTGAAGGACTGCCACGTCCAGCCCGATCCCGAGCAAGCCACCATGGAC
>CAYPFC010000317.1:0-3058 GCA_964409815.1 uncultured Pseudobdellovibrionaceae bacterium
TGCGGAGAGAGCGTACGGACAAAAGACTCCGGCGTGTTGAGATCAGGATATGGCACAGGAGCGTGGCTTCCGACTGACAAGCGCGGATAAGTAGCGTTTCAAAAAGAGACGCGTCCACGTCATTTCTTAGACTTGCGCGCGCGGCTCGCAACGCCGATACGAGTTCATGCTTTCGTTCATTTTATTTCTGATTCCCGCGGCGTTCGCCCAGGATGCCTCCGGCATCGTGGACCTCATCAACATGGCGAATCAGGAATGCACGCGCGGCACGACTTCGGGATGCGGCATCCAGAACACGGGTCATGAGCCACCGCCCGTAGGGAACGGGCTTGAGCTTGAGCGCCAAACGATTACGGATCACTTGGGGCGGCCGCTTCCGGTCAGCGTGATCTCCGAGGACAAACTGCATAGCTTAAAGAATCTTTATAACGACATGATGCGAGTCTATGACGGCGAAGTGTGCGCTCAGCGCGCGCACAAGATCGGCGACATGCTCGCGCAAGAAGGCATCGAGACGGTAAAGCTTTATTTGGAGCCGGGTGGCTGGTGGCCGTTCAAGGGGCAAATTATTCCCGACAGTCGCGCTCGCGCGAGGGATAGAAACGGCCGCTACTTTACGCCACACTGGGATTATCACGTCGTGAACATCGTTCTCGTGCGCAATAAGGCGGGCCGGACCGAGCCCTACGTGATCGATCCGTTCATGGAGAATCTCGCGGTTCCGCAAGCCTATTGGGAATCCCGCCTTCGCGAAAATCCCAATAGCTCGATCGGGTCACAAATGATCATCAGCCGTTTCAACTTCGGACCCGGCGATTATTCCGAGCGCCTCACCGAGTACGATCCGCAGAAACTGCGTCGCGCGTACGAGGTTATGAACGGCGATAAAAGAAACTAGTGAACTGGCCCACAATCTTGCGCATGTTCCATCAACCGATCAACTTAGAGTTGTGATATTCCACGTAGATCGCGATGTGATCGGCAAGTCGTTCTCGCTTTTTCGTTGTGCACCAGGTCCGTCGAAACAGCCGATTTACGTTTGCTCTGAGCATTGCGCATGTGTGATTTAGGCTGAATAGTGGGTCGAATCGCACTTTCTTAAGCTCTCCCTGTCCGACGATCGAACCTCTTCGACCTGGATGCGTGACGTGCGCGGCTAGGGGGAAGACTTTTTTGATCTCGGCTGGGTAGTTCGGATGCTGATCAGATTCGATGAGGGCGAATGGGTTTATCGAGAGTTTAATCTCGTTTAAAAGTTCAAGTCTCGCTTCGACTCTCTTGTCGGTGCGCCTTCCATATTTTTTTCGGGAGAGTTCTGCCAGATGCCCTTTGGCAGGCATCTCGGCGATCGCGAACCCTAAAATTCGTCTCGTTTTTTTCTCAATCGCAAGCGGAACTGAGAGGGGTTTTAGTTTCGTGTGCTCGAATGTTTCCATCTCATCGAACTGAATTTCGTTAGCGGCGAGATATTGAAACTGGTCACTTAGATTCTTCTCTCTTGCCACGCGACCTAAGAACCTAAGCTTCCTCGCGACGGTCGTGCGGCTGATCTTTAGGAGAATAGCGATTCGCCTTAGCGAGACACCGGAAGCGAAGAGGACTTTTATTTTTTCATTCAAATGCCTTTTGTTTTGGCCAAAGCAACGATGATGGCTTGCAAAAGAAAAGTACTTTAAACATCGCTTACAGCGATACCTGCGGATCCTTCGTAAGTCGGATTTTCTTTTAAAATATCCGTTTCGAACGACCGACGTCCGAGCTTCGGATGGATTTAAGATCACAGGACAGTAAGGGCAGTGATATTTTCTCATGCCCTAGTGATTGGCAATTTCCCTGCCCAGCTTTCCGCAGGAAAGTGGGCCAGTTCTAGAAATTAACGCCTAAAATCCCAAGCAGCGTAAACGTATCCCCATTCGGATACTGGCCCGTACGGTCGTTATTGTCGAAAACGATCTCCGAGTTCTCGTTCGAGAAATTCACGAGTTGGTACATCGCTTGTCCGCCGAAATACATTTTGTTCCTCATCATCGGCAGCTCGATGCCGGCGCCGAGGTCGAACGCCATCGCGCCCTCTTTGCCGAAGCCGGCCACGCCTTCGATGTTGGTCGTGCGGTCGACGCGCGCGAAACCCGCGATGATGTACGGATTGAATTTCGCGAGCCCCTTCGTCACGTTCTGCGTGTTGATGTAATACTTCAAATCCAAGCCGAAGTTCGTGATGCCGACGTTCCCCGTGCCTTTCTGGCCGGAGCCGTTCGACTTCACGTGAAAGCCGTGGTCCGAGGTCAGGAAGCTGAACTGCAGGGCGAAGCGCAGATCGAAGAAGTAGGAGAGGTAGAGACCGAACGCCGGGCTGCTCTCGTAAATGTTACCGAGTCCACCCGTAAAGCCGCGCATCCCACCCGTGAATCCGATCGTGACGAAGCGGCCGTTGCGGAAGAAGTTGATGTCGGCTTCCTCGTCCTGGGCTTCATCGAACTCGGAGTAGTCGGCGAAGGGGTCGTAGGTGTCATCGGCGTCGAATTGTGCGACTCGAAAACCGGGCAATTCTCCCGCGTTCGCACTCGGCCCCAGCAGCGCTATAAGGGCTCCGGCAAGAAGAATAAGTTGTGCGGCTTTCTTGAGCACGTTTCCGTTCATAAAATGACCCTCGTGTGTCCCCATTCTAAATTAAGCCATAGTTCGGCAGGGAGTTCCAAAAAGAATCATGCCCGTCTCGCCTTGAGACAGGTTGAATTCACCGATTTCGTGAGGTAAATCCATGGCACCGACAAGCGAAGGAGTTCCAGTGGCCATCGATTACAAGCAGGCCGGAGTCGACGTCGAGGCAGGAGATGCCCTCGTAGACTGGCTGAAAGCCACCGCTCCCGCGAAATGGCCCCATCAAGAGCGCCTGGTCGAGGGCATCGGCGGCTTCGCAGCCCTGTTTCGAGCCGATTTCAAGGAAATGAAGGAACCCTGCCTGGTCAGCTGCACCGACGGCGTGGGCACCAAGATCAAGATTGCCGTCCATTTCGAGCGCTACCGCGAAGTCGCCCAGGACCTGGTCGCGATGTGC
>CAYPFC010000318.1:0-3049 GCA_964409815.1 uncultured Pseudobdellovibrionaceae bacterium
ACACCTGCATCTTCTCCATCGATTTCGCGCTCAAGATGATGGCGGACATTCAGGAGTACTTCGTTCAGAATAACGTCCGCAATTTCTATTCGGTGAGCATCAGCGGTTACCACATCGCCGAAGCGGGCGCGAATCCGATCACGCAGCTCGCGCTCACTCTCAGCAACGCGTTCACGTACATCGAATACTACCTCTCGCGGGGCTTAAAGGTGGACGACTTCGCGCCGAACCTTTCGTTCTTCTTCTCGAACGGGCTCGATCCCGAATACACGGTCATCGGTCGCGTCGCACGTAGGATTTGGGCGATCGCCCTTCGCGATAAGTACCAGGCGAACGATCGCTCGCAGAAGCTCAAGTACCACATTCAGACTTCGGGTCGCTCGCTTCACGCGCAAGAGATCGACTTCAACGACATCCGCACGACGCTGCAGGCGTTGATCGCGATCAGCGACCAGTGCAACTCGCTCCACACGAACGCGTACGACGAAGCGATCACCACGCCGACCGAAGAAAGCGTGCGTCGCGCGAAGGCGATTCAGCTGATCATCAACAAAGAGTTCGGCCTCGCGAAGAACGAGAATCCTCTCCAGGGCAGCTACTTCACCGAATGGCTCACCGAAGCCGTCGAGGAAGCCGTGCTCGAGGAGTTCTTGAAGATCAACGAGCGAGGCGGAGTCTTGGGCGCGATGGAAACCCAATACCAGCGCAGCCGCATACAGGAAGAATCGCTCTACTACGAAACGCTCAAGCACAACGGGCAGCTTCCGATCATCGGCGTGAACACGTTCGTCGATCCCAAGACGCTCGACGCCGCGTACGTGCCGCCGAAGATCGAAATGGCACGCGCAACGTCGACAGAGAAAAAACAACAACTCGACAATGTGAACGCGTACCACCAGCGCCTCAGTAAAGAAGCCGCTACGGCGCTCGCCGATCTGAAGTCCGCGGCCGTCGGCGGAAAGAATATATTCGCCGCCCTGATGAACGCGTCACGCGTATGTTCCCTGGGCCAAATGACGACCGCGCTTTACGAAGTGGGCGGAAAATACAGAAGAAACATTTAAGAATTTGCGCCCTTGTTTTCTCTCGGGGGCGTGATATCTCCCTCGGCCATCAAAGGGGGGGAACCAAATGACCAAAGCTCTTCTCGCGCTCTCGATTCTGCTCTCCAGCCAAGCCCACGCCGCGCTTCGCAACTGTCGTCTGACCGACGAGGTCCGCGCGCAAGCCCGTCAGTACATGATCGACAACAACCTCATCGAGCAAGGTGAGGAGGCCGACTTTCCCGAGCTCGGGATTCAACTGCGTTGGGGCGTGATGAAGGTGTACCCGCGGCCGAACGCCTGTTACGTGGTGATGTCGATCTGCACGATCGATCCGTCCGCGACCGAGTGCAACGCTTCCGCCGCCGTCGAAGTTCTGGGATATAAAGACAGGAAGATCGTCCCGTTCGAGGAGCTTCACCCGGTGCCGGGCAAAGTCGTCGCGAGGATCGGCTCGAATCCTCACGATAAGAACAAAGATCTTTCGTTTTACTACGCGCTCTTGAATCGCGAGGACGCGCTCGCGGCGTACAAGTCCTTCGTGACCGATACGCCGTACGGCGGCTTTAGCGGGATCGCCGTGCGCGGAGTGAAGGCGGATTACGATCCGACCCCGAATCGCGATTGGGGCCTCGTGGGATATTCCCGCTACAGCCTCCGCCGCGGAATGACCGCCGAGGTCCTCGACATCCAGGCCTGGCAGCTCGACGGCCTCGACGGCTCGGGTTCGAGCGACGGCTATTGGTCGGGCTGCATGAACGGGGTCGAGAATATGCCGAACACCTGCCAGGTCGCGCCCTGGGGGCAGGCGTTTATTCGCGAGCTGATACCTTATCAATAGACCCACGAAGGTCGAGTTATGGGCGGCTCAAAATGCGCCGATAAGGAGGGGGAATGGCTAACCACGCATCGGAATTCGATTCGGCTCGTTTAGTGGCGCTCGCGGCTCATCCCGCGGGCGAGGGCCGCACTTTGCTCGATGTTTTAGTCGAGGACTTCCTGGCAAGCGCGCCCGGTCTGATCGCCGAGCTCGAGTTTCAAAGCGAAAAGCGCCATATCGCGGGCGTCGCGGAAGCGGCCGAAGCGTTGCGTTCTCCCGCGATGACTTTAGGTCTCCTCAAGCTCGCGCGCGTCTGCGCGGACCTCGGTGCCGCCAATGCCTACACTCCCGACGTCGCCGCCCAAGTGCGCGGCGTTCAAAGCGCGTTTGACCGCGCGGCCGCGTGGCTTAAGAGCCCGGAAATCTCCCAGGCCGGCTAATTCCGGCACTCCCTTTGCTCATTCGCTCCCTCGTACAAACCAATTCTTTTTTAAAGAGGTAGCTCGTGAAGCATTTACTCGTTCTGTTGACAGTGTGGTCGGTTCAAGGATGGGCGCAAAACACATGCTCTTCGGTGTGGGTCTATAAGCCTTATTTAACGTGCGGTCAGGCTGCGAGCCCCAACACGTCGATTCCGGGCACGTTGATCGGCGCGCGCGAGCTCGAGAGCGGTTGGTTCCGCGGTGGCGCGGATCAGGTCGCGATCTGCGCGAGCCTCGAGGCGGACTTCAACGGGCAGCCGGGTAAACGTTTGGCGGGCCTCGTCGCGAAGCTCACTCAGCCGGCACCCGTTCGTGAGCAAGACCGCAAAAACGTTCGCACGGAATATCGCTACTACTGCCAGGTGCAAGTCGTTCAGTATCCGATGGGCAGTCCCGTCGCGTCCCCCGAGTGCGGAGTCAGCGATCGCTACATGTACGCGCACGGCAGCCAGCCGGCTCCCGCGGGCCAGACGACCTGCTTGAGCTGCGATCACCTCGACGGCGCGAAGATCGAAGAGCTCGTTTCGTGTTTACAGACGAACATCCGCGACGTCGTGAACGCGCGCGCGGTGGAGTTGCGTGCCGAGGACCTGCAGCCGATGAAGGTGAAGGTCGCAAGAATTCTCGAGATGAGCAAAGCGATGCCCATATCGAATCTTCAATCGTTCGAGCAGATTTCGCTCTTTATCGATTTCGTGAAGTAG
>CAYPFC010000319.1:0-2992 GCA_964409815.1 uncultured Pseudobdellovibrionaceae bacterium
ACACGCCCACCAGCGCGTTCATATTCGCGCCGTCCATGTACACTTGCCCGCCGGCCTTGTGGATCAGGTCGCAGATCTCGGTGAATGTCTCTTCGAACACGCCGTGCGTGGACGGATACGTCACCATCAAGGCGCCCAGGTTTTCTTTATGGACTTCGATCTTCGCGCGCAGATCGCCCAGATCGATGTTGCCCTGGTCGTCGCACGCGGTGACCACGACTTTAAAGCCGGCCATCACGGCCGACGCCGGATTCGTTCCGTGCGCGCTCGAAGGAATCAAGCAGACGTTGCGGTTCTGTTGACCTTTCGATTTCAGGTACTCGCGAATCACCAAAAGACCCGCGTACTCGCCTTGCGAGCCCGCATTGGGTTGCAGCGAGACGCCCGCGAAACCCGTGATCTCGCAGAGCCAGCCTTCGAGCTGATGAATGAGCTCGAGGTAACCCTGCGCTTGTGTGACTGGAGCAAAGGGATGAATGCGGCCGAACTCGGGCCAGGTAACGGGGATCATCTCGGCGGTGGCGTTGAGCTTCATCGTGCACGAGCCGAGCGGGATCATCGACTGCGTGAGCGAAAGATCCTTGCCCTGCAGGCGGAAGATGTAGCGAAGCATCTCGGTTTCGGAGTGGTAGCTGTTGAACACGGGGTGCTGGAGATACTTCGACGTGCGCTTCACGCCGGCCGGCAATCCCATCGTGTTGCCTTTTAACGCTTCGTCGAGCGTCGGCACTTCGCGCGTGCCCGCGAAGATGCGCGTGACCCAGTCGATCTCTTCGGGAGTCGAGACTTCGTCGAGCGCGATCCCCAACGTGTCGCTAGAGAGCGTGTTCAGATTGATGCGGGCCTTCGCCGCGCGCATGAGAATCTCCTCGCGCTGCTCGGGCGTGACTTTCACGTGTACGGTGTCGAAGAAATTCTCGGTCAGCAGAGTGTAGCCTGCGCGACGCAAGCCCGCGGCCAAGCCGCGCGCGAGGTTGTTTACGCGCTCGGCGATTCCGCGCAAGCCCTCGGGACCGTGGTAAACCGCGTACATCGAAGCCATGACCGCGAGCAGAACTTGCGCGGTACAGATGTTCGACGTCGCTTTCTCGCGACGAATGTGTTGCTCGCGCGTCTGCAAAGCCATGCGAAGCGCGCGGTTGCCCTGGGCATCGACGCTCACGCCGATGATCCGTCCGGGCATCAAGCGCTTGTGCTCCTCGCGAGTCGACAGGAACGCCGCGTGGGGACCGCCGAATCCGAAAGGTACGCCGAAGCGCTGGGAAGAGCCGACGACGACGTCGGCGCCCATCTCGCCCGGAGCTTTCAACAGGCACAAAGCAAGCAAATCGGAAGCGACGATCGACATCGCGCCGACCTTTTTCGACTGCGCGATGAAGCCCGAGATGTCTTTGATCTCGCCGCGCGCGTTCGGATACTGGATCACGGAGGCGAAGAACTCGTCCGTCAACGTGGTTTGATCTTCGTAGCCTACGACGACTTCCACGCCGAGCGGGAGCGCGCGCGTTTGGATGACTTCCAGAGTCTGTTTGAAAACGTCTCGCGAAACGAAAAGCTTCTTCGCGTTCTTGTTCTTGCGCGAAGCGAGCGCGAGGTGCATGGCCTCGGCGGCCGCGGTGCCCTCGTCGAGCAGCGAAGCGCCGGCGATGTCCATACCGGTCAATTCCATGATCATCGTTTGAAAGTTCAGCAGAGCTTCCATTCGGCCCTGAGAAATCTCTGCTTGGTAAGGCGTGTAGGCCGTGTACCATCCCGGATTCTCCAAGATGTTACGCAGGACCACGGGCGGAGTCAGGCAGTCGTAGTAACCCTGACCGATGAACGAGCGAAAGACTTGGTTCTTCGAGGCCAGCGCCCATGCGGTCTCGAGAAGCTTCGCCTCTCCCAATCCTTCCGGAAGATCGAGCGGCTTTTTCCAGCGAATCGAATCGGGCAGGGCTTTATCGAGCAACTCATCGAGGTTCTTCAAGCCCAGAAGCTTGAGCATGTCCGCCATCGACTCTTTGTTGGGACCGAGGTGGCGGGGAATAAACGAATTGCCGTGATCCAATTTCATGGGATTCTCCAAGCCTTCAAAAACGGACGCCTCGTGCGAACGAGGCGTCGATTCACTCAAACTCGAATAAGATTCGCGTTCCAATAGACCTTCTTTTTACTTGCGCTTCTTGGTGCCCGCGGTCTTGGTTGACGCACGCTTCTTGGTCGCGGCCGCCGATTTCTTCGAGAAGTTCTTTTTGAACTGTTTCGAAACCGCTTCGAGTTTCGACTTCTGCTGCGTGACCGCCTTATTCACGTCTTTGCGGCGAGTTTTGATTTCGCGCAGGATGCGGTTGAACTCGCGATCCACCTGGCGTTGAGCCTGAGAGATTGTGCGCATCAAGTTGGAGTAGCGCTTCTCGAAAGTCTTCACTTTCTGTTGCGCAGCCGGGCTGAGCACGGTGTGGAAATCGAAATTGCGAATCTCCGCGCCGACACGTTGAACTTCACTCTTCAGAGTGTCCACGTCGGCCAGGCGGTTGAACTCACTGCGAATTTTCTTCCAGTTCACTTGCGTGGTCATGGCTTTCCTTTCGGATCGAGGTAGGCCCACAATTTGCGATTCTAACTGCGCCCTGTCAAGTCGCGGAGACGAGAATTCTCCTCTGTGCGCGGAACCTGTTGCCGAAGCGAGAAACCGCGTCGGCACGAAGGTCCGCGCTCTTGTCGCGAATGTAATTGTGAATGTCTTCGCTCGAGCGCGCGACGTAGTGGCAGACCCAGACCACTTCGGAACCAGAGGTTTCTTCGCGATATAAATTCGCTTTCACAAAACCGCCGGCTTTGACAACCAAAGGCATGTGCTCGACGAGCCACTCGTGATAAGCGCCTTCAATCTCTGCATCGACTTCGAGTCGGACTTCGTAAATGGCCTGCATTGACTCTCTAAACTGCCCGTGCTAGCGACTTGCGTCAAGATGCAGACTCTCTCGCTCACGCGCCTCCGGCACTCTCA
>CAYPFC010000320.1:0-2499 GCA_964409815.1 uncultured Pseudobdellovibrionaceae bacterium
AGGGCTACCAGGTCAGCGTGAAGTGGTCGAAGATTCAAGACGAAGGCACGCGTTCCTACCAGCGCTGCTACGGTCCGCCGTTCCTGCTCCAGATTTCGGGCTCAGGACTGGTCGCTCCCTGCGGAATGTTCTTCAACGATCAGTACAAAAAATTCCACATGGGCAATATCGTCTCCCAGCGCTTTAAGGACATCTACAACAGCGATCGTTACTGGGAAGTGATCAACTACCTCGCTTCGCCCGATTTCAACGCTCAAGTCATGTGTGGAACGCTCTGCTTGCAGCACAAGGTGAACGAATACTTGGACGGCGTAAAGAAAGGGACCGTGGTTTCTCAAAAACCCACGGGCACCGAGCCTCAGCATTTGAATTTCGTTTAGGGTGCCAGGCAGTTTTTCCGGGTCACGCCGCACAATCGAACTATGACTTTACAGTTTAGCGCTCTCTGGCTTACCTCCTGGGAAACCCAGGAGGATGAGCCATGCTTAAGCTCGTATTGCCCTTGTTCGTTTCGTTTCAAGCCTTCGCCGCCCCGCCTTCGTTAAGCGCGAAGGAGGAAAAGGCGCTTATCGCCGAGATGACCGAAATCACCGAGCTCGCCGGCGTCGCCAACGGCGGTACCGACCTTATCTTAATGAGTTCCGAATTCGACATGCAGACGGCGCTCAAGAGCATCGCCGAAGAGCGGCCCGATGTATTCGACGACGAAACGGGTGGACTGCGCCATAAGTTTAAAACGACCATCGGTCGCCGCGCGGCTCTGGAGTACCTGCGTTCGGAAGAGTTTCTGGCCTTCGAAGCCGAGGCCGATGCCGGCGTGATTGAAAAGCTGGAAGCGCTTTACGCGCGCGGGCTCATACGCACGATCCTTCATCGCACGACCGAGGAGATCCTCATCCAGACTTACCTGATCCCGGAAGTCTTCGACATCTACGTCGAATACGAGCGCGCGGGCCGAGTGAAGACCTATTTGCTTCGCCTGCACTACGAGATGGGTGACTAAGTCCTGAAGAACGCGCGAATGCGGTCGATCACGAAATCGACCTGATCGCGCGTGAGGAACTGATGCACGGGGAGCGAGAGGATCTGATCCGCTTGTTTCTCGGTCACGGGCAGGTCGCCGCGCTTGTAGCCGAGCTCGGCGGCCGCGCGCTGTAGGTGAATCGGAATCGGGTAGTGGATCTTCGTGTCCACGCCCTGATCCAACAGGAATTTCTGTAGGTCATTTCGGCGATCCGTTTGAATCACGTAAACGTGATACGTATGAAACTCATCCGGCCGCTCGGTCGGCGTCTTCACCAGGCCCGAAAGCCCTTCGTTGTAACGATTCGCGGTCACGCGGCGCTTTTCGATGATCTGGGAAAGCTTCTTGATCCTTGGTAAGAGAATCGCCGCCTGAACGGTGTCGAGCCTGGAGTTGTAACCCCAGAAGTCGATCTCTTCGCGGTTGCGCATGCCGTGATTGCGCATCATCTTCAATCGCTTCGCCATGTCGTCATCGTTCGTCGTGATGATGCCGGCATCGCCGGCCGCATTCAGGTTTTTCAGCGGGTGGAGACTGAACGAGCTGAAGAGCCCGCCCGCGCCCGCCTTGATTCCGGCGACGCTCGCGCCGATGGCTTGGGCCGCGTCTTCGAGGACGGGAATTTTATGTTGATCGGCGATCTTTAAAATCTCGGGCATGCGGGCGCAGCGACCCGTCAGGTGCACGGGCATGATGCATTTCGTGCGTTGAGTGATCGCGCGCTCGAGCAGCGCCGGATCCATATTCTGATCCGCCGCCACGTCGACGAAGACCGGCTTCGCGCCGAGCTCGTGCTTCTTCGCGCCGATGAGCGCGATTGAGGACGCCGACGAGATCCACGAGTTCGACGTCGTAATCACCTCGTCGCCGGGGCCAATCCCGAGCGCCCGCAGGCACATGATCAGCGAGTCGGTGCCGTTCGCGACGCCGATCGCGTGCTTCACGCCGCAAACGTCGGCGAAGTCCTTTTCAAACTGGGTGACTTCCGTCCCGAGGATGAAATCCCCTCGCGCCATGACGGCCTCGATGGCCGCCATGGTTTCCGCACGCGATTCCTGAAATTGCTGGGCAAAACCGACGTACGGAACGCGTAACTGGAAAACTCCTGAACTTTCTGGATGCAGTAATCCTGCTCGGCGCGGCTCAAGTGCTGATCCACCGGGAGGCTGACGATGCGTTTGGCTTGCTTGTCGGAAACCGGGAAGTCGCCGGCCTTGTAGCCCAAGTGCTTCAAGCCTTCTTGGCGGTACAAAGGAATCGGGTAGTGGACTTTCGCTTCGATTCCGGAATCGATAAGGAACTTCAGCAGAGAATCGCGCACCTTTTCGTCCACTTCAAACATATAGAGGTGATAGCACTGCTGCACGTGCGGGCGGCGGGGCGCGAGCTGCACCAGGCCGTCCATCTTTTTGAAGGCGGCGTCGTAGTACGCGGCATTGTCGCGGCGCTTGTTCGTGATGTCCTCGGTTTGCGGA
>CAYPFC010000320.1:2509-2984 GCA_964409815.1 uncultured Pseudobdellovibrionaceae bacterium
CGAGGCGCGAGTTGTAACCGAAGACTTCGATCTCGTCGCGGCTCTTCAGGCCGTGGTTGCGCAGCAAGCGCAGCTTGCGATCCATCTCGGCGTCGTTCGTGACGATCACGCCGCCGTCGGACCATACGTTCAAGTTCTTCAGCGGATGCAGAGAGAACCCCCCGGCGACGCCGAACGTTCCGCAGTTCGTGCCTTTGTATTTGCAAAGTATCGACTGGCACGCGTCCTCGACGATCGGAAGTCCGTACTTGATCGAGATATAAAGGAGCTGCTCCATTTCGACCGGCTCGCCGGTGAAGTGAACGGGCATGAGCGCCTTTGTCTTCTTGGTGATCGCGGCTTCGACTTTCTCTGCGTCCATCACGTAGTACGGAGTGGCGTCGACGAACTTCACGGTCGCGCCGATCTCGTTGATCGCGCCCGCGGTCGCGATGAACGTGTTCGCGGCGGTGATGACTTCGTCACCGTGACCGAT
>CAYPFC010000321.1:0-2951 GCA_964409815.1 uncultured Pseudobdellovibrionaceae bacterium
CTTCAGTTCTCGGGCACGGCGGAGCCGCGCGCGAAAAGCTCGATGCTTCAGCAATCGGAAGAGTACATGCGCGCCACCTTGAACGGCTCGGCGGAGTTCCTTAAGGACGCGATCGGTAAGATCGATTTGCGCTGGGAGCTTGAGTCCCTCGAACGCGCGCAAGATAACTCAAAAGCCTCGATCACGTCGATCTCGATCTCTCGTGACGGCAAGACCTACACGCTCTCGAGCCACATCCGCTCGAAGAACGGTTTGAGAGTCGAAGAGCACTTCCTCGGCGATCGTCAGTTGAGCGCTGAGGAAGCCAACGAGATTCGCGATATACTTTATAACTTCGACGAATAGTCGTAAGCGTTTTTGCGGGCGCGCTCATTCCGGGCGCGCCTTTTGAACCAACTTCAATCGCAAGCCACTTGAAAACTCGCACTTCCCTTCGTTGACTTGATTCCCTACGGCGCATAGCTAAAGGCGATGTTTCGTCTCGTTTTACTGATCGCCGCGATCTTCGCGGTTCACGCGAAGGCCCAACCTCTCTGTCCCGAGGGATCGCGGGGCGTGCTCGATCACACGCAGATCATGATGAACTTCGGTCGCTACTTGATGCCCGCCGGAAAACTCATGCGCTACCTTTCGGCGCCCGCGGATATCACGGACGCGCAAATCATCGAGGCGCTGGATGGCATCGACATCGTCATCGCGTGCTCGGAGCTGTTATCGACCGCCGACTGTAGCGCGTCCGTGTTACCCAACAAGGTCAACTCGATGAGCGCGGCCGAAAACCGCGCCTACCGCGAGGCGTACGCGCGCCACATGGTCAAATTCATCGAAGCATTGCAGACGTACAAAAAAATACTGCTGTCCCAGCTCAACACGCCCCCGAAGAAGCGCGACTTCGATGCGCTCGCGAAACAGGAACGTCACTTAAGGGATCTGGCGGGCGAAGCTCACGGCGCGCTTTAGCCAGGTTGGCAGCACACGCCTGCCGGCAGTTAGCTCGAGTGCCGGGAGGTCGCCCTCCGAGTTGGGAGCATGCCAATTCCGGAATATTGTCGGTAGGCTCGAGAATAAAAGAATTGAGCACTCAGATATTCTTTTACACCACCATTTTGTCTATTTCGGCATATTTCGAAATGCTTGGGTCTCACAGCTGGTTATGCCGAAATAGACAAAACGGAACTTAGAACGGAATGGATTGGTTTAGAACTGCGGCTCAATCGTTATCGGATGAATTATTCCGTAATAGGCATACTGTCGGGCCGCCCCTGGGCCCATCGCTGGGTGGTGGTTAATCCAGTCGACATAGGAACGGTGCAAGTGGCAGACCTCGGCGCTCGACGACCGGCGCCGAGCGCATTGGAACCGCGAATTTAAACTGCGAACCTAAATTACGAATAAAACTTGCGATTATTTTTCGCCAAGTTTTCGAGCGGGCGCGCGGGCTTCAAGCGCGGCCCGCACTTCGTGCCGTAGAGCTCAAGCTCCTGCGCGATGTACTGCGTACCCAACGAGTCCGCGTACTTCAACAATCCCCCGCGGAACGGCGGAAAGCCCGTGCCCATGATCATCGCGAGGTCGACGTCCTGAGGCTGCGAGACGATGTGATCCTCAATCAACGCGAGCGACGCCTCGTTGATCATGATGAACACGCCGCGATCGATGCATTCTTTCTCAGTCAGCGGGTTGGTCGGAGCGCTAAGCCCAAGCTCGGTGTACACACTGCGATCGACCGAGAGCTGCTGACCCTTGTCGTCGTAGAGGTAGAACCCCCGGCCGCTCTTCTTGCCCAGGCGCTTCGAGTCGTTTAACGGCTCAATGAGCTTCGGTACTTCGATGCGCTCGCCGAGCGACTTCTTAAAGATCTTCACGACTTTGATGCATACGTCTAAGCCCACTTCGTCCATCAAGCGGAACGGACCCATCGGCATTCCGAACTTATGCGTGTAATAGCGATCGACGACCTCGATTGCCATTCCGTCTTGAAGAAGGAACATCGCTTCGATCATGTACGGCATGAGCAAGCGGTTCACGAGGAAGCCGGGCCCGTCCTTCACGACGACCGGCGTTTTTCCCATTTTCTTCGAAAGCTCGAAGATCGTGGCGGTCGCGACGTCCGAAGTCTTCGGACCTCGAATGACTTCCACGAGCGGCATTTTATCGACCGGGTTGAAGAAGTGCATACCCACGAAATTTTCAGGCTTCGGGTGCGCCTCCGACATTTCGGTCACGCTCAAGGATGACGTGTTCGTCGCGATGATCGCCTCGGGTTTGCAGTTCTTGACCGTCTCCGCGATCACTTTCTTCTTGATGTTCATGTCCTCGACGATCGCCTCGACGACGACGTCCATTTGCTTGAAGCCCGAGTAGTCGAGCGTACCCGAGATCTTCGCCATCTTCGCGTCGTAATCGTGCTTGGTGATGCGCTTGCGCTTCATCATCTTGCCGAAGATCTCGCTCGCGTGACGGAAACCCAAAGCCAGAGCGTCGTTGTTGATGTCCTTCATGCGCACGTTGATGCCTTTATCGGCCGCGACCTGCGCGATACCGCCGCCCATGGTCCCCGCACCGAGTACGGCCATGTGCTCAACCTTCACGGGCTTCACGTCGGCGCCCTCGACGCCCGTCTGCTTCTTCACCGCTTCCATCATGTAGAAGAGATCGATGAGATTCTTCGAAACCTGAGTGGTCGCGACCTCGACGAAACCTGCGGCCTCGATGGCCAAGGCTTTTTCGCGATTCACGTAGCCGTAGGTTTTCTTAACGACTTCCAAAGCTTTCAGGGGCGCCGGGTAGAATCCCTTCGTCTCTTTCAAGACGCCCTGGCGCGCCTTCTTGAAAACGACCGGCTTCATGACGGTGTGAAGAAGCTTATCCATCACGCCCTTCGGTCGATAGACCTTACGGCGCTTCTTGCCGCCTTCCTTGACCTTATCCTGAGCGAACTTGAGCGCGTA
>CAYPFC010000322.1:0-2944 GCA_964409815.1 uncultured Pseudobdellovibrionaceae bacterium
AAAACGCGTCGGCGCTTTTCCCACATCGTTAATCCGTTGAACGCCATCAACAGGCCAACAACGACTCCGGAGATCACGGTGATAGCCGCTTTCATGAGTTGCTCCTCCACAATGGACTCTCGTATAAACTGCAGAGCAATTCGCCGGCCACGGGAGTTATGACGTGGATTGGCGCTCTATTGTATCTGGGAAAAACTTTACGTGGGCATGTTCCCCGTTGCCCCAAACCCGCGGGGCATGACCGTACCGAAACCGCGACATTGAGGATTGCCTGAGACCCGCGGGCTTTGGTAGATTCGACGGCACATAAGCGGAGGAAAGGAAGATCATGGATCTAGAAATGCTAATTCCTGAAGAAGCTCGCTTGAAATACATCGAGCGCCGCAAGAAAGACATCGAGAGTCTCCGCGAGGCCCTAACTACGAACTCGTTCGAGGAGTTCAAGCGCATCGGCCACCAACTCAAGGGCAACGCGGCTTCGTTTGGTTATTCGGATCTGGAAAAAGTGGCGATTCAAATGGAGGCGGCAGGCCTAAAACAGGATCGTCACGAGGCCTCGCAGCAACTCGGCCTCTTCGAACAGTGGTATAATAAAGTGTCTTCGGGAGCCCCTAACTAGTAAGGGCCCCGCTCACGACGCTCAATTGATGAGCGTTCCCGACTGTTCCATCTCGCGCACGCGACGATACAGGGTCTTTCGATCTACCCCTAAATCTTTCGCCGTCCGGTCTTTCGCGCCCTGATTCAAGCTCAGCGCGAAGACGATGTACTTATTGATGAGCTCGTCGAGCGGGAGAATCTTCTCATCGCTAACCACAAAGCGCGATTGGTCCCCGGCGACCAGCTCGACCGAAGTCTTTCTTTCCTCATGCGCATCCTCCTCGAAGCTCAGATCCGTGATCTCGATCGAAGGCGACTTGCTCAGCACCACAGCGCGCTCGATGACGTTCTCGAGCTCGCGAACGTTCCCCTTCCAAATGTTCTTTAGAAGGAACTCGCTCGCGGCTTTCGAGAAGCCTTTCACGTTCACGCGATTGAGCGCCGCATGCTTTTTGAGGAAGAACTCCGAAAGCGGCATGATGTCCTCTTTGCGCTCGCGCAACGGCGGCAGCATGATCGGAATCACGTTAAGGCGGAAGAATAAGTCTTCGCGGAAACGGTTCTCGAGAACTTCTTGGCGCAAGTTCTTGTGGGTCGCCGAAACCACGCGCACGTCAACCGTGCGGGTCTGGTTCTCGCCCAGGCGCTTGATTTTCTTGTCTTGAAGGACGCGCAGGAGCTTCGCCTGAAGGGGCAGGCTCAAATCGCCGATCTCGTCCAGGAACAGCGTCCCGCCGTTCGCCTCTTCAAAAAGGCCGATTCGCTTTTCCACCGCTCCGGTGAATGCGCCCTTGGCGTAACCGAAGAGCTCCGCTTCAAGAAGGTTTTCCGGAATCGCCGAGCAGTTGATCGCGACAAATGGACCCTTCTTACGCGTACCGAATTGGTGGATCGCCTTCGCAACGACTTCCTTACCGGTACCGCTCTCGCCCGTGATCAGGACGTGAGCCGAGCTGTTCGCCACGCGTTTAGCGAGATCGAGGGCACGCAAGAACTTCGGGCTCTTGCCGATGATTCCGTTGAGCGGGCCTTCGCCGCCGGAAACGACCGCGCGCAGAACTTGGTTTTCTTCGCGCATCTTGCTGAAATGAAGCGCGCGCTCGACCGAGACCTGCAGCTGCGGAAAGTGCAGCGGCTTAACCACAAAGTCGTAAGCTCCGGCTTCGATCGCCTCGAGCGCGATCTCGGCGCTTCGGTGCGCGGTCATGATGATAATCGGCGTGGTGATGTTTTTCTCGAGCAGAGCTTGAGTAAGCTCCACGCCGCTCATCTTCGGCAAACGCAAGTCGGAGAGAATGACGTCGCAGAAGTCTTCGCTCGCGGACACGACTTTCAAAGCCTCTTCCGCGTCGTCGAAAGTTGTTAATTCATATCCCTTAGGGCGAAAGAAGCCCACCAGGAGGTCTTGTACATCGGGATCATCGTCGATAACGACAAGTTTTGGTCTTTTCATGCCCCAACGGATAACACGGGTTCATTTTTACCCCAAGCGAAAAGTGGAGATATTCCACCATTTTTAAGGTGACGTACTAAATAAGGATGTAGTGTGCTTTTATGCCCCGCGTTCTAGACGTGGCCCGCGGATTGCTCAATCGAGAGTCATGGAGGTGAACTATGCTACGTGCAGCCCTAATTTTTTTCGTACTCGGTCTTGTAGCGATCCTACTTGGAGCGGGAAACGTTGCCGGCCTTTCGCTTGAAATCGGCCAAACATTGCTCGGCGTTTTCTTGATCCTCGCGGTGATTAGCTTGGTCGCGAGCTTGGTGACCGGACGTCGGCCATCGACGCTACCTTAACTCGGTCGCGTGATTAGAAATAGCCCTGAACTCGATTGCATTCCCACAAGGAGATAAAAATGCATTTGTTAAAAATCGTTTTACTTTCTTTTGCTCTCACCCTCGGCTTCACGACTTTGGCCGACAATGAAACCATCGGCGAGAAGGTTGAGGAAACCTCCGGCGATATTCAAAAATCCGCTAAGAAAACTTACCGGAAAGCCAAAGATGAAACTTGCCACTGGGTAAAGGGCAAATTGGAATGCGCCAAGGACAAGGTCAAAAATACCGGTAAAAATATCGGTGACGAAATCAAGGACAAGACCGACACCGAATAATATCCGTCAAGGCATGGAAAATGCTCCGTATCCCTTCGGGGATACGGAGGTAACCATGCACGATACCGCTCTCGCTTCAGTGCTCGTGGTCGATGACGACCCGGACTTCCTGGGGCTTCTCTCTCGCGAGCTCAAACAAATTCCAGGGGTGCGATTGCACGTCGCCTCGAGTCCGGATGAGGCGATCCACTTGCTCACAAAAAATACGTATGATTTGGTTGTGAGCGATT
>CAYPFC010000323.1:0-2937 GCA_964409815.1 uncultured Pseudobdellovibrionaceae bacterium
ATTCCGAGCCCCGCGAGCAGCGCCATCACGTCGATTCCCAAATTGCTCATCGCGAGCAATATGACGACGATGACCACGAGCCCCTGCAGAGCGGTCCCCATGAGATTGATGGCCGCGACCATGGACATGTCGGCCTCCGCTCCGGGCTCCACGGCCGTGCGCTCGCGAATGTATCCGTCTCGCCAATGCCGGACGGCGCGGATGCCCCAAATCGCGATTTGCAGCGCCGAAGTCAGAATGAGGATGGTGTGAGAAGCCTTGTCCACGCTTGGATGCAAGTCGAGGACGGGAATGATGGCCGAGGCGGACCAGATAAAGAGCGCCCAAAAGGCGGTTCCCTCCAGCGCGAAGATCGCGGCGCTGTCCCACGGGTTCGCGGTTTTCTCCGCGTAAGGCTTCAAGTAACGGAGCACGAGCGCGAGGGCGCCCTTAACCAAAAAAGCGATCAGGGCTGCGGCCGCGACACCCGAGAGCCAAAGCAGCGGCCCACCTTTTTCGATCAGTTCTTCAAGCATTTCTTCTCCTTTACGGAATCTTCCGAGCAAAACCGATTCCAGAATATCGGCGCAATAGGAACGGTTTCAGCCGGTGGATGGGGCAAATTTCCATTCGAACCCCCGCAAAGCTAACGCCCTCGAGGGTCGTATAGAACTTACTCAAGCACGAATCTTGATTTGCGATTTTCCGCGCGTTCCTCTAAACGCACAGGAAAACCCGGAGGTATCGAAATGAAATTCGCCCTGGCATCGTTAGCGTTCGCTTCTTTTCTGTCGACGGGAGCGTTCGCAGAATCTATTCGTTTCGAGGATGCGGGCGATCGCCTGCTCGAGTCGAACAAGAACCAGACTGAGTATTACAAGCGAACATCTTGCGCGGGAAAGATGGTCGATCTCGTGAAAGAGCGCTTTGCTTCGTTCACCGTCGAAGTGATCTCGGGCGGCGACGTCTTAACGCTTGATAAGCAAAGTCTGCGGTTTTGCGGAATTGATGACATCGATCAGGGCAGCTACAACATCGAGCGCAGCCTTACGTTGTGCGCGGAGTTCCTCGATAAGCAGGGAGCTTCATGGTCCGGCTCGGTCTATGCGATCACCGAAGGCGATATGTTCTGCGAAGGCGAGCGCTTGCTCGAGATCAAGGGTTTTTGGGTTCACTAACGCCAACGTGGAATGCTGAATCTAACCGGCCATCCGTTTGCGCTCTCGCGGGAGCGAGAGAACGAAGCTCGTGTTCTTATTGCCCTCATCCAGATAGAGCTGGCCGTGATGCTGGTCCGCAATACCTTTTGAGATGCTCAGCCCGAGCCCGGTACCTTTGCCGAGCTCCTTCGTCGTGAAAAAAGGCTGCATGATTTTCTCTCGAACCGCCGCGGGAATGCCGCGCCCGCTGTCGGTGATAACGATATCCACGAAATCATCACGCTCGCGCGCTTTAATCTCGATCCATTTTTCTTTCTGATCGCTCAGCGCGTCCACGGAGTTACTGCAGAGGTTCATGATGATTTGAGTGATTTGCGTGGCCCGGCATTCGATCATAAGCTCGTTCGGGATTGAATCAATTCGCATCTCGATGTTTTGAAACTTGAGCTTTTCGCCCATTAGGTCCATCGCTTCTTCGACAATCGAGGCGATGGTGGCTGGAACGAACGGATCCCCCTCGCTTTGACGGGCGAACGTCTTCAGGCCGCGGATGATCTTCGAGATTCTTCCTACGGTCGCATCGATCCTATCCGCCACCATATCGATCTTTACTTTGTCGAGAGCTTCCCCGCCGTTAAGCTCTTTGAGCATGCTGGAAAGCAGCTGAATCGTCCCGAGCGGAGTGTTGATCTCATGAGCGATCCCTCCGGCCATCTCTCCGAGTATCGCGAACTTCGCGGAGTGCGTGGCCTTCGCCCGCTCGACTTCGATTTGCTTTTGCATTTTGATTTGCTCGGTAATTTCGGTCTCGACGACCAGGACACCGGTAACTATCCCGTCCTTCTCGATCGGGTTCATCCGTTGCGAGAACCAAAGCTCTTCGCGATTGGGCCCCAGGCCGCGAATCTCGACTTTCGCGTTCTTTTTGGCGAGCGCCTGCTCGAACGCGGCCGTAGCGGAACGATTGTCGGGGAGCATATAGAAAGTTTCGAGTCTCTTGCCCACAAGCTCTGCCTGCGTGTAAACGCCGCGGCCGCGATTGGCGAACGTGACGTAACCTGCGAGGTCCACCATCAAGATCAGATCTGGCGCGCACTCGCTCAACGAACGCCACTGTTCTTCAAGCGCGCGGACCTTCTGCCAGCGCTCCTGCATTTCATTGGACGACATGTGCAACGAGCGCTCGAGCAGATAGCGTTCCTGGTCGGCTTCCGTATAGGCCTTGCTGACCTTTTGCAGAAGTTGCTCCCAATTGGCAAGCGAATGAGGCAGTGCCTCGTGGCACAACCCTAACCGCTTCAATTGGCGCATTAGCAACTTATGGGTCATCCCGCTTCTTTCTCGGTAAGCGTTGTGAGCGTCATCGTTTGATTGTGAAGCTCACAGGCGTTGCCGGTCACGTACGGCGAAATCTCGCCGTACGAGTAAAATCCGATCTGATGCGCGCCTTTGGGTAAACGCTCAAGCGTCGCTTCGACTTCTTCGTCCGTGCGCTCGCCGAGGACCAGCCTGCGCCCGACACAGCTGATCGCGAGCGCTAAGGTGCGGTCTCCCGCAGCGGTTTTCAGTTCGACGTTCTGCGCGGCTGAAGCGGCGCCATCGATCAGTCGATCGAAGTTGGCGCGCATGAGTTGCGCCAAGGCGCCCTTCGGAACATCGCCGGCGAAGACCATGGCCTTCTTGCTTTCATCGACCGAAAGAATCGTTCTTACGAGCTTTCGAGTATCGTCTTTTCCGTTTCGGATTTGAAGTGGGAAGAGGAGCGCGGTTGCGGGAAGGCCCGAGGCCATCTCGCCCA
>CAYPFC010000324.1:0-2906 GCA_964409815.1 uncultured Pseudobdellovibrionaceae bacterium
GCACGATCTTCGCGGTCGTCGGGCTTTCTAGGTCACCAGATTTGAGCTGGCGGCCGAGGGTCGCCATCTGCAGGCCGGGATCCTTGAGCATGGGTTCAACGAGCTGATCGAGCAGCCCGCCCGTGATGAGCGGCTCGTCCCCTTGGACGTTGAGAACGACGTCCACTGGCGTGTCTTGGACCGCGGCATATACGCGGTCGCTGCCGGTGGCGAGATCGGGCGAAGTCATCACGCACTTCACCTTGAGCGACTGCGCGAGGCTTTGGATTTCCGCATGGTCGGTCGCGACCCACACGTCGTCGAGCTTTGTACTCGTGCGCGCGGCCTCGATCACCCACTGAAGAAGCGGCTTACCCAGAATTTTTTTGAGAGGCTTGCCCGGGAAGCGCGTGGAAGCAAAACGCGCGGGAATCACACCGAGAGCTTTCATTGCGGCCACTCCTTGAAGATCACGTTCTTGATCTCGTCGAATCCGGTTTTCTTGAGCGAGGAGGAAACAAAGACCGGCGCGCCTCCCGTATGCTTTTCAAACAGCTTTTTGCGCTGGAGGAACTGCGAGCGCGAGAGTTTGTCGGCCTTGTTCAGAACGAGCGCCCACTTCGTTCCGTGGTGGTCGAACCATTCTTTGAGCATCTGCTCGTCGCCGCTCCAGTCGCGTCTTATGTCCATGATCAGTACGACTCCACAGAGCGACTCGCGCTCTTGAAGATAGGTCTCGATCATTTCGCGCCAGCTCTCCACCTCGCGGCGATTGCCGGTCGCGAACCCGTAGCCGGGCATATCGACCATGTAAAGCTTGCCGGACAGGTCGAAGAAGTTGAGAAGGCGCGTTTTTCCCGGAGTGGCGCTGACCTTGGCGATCTGGGCGCCGGTGAGCGCGTTGAGGAACGACGACTTCCCGGCGTTGGAGCGGCCGACGATGGCGACCTCTTTTTTGTACGGGTAGGGGTAGTCCTTAGGTTGGACACCACTCTTCAGGAACGTGACTTTCATGTGAGGCATCTTAAACCGTCCGGTTGTCCGGGGCAAAGTCCGAAATTCCGGACACGTCCGGACACCGAGAGCGAATATACGGGGGCTTCGCGAAGGCATGCGGCTTGTAGAGTGTCCGGTGAAACACTCGGGAGGCTTAAATCTCATGACCACGCAGACTATCCTTCAAGACTCACCCCAGGACACCGGATTCCTCAGTTGGCGCAACTCGGCCCGCGCGCTCAGCGTGGAGGTTGGAGACTTCCTGTCCTTGGGCCGCGACCCGGAGAACCAGGTTACGTTGGACGACGAGTTCGCCTCGTCCCGCCACGCGCGGATCGAGCGCAAGCCCGGAGCGTTTCTTCTGCGCGACCTGCGCTCACGCAACGGCACGTTCGTCAACGGCGCGCGGATCTTCGAGGCGCAGCTGAACGACGGAGACCGGATTCGCATCGGGCGATCCGAGCTGACGTTTTCATGGCGCAAAGAAGGCGGCGGCGCGATCGACGAGCTGACGAGCTTGAATGAGGCGTGGGGCGCGCAGCTCAAGCGGCTGCCGAACGTGGCGAGCTCGCCGTTTCCGATTTTGCTCACCGGGCCCTCGGGCTCCGGAAAAGATGTGATCGCGCAGGCGGTGCACCGGCTTTCGTCGCGCAAAGGTGGGCCGTTCGTCAGCGTGAACTGCAGCGCCCTCAGTGAAACGCTGGTCGAGAGCGAGCTCTTCGGTCACTTACGCGGCAGCTTCACGGGCGCGACCGGCGATCGTAAGGGCGCCTTCGAGGCCGCGCGGGGCGGAACTTTGTTCCTGGACGAGATCGGCGACCTGCCGCTCGCGCTTCAGCCCAAGCTCCTGCGCGCGCTCGAAAATAGCCAGATCCGTCCGGTAGGAAGCGACCGCTCGGTGGAGACCGACGTGCGCATCGTCGCGGCGACTCACCATGACCTCAAGAAGCTCGTTTACGAAGAGCGCTTCCGCGCCGACCTGTATTTCCGGTTGCACGTCGTTCAAGTTCGTGCGCCGGCGCTCAAAGAGCGTATGGAGGACTTCGAGTCCCTGCTCTATCACTTCGCCCGCCAGATGCGAGTTCGCTTTTCGTTCGGCGCGATCGAAGCGCTGAAGCGCCATGATTGGCCGGGAAATATTCGCGAGCTCAAGAATGTCGTCGCCCGCGCGAAGGCCTTCTGGGGCTCGGACGAAATCGCCGAGGCGCACGTTTCGCAGCTCATCGACCTCATGCCTGGGCGCCAGTCGGAGGGTTCGACAGAGACCGCGGCGGCGGCGGCGTTCAAGCCGTCGCGCTCGGTAATCAAGGAAATCGAGCTCGAGATGATCAAGAGCCGGTTGATCGCGAATCGCGGGAACCAACGCAAGACCGCCGCCGATTTGGGAATGGCGAAGAGCACGCTCCACGATCGCATTCGCGTTTACGGAATCGATGTGGAGAAATTGGTGGGGAACTAGGTTCTGGCGAGGTCTGGGCGGTACGCGAGGTTTGCGTCTTCGAAGAGGCGCCCGTCGCGGTGGTGCGCGGCTCGTCCGTCCGTGAGAGGGCTTGTCCCGCCGCCTTCCGGGGAGAGTTCGTTTTGATTTGGCGGAGGTCGGCTCAAGTCGAATTAACTTGAGGTACTTCCGCTGCGGAAGGGGTTTGGGTTTAGGTTAAAAGCGAGCGGCGTTCGTTCGTTTTCTGAATTTTGGTTCGAGTTTCGAGCTTTCGTTATTTTCGTTACGGTTCTTTGGGCATCAGGATATTCGTCATCGTCATGGTCCCAGCCACTTTCCTTTCGTCTTCATATTCGTCATTTTCTTAATCACCTTTCCTTCACGATCTTCATCTTCAATTCAAATTCATCTTTGTCACCCTCTCCCCCCAAAAAATAAAAATCCGATTTTCGGATCCAGGATTCGTCGCCCGGACGGCGACGAATGACGCACT
>CAYPFC010000325.1:0-1157 GCA_964409815.1 uncultured Pseudobdellovibrionaceae bacterium
ACGCCCGCTTTCTCGTAATCGACCGTGGCCGCAAAATCTTTCAATTTTAAATCTTCGACCAGAACTCGCGCCGCGAGCGGATCTCCGATTGGGCCTTGAACGAGGGCCCTCACCGCGAGCTGCCCTTTCACCGGCGACGCGCGCAATGGGATCAGCCACTTCTCGGCACCGGCAAGTCCCACCGGCGCGACGGCGAGCCGCACGGCGCCGGGCCAGGGAGCCTTGAGCTCAACCGTTCCCTTCACGTCCGCGCGCACGTCCCAGATTTTGATCTCCAAAACTTCGATCGCGAGTTTTTGCGGATCGCCCTGGGCCTGGACGCGCGCCTTCAGCGGAACGTCGGCGGCTTTGGCTAGCATCCCCTCGTAATCCACGCGCGCGCGTGTGAGGTCGATCTCGCCGTTGAGATTCTGAATATTGGGCTTTTCATTCAAGTAGGAAAACTTCACCTGCGCGTCGAGGGCGAACGGACCGACGACGTTAAGCTTGTCCTGCTTGAACTGGACGTCGGCGCCCACGCCGCGCGCGTAAACTTCGCCTTCCGCTTGCCACGGGGCCGACGCCGAAAGTTTTCCGATTTCTCCCTTTACGCGAACGGAACCCCTCCACCCTTTCGCGGGAATCTGCATGGGAGGCTCGGGAAGCTTCGAAAGATCGGGCGCGCTCAGATCCAGCAACCAGCGGTGGCGCGCCTCTTTGAGCAAGCTCGTCCCCTGCACCGAGGCGTTCAGGCCCCCGACCGACATCGAAAGTGCCGTTGATTTGATCATCTCCTCACTTACTGTCAAAGAATCGGAATGCAGCTTCACCGGGAGCGGCACGGGAAGCGCGCTCGCCGTCACCGTGGCCTGAAGACTGACTTTGGCCGCGGATTTCAGGAGCTGACGCTGCTCGAAGCGCAAGTCGAGACCTTGAATTTTCGCGAATGAAGAATCGATCTCGCCGCCGCGAACGTCGAGCGCGAGCGACATCGGTTTCGAGTTCCGCGCCGGCCCGGCGGAAGGGGTCGGCTTGGACGGGGGTGCCGACTTCGCCGTGTCAGGCCTGACCTGAATTTTAGGCTGATCGATGCGAATGCGCAGATTGTAAGGCGCCGAGATCTTCAGCGCCTCTACTTCGAGTCTCGTCCACCGCACCGTCGCCATCGGATGATCGAC
>CAYPFC010000325.1:1167-2897 GCA_964409815.1 uncultured Pseudobdellovibrionaceae bacterium
CGATAGTGAGAAGCGGCGGCCAACGGTAGGCTAGCTGCATTTTGCCGAGTTGAGTCTTCGCGCCCGCGGCTTCCGAAATGCGGGCTTCGATTTGAGAGTGAAAGACTCCCAGGTTGAATGCCAAAATGGCACTCGCGAAGAGGAGCGCGATCACGATCGGCGCGGCCACTAAGATGCGTTTCAAAGAATTCCTCCGGATGACCGGACCAGTATAAGAGTTTCATCGCCGGAAAACACCGACTCTCGTCTAAGTGCGCGGTTTATGCGTCGCATTTAAAGTCTTGCGATCTTGCAATGTCACTGCCCCGAGCGAGGAGATCTTGCTATAAATATGATGTAACCCAACCATCTCGGAGTGAGCACTTTGGAACGTATCAGCTCGGTCAATCGCTCGAACCTTGAATACATCGAAGGTCTTTACCAAACCTATTTAGACAATCCCGATTCGCTCGATCCGCAATGGCGTCTGTTTTTCGAAGGCGTCGAGTTCGCGCAAAAACTTCCGGGCCAAGGCGCGTTCTCCGAGAAAGAGCTCAATGCGTACAATTTGATCGAGCACTACCGCGACTACGGACATCTGAAATCCAAACTCGACCCGCTCGGCTTGATGCAGCCCGAGACCGCCTCGTTCGACCTAAAGCAATTCGGATTGAGCGACGCCGATCTGGATCACACGTTCGGCGTCGGCGCGATCGTCGGCTTGCCGAACGCGAAACTTCGCGACATCATCGCCTTCCTCGAAAAGGCGTACTGCCAGACATTGACCTCGCAAGTGGCCGAGTGCCGACCCGAAGTGCGCGACTGGTTCCGCCGCGAGTTCGAGAAGGATCCGAATCCACTCAATCTTTCCAGCGAGGATCGCCGAGAAATCTTCCGCCAACTCGCGCGCACCGAGAGCCTCGAGAAGTTCATTCACACCCGTTACGTGGGAACGAAACGATTCTCGATCGAGGGCGGCGACGCGCTGATCCCCATGCTCGAGCGCTCGGTCGTTAAAGGTACCGCGCTCGGCATCGAGGAGATCGTGATCGGAATGGCACACCGCGGGCGTATCAACGTGCTTGCGAATTTCATGGAAAAGGCGCTCGAGATCATTTTCTCGGAGTTCGACGGGACGGCGTTCGAGAACTCCGAGTACGACGGCGACGTGAAATATCATTTGGGTTACTCGTCGGATCGCCAAAGCTCGAACGGTCCTTGCCATATCTCGCTCGCCTTCAACCCTTCCCACTTGGAAGCGGTCGACCCGGTCGTGCTCGGGATGACGCGCGCGAAGCAGCGCCGCCGTCAGGACACAAAGACTCGCAAGAAAGTCATGCCGATTCTCATTCATGGGGACGCCGCGTTCGCAGGCCAAGGCGTCGTCGCCGAGACCCTGCAGCTCGCCAACCTTCAGGGCTACACCGTCGGCGGGACCATTCACATCATCATAAACAACCAGGTCGGCTTCACGACTGACCCGAAAGACGCGCTCTCCGTGCGCTACTCGTCCGATGTCGCGAAGTCGATCAAGGCGCCCGTGCTGCTCGTCAACGGCGATGACACCGAAGCCTGCGTGAAGGCGATCGACATGGCTGTTCGCTTCCGCCAGGAGTTCGGCGAGGACATCGTCATCGATCAGATTTGCTACCGCCGCTTCGGACACAACGAGGGCGATGAACCCGCGTTCACCCAGCCGAAAATGTACGAAGCCATTCGTCAGCATCCGACTCTGATGAACGTATACCTCG
>CAYPFC010000326.1:0-2893 GCA_964409815.1 uncultured Pseudobdellovibrionaceae bacterium
TCATCCGATCACCGACGAAGAAGAAAACGAGAACGCGCTGATCGCGATTTATCCCGAAATCGAGATGCTCACGTCGGCGAAGATCTCTCGTCTGATCAAGACGGTGATCGGTCAGCAGATTCCAGAGGTCTTGCCGTCGTCGGTATTGAGCAAATACAGTTTACTGCCCTTGGAGCAGGCCCTGCGCGAAATCCACGATCCGCCGGTCGATCAGGGAGACAAGTTCTTGAAGTTCGAAGCGCCGTCGCAGCGGCGGATCATCTTCGACGAGTTCTTCATGATCGAGCTCCACCTGGCGGCCAAGCGCGCGGGAATTGAGAAAGAGAAGTCGACTCCGATTCAGGCGAGCGGGGAGCTCGCTTCGCGCCTCGAGAAAAGCCTCGAGTTCGAGCTCACGGGCGCGCAGAAGCGGTCGTACGCTGAAATCGTGAAGGATCTCGCTAAGGCGCACCCGATGCATCGGTTGGTCCAGGGCGACGTGGGGAGCGGGAAAACTCTGGTCGCGCTGATGGCGGCGGCGTTCACCGCCGAGGGCGGGATGCAAACGGCGCTCATGGTGCCGACAGAAATCCTGGCCGAGCAGCACTACCAGAACGCGGTGAAGCGGCTCGAGCCTCTGGGTTTGAAGGCGGCTTTGCTCACGAGCCAAGTGAAGACCAAAGAACGAAACGCGATCCTCGAGGACCTGAAGGCGGGCAAGATCCACGTCGCGATCGGAACGCATGCGCTCATCCAAGACGATGTCGAGTTCAAAAACCTCGGGCTCGTGATCGTCGACGAGCAACATCGCTTCGGGGTCGAACAAAGGAATAAGCTCAAACGCAAAGGCCTCTCGCCGCACTTCCTGGTCATGACGGCGACGCCGATCCCGCGCACGCTCGCGATGACCGTTTACGGGGACCTCGATGTATCGGTCATCGACGAAATGCCAAAAGGGCGTCAGCCGATTCTCACACGGAAGACGTTTCAGTCGAAGCGTCCGCAGGTGATGGGCTTCATCAAGGAGCACGTCGCCGCCGGCCGCCAAGCTTACATCGTGTATCCGCTCATTGAAGAGAGTGAGACGATGGATTTGAAGAACGCGCTGGAAGAATACGAAAAGGTAAAGTCCGAGTTTCCGGAATTCCAAGTGGGTCTGCTGCACGGGAGGATGAAGGCCGCCGAGAAAGACGACGTCATGGGGAAATTCCGGCGCAACGAGATTCAAGTCTTAGTGTCGACGACCGTGATCGAGGTCGGTGTCGACGTACCGAACGCAAACATCATGCTCATCGAGCACGCCGAGCGCTTCGGCCTCTCGCAGCTGCACCAGCTCCGGGGCCGCGTCGGGCGGGGAGCGTACAAGAGCTACTGCATTCTCATGCTGGGCTATGCGCTTTCGGACGAAGCTCAACAACGCGCCGAGATCATGGAGCGCACGAACGACGGCTTCAAGATCGCCGAAGCCGACCTCGAGATGCGCGGGCCTGGAGAATTCTTGGGCACGCGCCAGAGCGGCCTTCCCGGATTCAAGATGGCGAATCTGGTGCGCGACGTGAAGCTCTTACAGGAGGCGCGCGAGGCCGCGTTCGAGCTCGCGACTAAGGATCCTGCGCTCTCAAAACCCGAGCACTCGGCTCTCAAAGTTAAATTTGAAAATCTGATGAAGACTTGGGTCGGTTAATACGCACGCTCACTGCCAAGTCGCGCATACCAACATGCCCCAATTCGAAGCTCCGTATGCCGCTGTTATCGAACGCGTCTCGGGTCCGGATTGGGATGTGAAGTAAGCTCCAGAAAGCGCGCGGTTTGTAGCGAAGACATAATCTCCGCCTTCTGTCGCGTTCGTCCAAGCTACGCCCCCGGTACCCGCGCGGCGTTGATGGCAGATTGTCGAAGAGCCGTTCGGAACGCTGTGCGATAAGTTAAGGCTCGTATGAGAAGGGTCGTTCATCGTTTCTGTTACCACGACCGGAGCAATGCCCTGATTATTGCCTATCATACGGTAGACGTTAATGCCCACGCTGTCCGCGTTCGAACCCGTTGTGACGACTATGTCCGCTGTCGTACCCGTCGGAAGGGGAGCGTAAAATAGTGAAGACGACACATTGCCTCCGACGTTTGTGGCCGAGACTCCGCCAATAGTCACGCTCGTGATTGGCGTTCCGCCAAGTACTGAAACCCCTACCACGACAACTCGGGTTGCATTCGCAGTTCCCACGCTTTGGGCGGAGAATGTGTAGGTTGTCTGCGCCGCCTGAATTCCCGTGACGGTGCGATAGCTGACACTCGGCGCACTCGGGGCATTCGTGACAACCCACTCATCAGTTCCCGCGCCGACGGCTACGTTAACATTTCGCATGGCCCCGTTTCCGGGCGGGGTCGTAAATCTAACTTGAAGGTACTGTCCGTTCTGAATTAGCAATCCCACGTCGGTCCAAGTCGTGATCACGGAGGAGCAGGCGGCATCGGAGCAAGTTCGAGCCTCCATTGTCGATCCCGATCCGCTGAGATCGACAGCCATTGATCCCGTTATCCCGGTGATTTGGACAATATTCGACGGCGTCACGGTAGACGGGACGGCGTACGTGAGATCGGTAAATGTATATGGATTGGGAGTGGAGTCTCCACCGGTCGAATTGACCGTGTCGATGACTGCCGAACCGTCGCTTAGGTTGGTGACCGTAATCGTTGAAGTTCCGGTCCCGTAGTGCGCGAACTGAAGAGTGTCGCCGGTAGATATGGATGTGATGATCGAGCCCGAGGTCGGTAGCGAATTCCACACGCCGTAATCAATTCGATAGTAAAGTTGTCCACTTCCCGTGTAGCCCGAGACTCCAATTTCAACCTCGATCGGGCCCGAGAACGAGGCCAGCGTTTCCGCGGTTGAAGTGCCGGTGAAGTCCGCCCAGTT
>CAYPFC010000327.1:0-2883 GCA_964409815.1 uncultured Pseudobdellovibrionaceae bacterium
GCGCTTCACGATTTCGGCGACGCGATCTCGCTCGGGATCGGCTGGTTTTTGCAGCGTAAATCCGCGCAAGGCCCGAGCGAAAATTTCAGTTACGGACTTCGGCGCCTCTCGCTTCTTTCCGCGTTCGTTTCGGGCCTCGTGATTTCGGTCGGCGCGGTCTACATCGTCGCCGAGGCCGTCTCGAGCTTCGGTGAGCCGCGCGATCCGCACGGACTCGGCATGATGGGACTCGCGCTCTTCGGTATCGCGGTCAACGGCTTTGCCGCCTGGAGGCTCGGTCAAGGGCACACGCAAAACGAAAAGGTTTTGAAGTGGCACCTGATCGAGGACGTCATGGGCTGGGTCGCCGTTTTGATCGGAAGCCTTTTTATTCAGTTCTTCGGCTGGGTTTGGCTGGATCCGGTACTCGCGATCGGAATTTCGCTCTTCGTGCTTTACAACGTCGTGCGCCACCTCGCGGACACCGTCGGCCTTTTCCTTCAGGGAAACCCCAATCCCGAGGGCCTACGCGCCTTTCGCGCGCAGGTCGAGGCGATCGAAGACGTGACCGAGATTCACGATGTTCACTTCTGGAGCCTCGATGGCGTTCGTCACATTCTCTCGTGCCACGTGGTCTTGAAGGATCTCGCGAAAGCCGAGCCGGTGAAAGAACAGATTCGTCTTTTAAGCCGATTGCTCGGCGACTGCCACGTGACGCTCGAGATGGAAGCTCCCGGCGCGCACTGCCACAACGACTGCGAACACACCCACGATCACGATGGCCACGACCACAAACACAAGCACGGGTAATGCCCTCGCGTTCCTCTTTTACCGGTTGATCCTCATGCCGCTGGCGGTGTTGCTGCTTCCGTTTGCGTCGCTTGCGCACCCGAAAATCCGCGAAGGCTTAAGACTCCGCCGTAGGCGCGCGCCCGTAAGTCCGTTCACCGCGCGCCCGTTTTGGATTCACGCGGCCTCCGGAGAGTTCGAATACGCGAAAGCCGTTATTCGCGAACTCAAGTACGCCAAGCCCGATATTCCGATTTTGGTGACGTACTTTTCCCCGACGTACGCGAAGAACGTCGAGTCGTTTCCGGGCGTCGATCTCGCCGTGCCGCTTCCTCTCGATCTGCCCGGTCCCGTCTATAGTTTTTTGAAGCGCTACAACCCGCGCGAGCTCTTGATCGCGCGCACGGATTTTTGGCCAGAGATTCTTACGCAGACCCGAAAGCGCGGGATTCCGATTTCCGTTTTCGCGTACACGCAAAAAGCGACTTCGTCGCTCGGCGCTTTTGGCCGTTGGCTTACGCGGTGGCGTTTGAGCTTCGTCGACCGCGTTTACACCGTAAGCCCACAGGATACGCGCGACGTGGAGTCGCTCCTCCCGGGCGCGGACGTCGAGACGTTCGGCGACACCCGCTACGATCAAGTCCGATTTCGCCTGGATCACCCGAAGCCTTTGCCTGACGTTTTGAAGCCCGCGCTGCCCTGCCTGGTCGCGGGCTCGACGTGGAGCGAGGACGAGGACGTCCTGATCTCGGCGACCGCGGGCCTGCTGCGCGACCGTCGCTTTCAGCTCATTCTGGTCCCGCACGAGCCCGACCCGAAACACATTCAGTCTCTTCGCGAGCGCTTGAGTTCCGAAAAGCTCGACTACGTCTTGTTTTCGCAGCCGCGCGACTGGAAGGATGAAGCCGTGCTGTTGGTCGATAAGACCGGGGTACTCGCAGAACTTTACCAGTGGGGACAAATGGCCTTCGTCGGCGGATCGTTCAAGAGAACCGTACACTCGGTGATGGAAGCGCTCGGCGCGGGATGCTTCACGCTGGTCGGCCCGTACCACCTGAACAATCGCGAGGCGATCGAGTTTCAAGACGTAAGCGTGGGATCGACGACCGCGGTCCTGAACGTGAGGAACCGCGAGGAATTCAAGAGCGCGGTCGAAAGATTGTGTAAAGCGGATTTCCAAAAGCTCAAGCCCGAGCTCGAGCGGATTTTCTCGCAGCACCTCGGCGCCAGCCGTAAGCTGGTCGCCGAGATCCTCAAGCGCGCCTAGCGGCTTCCGGGCACGGCCTTCGAGGGCGGATTCGCGAATACCTCGTTTGGATCGCGATCGATGAACTCCAAACGCTTCTCAAGAGGGAAATTCGTCAGGCCTTCCCCTTCGTCTAAAACCGTATAGAAGCCGGGGAACGACGGAACAAGCATCCGGTACGTTTCGCGCATGTGGGCAAGCGGCCAATCGATCGGGCGATTCTGCGGCGAAAACGCCCTGCCCGAAATCGCGTCCATCAAGTTCATCGTTTCCTGCGCGCGGATTTGCTCGACGAACGCGCCGAAGTCACGATAACCGCGAAGCGCGAGCAGCCACGGATGGTTGTATAAGTCCGCCTGGTCGAGCATGTCGCCTTCGGTGAAGTGCTGCGTGAAATAGAAGTACATTTCGTCGACGAATTTAGGAGTGGTCTCTCGACGTCCTTCGCACAAGAACAATGGACGCGTCTTCGCTGCGATCGCTTGATTGAACTCGATCGTACGCGCAATTCCCGTGTGAGTTAAGTAACGGAGGAAATTGTAGTGCTCGGGCGTGATTTTTAGGCCCACGCATCGCTCGTACTCATCCAGGCGCACGCGGAACTTCGCGATTTGCGCCACAAGGTACGTGGAATCGGAGATCGTCGTACCGTCGGAGCTCGAAAACGAAGAGCCGCCGCTGAGTTTGAACGAGAACGGCTTGAGTATGCTGGATACGATCGGCAATCCGCGAACGAAGGGCGCGACGATGTCCGTAGCCTCAACGCCCCAGCCGCGCGAGTACGAATCCGAGCGGGAGATGCCGAAGCTCTGACCGACATTGATGTTCATCTGGAAGCCGCCGAGAAAAACGTAAGAATCGCCTTCTTG